>NZ_JBEPAM010000007.1:213246-293959 GCF_040298605.1 Kitasatospora sp. NPDC001527 | reverse complement strand
TCCAGGAGATGTTCGAGGGTACGGGAGGGTGAGGGGGCCCTCCCGGACGAATCATGACGTTACGTCCGGCGCATGCCCGCGCACTCGCGGGTGCGGGCCGGAACCGCTACGCGCCGCCGCGGTGGACGCTGAACGCCGAGCGGCGGGCCGCGCGGGCCACGCCCGGGTCCGGGTGGACGCCGGAGACGGCGGTCAGCACCGAGGCCGCCCGCGGGTGCCCGGATTGCCGGGCCCGGGCGAACAGCCGCACCGGGTCGCCGGCCGAGGCGCCCTCGACGTGGCCGACCAGCAGTTCCGTTTCACCGTGGTCGAGCACGGCCGCGGCGGTGTCCACCCAGAGCCAGGCGGCGTCCTCCGCGCCCAGCACGTCGGCCGGGGAGACCCCCTCGTCGGAGCGCTCGGCCAGCCAGAGCAGCGCGTACGGGCGCAGCACCGCCTCGTCGACCGCGGCCCGGACGGCCTGCTCGGCGGTCACGCCGGCCACCCGCAGCGCCTCGAAGGCCAGGCCGCGCACCAGCGCGTCCTCGCCCTGCGCGGCCTCCAGCAGTTCGGCCACCGCCCGGTCGGCCGGGCGGGCGGCCAGCCAGGCCCGGTACTCGGCGCGGGCCGGGCCGGGCGAGTAGTCGGCGCAGGCGCTCAGCAGCTCCAGCGCGCTCTGCTCGATGTGGCCGGCGGCGGTCTGCGCGACGGTGCAGATCTCCTCCAGCTTGGCCCGCACCGCCCAGTGCCCGAGCGGGGAGAGCTCGGCCGCGTTGTCCCGGCGGGTCAGCGCGCCGACGGCGGCCAGGCCGTCCAGCATCCAGTCCAGGACGGCGGCGACGTCGGCGGGCGAGGCCGGGGTGTCGATCTGCGGCTCGCGGCAGGTGCCGCGGACGGCGGAGACGGCGGAGGCCGCGTGCGGGACGGGCGAGAGGCCGAAGGCGCCCTCGCCGCCGCCGACCCGGCGCTCGTCCAGGCCGCGCCTGAGCAGCTCCAGCAGCTCGACGTCGGCCACCGGGCCGTCCACCAGATGGAGGAAGGAGAGCAGCTGCGGCGCCTGGTCGACGGCCTGCCCGGCGAGCACCGCGAAGACGCCGCGCAGGGCGGCGGGCGGCACCGGGGCGAGCAGTGTCCAGGCGTCGAACAGTGCCGACCAGCCGCGGACCACCGCCTCGTCGTCGTGCTCCCAGGCGTGCAGGCGCCAGCCGGGGCCGGCGCCGCCGTCCCTGGCCTCGACCAGGCCGACCAGCAGGGCCTGGCCCCAGGCCTTGGCGGCGGCGCCCACCGTCATGGCGAGGGCGCGGCCGGCCGCGCGGGCGTCGTCGGGGAGCAGCTCGCCGCGCTTGTCGACCTCGTCGAGGTCGCCGGACCAGCGGGCGATCCGGACGGCGTCGACCAGCATGCGGCGGGCCAGCGGGGCGAGCTCGGCGGGAGCGGGGAAGCCCTCCGGCACGGGGACCCGGCCACGGCCGGGTGCGGGGGCGGGGCCTCGTCGGCGGGGTACGCCCGGGGCCCCCGGCCTGGCGCCGGCGGGGCGGTGGGCCGTTCCGGGGAGACGGGTCACCGTCGCACCGGTACCGATCGTCGGCGGGAGCGGGGCATCACGGTCGCGCGGATTCCGAGACGTCACGTCGAGCAGTCTTCCCCTTGTACCGGCCATCTGTCACATCCGGTTGTCCGCGGGGGGCGGGCGAGGGGCGCGGGGGCTCGACAAGATCGGGCAACAGAGGCCAAACCGACTGGCTTGATCTTTGTGGCGGGTTCATGCCAGACGGAACCGGGGTGGGCCGGTATTCCGCCCCGTTCCGCGCGGCGGGGGGGGCGGAACGGGTTTCGGCGGGGGGTCAGCAGAACGGGGTGAGCCAGCGGCGGAGGGTCTCGGCGTAGCGGTCCGGATCGGTGTTCCAGAGGGCGGCGTGGTCACCCCCCGGGAAGGCCTGGAGGTTGACCACGTCCGGGCGGCGGCGGGCCAGGCGCTCGGCGGCGGAGAACGGCGCCACCGGGTCGTCGGGGCCGTGCAGCACCAGGGTGGGCACCCGCAGGTCCGTACCCTCGGCGAGGCGGGCGAAGTCGGCCAGATCCACGCCGGTGCGGCCCTGGGCGGCGAGCGCGCCGAGTTCGGCGGCCGCGCCCCGGAAACCGGAGCGGGCGGCGTCCCGGCGGGCGGTGGCCGGCCAGTCCAGGACCGGCGAGTCCAGGACCAGGCTGCTGATCGAGGGGGCGAGGTCCGAGCGGGCGGCGGTCTGCAGGGCCATCGTGGCGCCGAGCGACCAGCCGTAGAGGACGACCCGGCCCGCGCCGCCGTCCAGAGCGGTGCGCACCGCCGCCTCGACGTCGCGCCACTCCGTCTCGCCGAAGTGGCCGAGGCCGTCCGGGGAGGCCGGGGCGCCGGCGTCGCCGCGGTAGGTGACGGCGAGGACGGGCAGGCCCAGGCGCTGCAGCTCGGACAGGACGGGCAGGCTCTGCTCCCGATCGGCGCCGGGGCCGTGCACCAGGACCACCCAGGTGCCGCGCTTGCCGTCCAGCCGCCAGGCGGGCATGGTGCCGAGCTCGCCCTCGACGGCGGTCTCGGCGAACGGCAGGCCGAGCGCCCGGGCCGGGTCGCCGAGGTGGACGCGGGGGGTGAAGCGGACCTCGGTGCCGGCTGTGAGGGTGCCGCGGTCGGCGCGCACCAGGCGGCGGGTGACGTCCGCGTCGTCGCGGCGCAGCACCTCCTCGACGACGGCGTGGCCGTCCTCGCCCCACTCGACGGCCCAGCGGCCGGGGCGCTCGCTCACGGCGGTGCGGGTGAAGGTGACCTCTCCGGCGCCGAGGCCGCGGACCAGCACCGGGCCGGTCCGCTCGCGGGCACCGGCGGCCGGGCGGACCATCCGCTCGGAGGCCCGGCGGCCGATCACCAGAACGGCGGCCCCGGTGCCGACGGCTGCGGCCGCCACGGTGGCCGCGATTCCCCAACGCATACTCGCTCCCCGCTGCTCGGTGTCTGGACCCACTCCTCAGCCCAGTCCACTCGCGCGGGCGGAGGGAAGCCAGTAGGACACGGCCGTACGGGTTGTTCCGGGATGAAAATCACACGGGGAGTCAGTAGACCGGTCTGCATATTCAGGGGCGGCGCACGGTGTGACCAACACCGTCCACGACCTCGGTTGACTCCCGGTTCGGGCCCGTGATGGGATCCTTCAGCCAATACGGAGGCATGCAGAGGAAGCCGGTGCGAGTCCGGCGCGGTCCCGCCACTGTCACCGGGGAGCACGACCGGAACACGCCACGGCGGGCCGTCAGAAGCCGCTGGAAGGCCCGGAGTGTGCGTCCGACCCGGAAGCCAGGAGACTCTCGCCCCCCGTTCGTCGATCCAGGGCGCGGACCCTGAGTGAGGACACGCACGCGATGCTGCGCCCTGCCGTGCACCCGCTGAGCGGGGCCGCCGCCTTCGGCGCGGGCGCCGTCGCCGGGTACCTGGCCGACGCCCGGTTCGGCGACCCCCGCCGCGGCCACCCGGTGGCCGGCTTCGGCTCCGCCGCCGGCCGGCTGGAGCACCTGCTCTGGCGCGACCACCGCGCCGTCGGCACCGCCTTCACCGCCCTGACCGTGGGCACCGTCGCGGCCGGGGCGATCGCCGCCGACCGGCTGCTGGCCCGCCGTCCGCCCGGCCGGGCCGCGCTCGCCGCCGCCGCGACCTGGACGGTGCTCGGCGGCACCTCACTGACCCGCGAGGCCCGCGCCATCGGCCGCTCGCTCGCCGCCGGAGACCTGACGGCCGCCCGCGCGCGGCTGCCGCACCTGTGCGGGCGCGACCCCAGCGCGCTGGACGAGCGGCAGCTGGCCCGCGCGGTCGTCGAGTCGGTGGCCGAGAACACCGCCGACGCCGTGGTCAACGCCCTGGTCTGGGGCGGTCTCGCGGGCACGCCCGGCCTGCTGGCGTTCCGCGCGGTGAACACCCTGGACGCGATGGTCGGTCACCGCTCGCCGCGCTACGCCCGGTTCGGCTGGGCCTCGGCGCGGCTGGACGACGTGGCGGGCTGGCCGGGCGCGCGGCTGACCGCGCTGCTGACGGTGGCCGCCGCGCCCGCGCCGCGCACCGCCTGGCGGGTCTGGCGGCGCGACGGCTCGGCACACCCCAGCCCGAACGCCGGCCAGGCCGAGTCGGCCTTCGCCGGCGCGGTGGGCGTGCGCCTCGGCGGCACGCTGCGGTACGGGGAGCGCGTCGAGCACCGCCCCGTGCTGGGAGGGGAACTGCGCCCCGTCGGGGTGGAGGACATCGAACGGGCCTGCGTGCTCTCCCGGCGGGTGAGCGCGCTGGCCCTGGGTACGACGGTCGCCGGGCACCTGCTGCTGCGGGCGGCGCTGGGCGGGAAGCGGAGGGTTGGGTCATGAGCAAGGCGCTGCTGGTCGCCGGGACGACCTCGGACGCCGGCAAGAGCGTGGTCACCGCGGGCATCTGCCGCTGGCTGGCCCGGCAGGGTGTCTCCGTCGCGCCGTTCAAGGCGCAGAACATGTCGCTGAACTCCTTCGTCACCGCGGACGGCGCCGAGATCGGCCGTGCCCAGGCGATGCAGGCCCAGGCGGCCCGGGTCGAGCCGGAGGCGGCGATGAACCCGGTGCTGCTCAAGCCCGGCGGGGACGGGCGCAGCCAGGTGGTGCTGCTGGGCCGGCCGGTCGCCGAGGTCGGCGCGCTGGACTACCGGGAGCGCAAGCCGGTGCTGCTGGAGCGCGCCCTGGAGTGCCTGGCGGACCTCAGGCGCCGCTTCGACGTGGTGGTCTGCGAGGGCGCGGGCTCCCCCGCCGAGATCAACCTGCGCGACCGCGACATCGCCAACATGGGCCTGGCGACCGCCGCCGGGCTTCCGGTCGTGGTGGTCGGCGACATCGACCGCGGCGGGGTCTTCGCGGCGATGTACGGGACGCTGGCGCTGCTGTCGGCCGAGGACCAGCGGCACGTGGTGGGCTGGTTCGTCAACAAGTTCCGCGGCGATGCCCGGCTGCTCGCCCCCGGGCTGGAGATGCTGCGCGAGCTGACCGGCCGTCCGGTGCTGGGCACCCTGCCGATGCTGCCGGACCTGTGGCTGGACGCCGAGGACTCGCTCGACCTGTCCACCGTCGTCGACCGGACCGCCGCGCGCGGACCGCTCGGCGCGGACGTGCTGCGGGTGGCCGTGCTGCGCTTCCCCCGGCTGTCCAACTTCACCGATCTGGACGCGCTCGCCCAGGAGCCCGGGGTGCTGGTCCGCTGGGCCACCCGCCCGGAGGAGCTGGCCGACGCCGACCTGGTGGTGCTGCCCGGCACCCGGGCCACCGTCGCGGACCTCGGCTGGCTGCGCGAGCGCGGCCTGGAGCCGGTGCTGAGGGCCAGGGCGGCGGCCGGGCAGCCGCTGCTCGGGGTCTGCGGCGGCTACCAGATGCTGGCGCACTCGATCGTGGACGAGGTCGAGTCGAAGGCGGGCGCGGTGGAGGGCCTCGGGCTGCTGCCGACCCGGGTGCGGTTCGGCGCCGGGAAGGTGCTCGCCCGGCCCGTCGGGGAGGCCTTCGGGGAGCGGGTCGAGGGCTACGAGATCCACCACGGCGTCGTCACCGTCGAGGACGGGGAGCCGTTCGTCTCCGATGGCGAGGGACGCGGTCTGGACGGTTGCCGGGTGGGCTCGGTGTGGGGGACGACCTGGCACGGCGTGCTGGAGAACGACGGCTTCCGGCGCGCGCTGCTGCGCGAGGCCGCGGCGGCCGCCGGCCGGGCGTTCGTGCCCGCGCCGGACACCTCGTTCGCCGCCGCGCGGGAGGCCCGGCTGGACCGGCTGGGCGAGCTGATCGAGGAGCACGCGGACACCGACGCGTTGTGGAAGCTGATCGAGGGCGGGGTGCCGGCGGCCGGATCGCTGCCGACCCTTGCGCCCGGGGCCCCTGGGAGCATGCATGAGTGACGTCCGATACCCGTTCACCGCCATCGTCGGCATGGCCGACCTGCGGCTCGGCCTGCTGCTGAACGCCGTCTCCCCGGCGGTCGGCGGGGTGCTGGTGCGCGGCGAGAAGGGCACCGCCAAGTCGACCATGGTGCGCGCGCTGGCCGGGCTGCTGCCGTCCATCGCGACCGTCGACGGCTGCCGCTTCGCCTGCGACCCGGCGGCGCCGGACCCGCAGTGCCCGGACGGCGCGCACGGCGGCGCCCCGGCCTCGCCGCGCCCGGCCCGGCTGGTCGAGCTGCCGGTCGGCGTCTCCGAGGACCGGATCGTCGGCTCGCTGGACCTGGAGCGGGCGCTCGCCGAGGGCGTCAAGGCCTACGAGCCGGGCCTGCTGGCCCAGGCGCACCGCGGCGTGCTCTACATCGACGAGGTGAACCTGCTGCAGGACCACGTGGTGGACCTGCTGCTGGACGCCGCCGCGATGGGCCGCTCCTACGTCGAGCGCGAGGGCGTGTCGGTGCGGCACGCGGCGCGCTTCCTGCTGGTCGGCACGATGAACCCGGAGGAGGGCGAGCTGCGGCCGCAGCTGCTCGACCGGTTCGGCCTGACGGTGGAGATCGCCGCGACCCGGGAGCCGGCGGAGCGGGCCGAGGTGGTGCGCCGCCGGCTCGCCTACGACGCCGACCCGGCCGCGTTCGCCGCCCGGTTCGCCGGGGAGGAGCGGGCGCTGGCGGCGCGCATCACCGCCGCCCGGGAGCTGCTGGGGCGGGTGGAGCTGACCGACACGGCGCTGCGTCAGATCACCGCCGTCTGCGCGGCCTTCGAGGTGGACGGGCTGCGCGCGGACATCGTGATGGCGCGCACCGCCGTCGCGCTGGCCGCCTGGGCGGGGCGCACCGAGGTGCTGGCGGAGGACGTCCGCAAGGCCGCCCAGCTGGCGCTGCCGCACCGCCGCCGGCGCAACCCGTTCGACGCGCCCGGGCTGGACGAGGAGCAGCTGGACCGGGTGCTGGAGGAGCACGCCGAGCCCGAGCCCGAGCCGCAGCCGCGGGGGCCGGAGGAGCCCGAGGAGGACCCGGACCCGGAGGGCGGCCCCGACGGCGGCGGCCCGCAGGACGGCGGCCCCGGCGGGGGCGGCGGCGCGCCCGAGCCCTCCGGCCCGGACGGCCCGCCCGTCGAGGCGGCCGAGGGCGCCGAGGCGGCGCAGCCGGCGGACCCGCAGCCCGTCCCGGCCCAGCACCCCTCCCCCGCCCGGGAGTCGGCGCCGGTCGCGGCCGGCGACCCGTACCGCACCCGGCTGTTCGCGGTGGACGGCACCGGACGCGGCGCCCAGGGCCGCCGCTCCCCCGCCGAGACCGACGGCGGCCACACCATCCGGGCCCGCCGCCCCCGGGGCCGGCTCGCCCGGCTGCACCTGAGCGCCACGCTGCGCGCCGCCGCCCCGCACCAGGTGGCGCGCGGCCGGTCCTCGCGCGCGCTGGTGCTGCACAAGGACGACTTCCGCGAGCAGGTGCGTCAGGGGCGGGAGTCCAACCTGGTGCTGTTCGTCGTGGACGCCTCCGGTTCGATGGCGGCCCGGCAGCGGATGACCGCCGTCAAGGGCGCGGTGCTGTCGCTGCTGATGGACGCCTACCAGCGCCGCGACAAGATCGGCATGATCACCTTCCGCGGCGCCTCGGCCGAGCTGGCGCTGCCGCCCACCTCCTCGGTGGAGGTCGGCGCGGCCCGGCTGGAGTCGCTGCCCACCGGCGGGCGCACCCCGCTGGCGGCCGGGCTGCTGCGGGCCCACGAGGTGCTGCGGGTCGAGCGGCTGCGCGACCCGGACCGCCGTCCGCTGCTGGTCGTGGTGACCGACGGCCGGGCCACCGGGGGCGGGCGGGACGCCGTCGCGCAGTCCCACCGGGCGGCCGGACTGCTGGCCGCGCAGGGCGTGGCGAGCGTGGTGCTGGACTGCGAGTCCGGTCCGGTCCGCCTCGGCCTGGCCGGCGCCCTGGCGGCCCGGCTGCGGGCCGCCTCCGTGACCCTGGACGAGCTGCGCGCCGACGGCGTCGCCTCGCTCGTCCGCGAGAACCGTCCGACCTCCCCCGCGATGCGAAAGGCGGCCTGAGCCGACATGCCCAAGGGTGTCCCCGAGAGCGTTCCCGACGACGGCCTGACGACCCGTCAGCGCCGTACCCTGCCGATCACCGCCGTGCACACCGGCCCCGGCAAGGGCAAGTCCACCGCCGCGTTCGGCATGGCGCTGCGCGCCTGGAACCAGGGCTGGCCGGTCGGGGTGTTCCAGTTCGTGAAGTCCGCCAAGTGGAAGGTCGGCGAGGAGAACGCGCTGCGCGTGCTCGGCGCCTCCGGCGAGGGCGGGACCGTCGACTGGCACAAGATGGGCTCCGGCTGGTCCTGGATCCAGCGCACCGACGCGATGGAGCTGGACAGCGAGGCGGCGGCCAAGGAGGGCTGGGAGCAGGTCAAGCGCGACCTGGCCGCCGAGACCTACCGCTTCTACGTGCTGGACGAGTTCACCTACCCGATGCACTGGGGCTGGATCGACCCGGACGAGGTGGTGGCCGTGCTGAAGGACCGCCCGGGCAGCCAGCACGTGGTGATCACCGGCCGGTACGCGCCGCAGGCGCTCACCGACGCCGCCGACCTGGTCACCGAGATGACGAAGGTCAAGCACCCCATGGACGCCGGCCGCAAGGGCCAGCGCGGTATCGAGTGGTAGTTCGTTGAACAACATCCCCCGTCTCGTCGTCGCGGCGCCCTCCTCGGGCGCCGGCAAGACCACCATCGCCACCGGTCTGATCGCCGCGCTCGGCGCGCGCGGGCTGGCCGTCTCGCCGCACAAGGTCGGCCCGGACTACATCGACCCCGGCTACCACGGGCTGGCCGCCGGGCGGCCGGGCCGCAACCTGGACGCGTTCATGTGCGGGCCGGAGCGGATCGCCCCGCTCTTCCTGCACGGCGCCGCCGGGGCGGACGTGGCGGTGGTCGAGGGCGTGATGGGCCTGTTCGACGGCGCCTCCGGGCGCGGCGAGCTGGCGTCCACCGCGCACGTGGCCAAGCTGCTGCGGGCCCCGGTGGTGCTGGTGGTGGACGCCTCCTCGCAGTCCCGCTCGGTGGCGGCGCTGGTGCACGGCTTCGCCTCCTGGGACCCGCAGGTGCGGCTGGCCGGGGTGATCCTCAACCGGGTCGCCTCCGACCGCCACGAGCAGTTGCTGCGGGAGGCCCTGGAGGAGGGCTCGGGGGTGCCGGTGCTGGGCGCGGTGCGGCGCTCGGCGGCGGTCGCCACGCCGTCCCGGCACCTGGGGCTGATCCCGGCCGTGGAGCGCTCGGCGGAGGCGCTGCGGGCGGTGGCGGACATGGGCGCGCTGGTCGCCGGCTCGGTGGACCTCGACGCGGTGCTGGCGCTGGCGCGGACCGCCCCGCCACTGGACGCCGAGCCGTGGGACCCCTCGGGCGAGGTGTCCCACGTCGAGGGCGCGCCGCGGATCGCGGTGGCCGGGGGCGCGGCGTTCTCCTTCTCGTACGCGGAGAACGCCGAGCTGCTGAGCGCGGCCGGCGCCGAGGTGGTGCCGTTCGACCCGCTGCACGCCGACGGCCTGCCGGCGGGCACGGCGGGCCTGGTGATCGGCGGCGGGTTCCCCGAGCTGTACGTCCGGGAACTCAGTGCGAACGATCAACTGCGCTCCGCGATCGCGGCGTTCGCGGCCTCGGGCGGACCGGTCTCGGCCGAGTGCGCCGGACTGCTCTACCTCGGGCGCGAGTTGGACGGGCTGCCGATGTGCGGGGTACTGGACACCTCGGCCCGGATGACCGAGCGGCTGACCCTCGGGTACCGGGAGGCCGTCGCGCTGCACGACTCGCCGCTGGCGCCGGCCGGGGCCAGGCTGCGGGGGCACGAGTTCCACCGGACGGTCTGCGAGCCGGGTCAGGGCGAACGGCCCGCCTGGGGCTGGCGATTGCCGACCGGTCCGCGCACCGAGGGATTCGCGGGCGCGGCCGGGGCGGAGAATATTCACGCTTCGTATCTGCACCTGCACTGGGCGGGATACCCGCAGCTCGCCGCCTCCTTCACGGCGGCCGCGGCGGCGTACCGGGCGGGCTGAGCGGCACCCGGCGGAAACCGACAGGGCTTCGGGTCTGGTGCTGCGGGCATGCGGAGCGTCAAAATAGGGACAGAAAACCGCATATCACCCGTTTCGCAATCGGTACCGGCCAGACCCGACCGCCCGTCGGCGAGCCGGCCCGATTGCCGGCGACCTCCCCACCCGGCGGAGCGCCGACCACGCCCCAGCGGCGCCGCACACGCCCCGGCGGGGTGAGCAGGCTCGAAGGAGCCGTCACCATGCGTCACACATTAACCCCGTTGCGTCCCCGTTCCCTCCCCAACGACCTGTCCCGTCCGCGCTCCTGTCCGGTCCCGCTGTCACCGGACGCGCTCCAGGCGCTCCACGACGAGTACCTGAACCTGATCGAGACCCGCCGGCTGCCCAAGTTCATCACCTTCGGCCAGTACTACTACGTCTGGCGATCCCGGGTGCGCGGCGAGAACGTCATCGGGCTCGACGACGGGGCCACCCGCCCCGGTCCCAGCACCGACGCCCAGCTGATCACCCGTCCGAGCAAGCAGCTCAAGGGCGTCGTGCGGACCATGGTGCTGCTGGTGGAGTTCCCCGACCTGCCCCACGACCCCGCGAACACCCCCGAACACTTCAAGGAGCTGCTGTTCAGCTCCGGTACCTTCGCCACCGGCTCGATGCGCGACTACTACCGGCTGATCAGCGGCTTCGACGCGACCGACCCGAGCGCCGGCGGCATCGACGTCCAGGGCGAGGTGCACGGCTGGTTCCAGCTGCCGCACCCGATCTCCTTCTACGCCGACAACCAGTCCGGCCAGGGCAACCCGCCCAGGAACGAGCAGGGCATGGCCGCCGACGCCCTGGAGATCGCGATCAAGAAGGGCGGCGTGCAGTTCACCAAGGACTTCGACGCCCTCGGCACGGGCGACGTCACCGCCCTGTTCGTCGTCCACGCCGGCACCGGTGCCGAGGCGGTCGAGGACCCGGCCAAGGTGCCGGACGCCCTGTGGAGCGCCAAGTGGCTCAACGACGACCCCACCCCCGTCGCGCCCGGCCTGGCCATGCAGACCTTCCTGACCGTCCCCGAGGACTGCAAGGTCGGCGTCTGCTGCCACGAGTGGGGCCACCTCGCCTGCGGCTACGCCGACTACTACGACACCGGCGACATCGAGTTCACCAAGTCCAACGGCCTCGGCAACTACTGCCTGATGGCGGCCGGCTCCTGGGGCAACAAGGGCATCACCCCGGTGTACCCGAACGGCATGCTGCGGATGTTCCAGGGCTGGACCACCCCGAAGCTGATCGAGAGCACCACCAAGGACCTCACCCTGCACCCGGTCTCCGAGGGCGGCGACATCCTGTTCGTCCGCAGCCCGCGGATGACCCGAACGCAGTACATCATCGTCGAGTACCGGCGCCAGAGCGGGCAGGACGAGTTCCTGCCGGACCAGGGCATCGCCGCGTACGTCGTCGACGAGAGCATCGACAACGTCAACGACGAGAAGCACCTCGCCATCGAGCTGATGCAGGCCGACGGCCGGCGCGACCTGGCGAAGATCTTCGGCCAGGGCAACCGTGGCGACGACACCGACCTCTACCCGTCGCTCGGCAACACCAGCATCGGCGAGCACACCCTCCCGGCGCTGAACGAGCCCGGCGGCACCTGGAGCGGCGTCACCCTCGACGTCGCGGGCACGCCCGGTGCGGACCGGATGGAAGTGAGCGTGACCATCGAGTGACCACCCGGTCCTACCTGGACCGCCCCTCTAGAGTGATCGGATGACCGATTGTCAGGTGATCGTCCTCAACGGGGGCTCCAGCTCCGGGAAGTCCAGCATCGCCCGCCACTTGCAGGAGGTGCTGCCGGTCCCCTGGCTGACCCTCGGGGTGGACACGCTGATCGCCGCCCTGCCCGCCGCGTTGCGCGGCTCCGGCGGTGGCTCCGGCGGAGCCGCGCCCGGCGCGGTTGGTGAGGCCGGACCGGGCAGCGGCGGCGATCGCGGCGTGTCCGCTCGGGAGGCGGTCCCCTCGTCGCAGGGGGCGGGCATCGGCGGGGCGGGCATCGGCGGGCTGGAGCACGGCGACGGAACGGTGACCGTCGGGCCGGCGTTCGCCGCGCTGGACGCCGCCTGGACGCTCGGCGTCGCGGCGATGGTCCGGGCCGGCGCGCGGATCGTGGTCGACGAGGTGTTCCTCGGCGCCACCGCCTCCCAGCGGCGCTGGCGCGGGGCACTGGACGGCCTGAACGTGCTCTGGGTCGGCGTGCGCTGCGCGCCCGAGGTGGCCGCCGCCCGTGAACGGGCCCGCGGCGACCGCGTCCCCGGGATGGCCGCGGCCCAGGCCGAGGCGGTGCACCGGGGCGTGCGCTACGACCTGGAGGTGGACACCGCCGTGCTGGACGCGGCGGCCTGCGCCCGGCTGATCGCCGACCGGGCGCTCGGCCGCTGAAGCACGGCCGCGGAGCCCGCGTGAACCGGCATCAGGCCGCCGGCCTCAGGACGCCGGCGTCAGGACGCCGGCATCAGGACACCGCCTCAGGCCGCGGCCTCGGCCAGGCCGAACCGCACGCCGGTCAGCTCCTCCGAGAGCGCCCAGAGCCGGCGGGCCGCCCCGGGGTCGGCCGCCGGGGGGCCGAGCCGGACCGGGGTCGGCGCGCCGCGCAGTTCGCCCCGGCCGTCCGGCCCGATGAACTCCCCGCCCCGGGCGGCCGGTTCGGTCGCCGCGTAGAGCTGCGGCAGCGCGCCGTCCGCCGGGCGCTGGGCGAGCGGCCTGAGCAGCCGTCCGAAGAGCAGCCGGGTGAGGCCGGTGGGCCCGCTGGTCTGCAGGTTGGTGGCGGTGTAGCCGGGGTGGGCGAGCAGGCTGCGCACCGGGCTGCCGGACGCGGTCAGCCGGCGGTGGAGCTCGCGGCCGAAGAGCGCGTTGGCGAGCTTCGACTGGTCGTAGAAGGCCATCGGCGAATAGCCGCGCACGCCGGTGAGGTCGTCGAAGCGGATCCGCCCCTTGCGGTGGTTGAGCGAGCTGACGGTCACCACGCGCGGGTCGCGGCCGGCGGCGAGGGCGTCGAGCAGCAGGCCGGTGAGGGCGAAGTGGCCGAGGTGGTTGACGGCGAACTGCAGCTCGTGGCCCTGCGGGCTGAGCGCGCGGGGCGGGGCGAACACGCCCGCGTTGTTGACGAGGACGTCCAGCCGGGGGTGATCGGTGCGCAGCCGGTCGGCGAAGGTCCAGACGGTGTCGAGATCGGCCAGGTCGAGGTGGCGGACCTCCAGTCGCTCGGCGAGGCGCTCGGCGAGGCGGGCGTCCCCGGCGGCGGAGGTGAGGCCGGCGACGGCGCGGCGGCCCCGTTCCTCGTCGCGGACCGCCAGGACCACCCGCCCGCCGCGTTCGGCCAGCGCCCGGACGGTGGCCAGTCCCAGCCCGCTGCTCGCGCCGGTGACGACGAACACCCGCCCGCTCTGGTCCGGGATCCGCCCGGCGTTCCAGCCCGCACTGCCGTCCGTTGGTTCCAAAGGCTTCATGTGGCAGATGCTGCCGCGAGTGTCACTCGGTGTCAAGGCGCTACTGGATGACATCCCCGGCATGGCGTTACGATCGTCGGGTGACTCCCGGACCCGCCGTCAGCCTGGCCCAGCGCAAGCGTCAACTCGTCGAGGACGAACTGACCGAGGCCGCCTTCCGGCTGCTCACCGCCCAGGGGTTCGACGCGGTCACCGTGGACACGATCGCGGCCGAGGCCGGGGTGTCCAAGCGGACGTTCTTCCGCTACTTCGCGTCCAAGGAGGACGTGATCGTCCGGTTCCTGGCCGACCTGGGCAGCGGCATCCGCGCCGAACTGGCCGCCCGCCCCGCCGGCGAACCCCCCTCGGCGGCACTGCGGCAGGCCGTCTCGGTGCCGCTGACCGTCTGCGGCACGCACGGCGAACACGGCGAGCGGCCACTGCGGGCCGTCCAGCTGATCCTGCGCACCCCGGCCCTGCACGCACGCTTCCTGGAGCGGCAGGCCGAGTGGCGCGAGGGGCTGTCGGCGGAGCTGGCCGCCCGCCTGGGGCGCGACCCGGCCACCGACCTCTACCCCCGGCTCGCGGCCGGGATGGCGCTCACCGCCTTCGGCGCCGTCCTGGAGCGGTGGAGCGACAGCGACGGCGCCGCCGACCCGGCCGCCCTGACGGCCGAGGCCTTCGCCGTCCTCGCCCCGGCCCTGGACGCCGCGGCCCCTTCGTAGTCCGGCAGCGTCGCGAGGCAGGACGGCAGCGGGGCGGCCCCGGCAGGTGCCGGAGCCGCCCCCACGACCGCAGTCGGGCCTACTTGCCCTTGGTGGCGGGCGCCGGCTTCACGGGCGC
Organism: Kitasatospora sp. NPDC001527; assembly: GCF_040298605.1. Taxonomy (NCBI): domain Bacteria; kingdom Bacillati; phylum Actinomycetota; class Actinomycetes; order Kitasatosporales; family Streptomycetaceae; genus Kitasatospora; species Kitasatospora sp. NPDC001527. The sequence goes on along the minus strand of NZ_JBEPAM010000007.1, from coordinate 279,676 downwards.
CTGCCCCTTGGAGCCGGTGGTGTTCTTGGTGCCCGTGGAGCCCTTGGTGCCCGGCGCGACGATCTGCACGGTGGCACCCTTGGTGCAGGTCGTCGTCCCCCGGAACGGCGTGGTCGGACTCTCGTTGACGTAGACGCACCGCCCGATGTCCGTCGGCCCGAGCGGGGTGGTGGCGTCGTACGACACCCGGACCCGGACGGTAGTCGTCGAGTTGGCGCGGAGGCTGGAGTCCCGGCCCTGGAGGTAGACCCCGGGGTTGTCGTCGGGAATGCCCTTGTAGACCTTCTTCAGGGTGGTCCAGGTGCCGTTCGGCCTGCGGACCTGGACGGTGGCGTGCGGGTCGACGAACAGGGTGTTGGCGACGTTGATGTAGTTCGACGGCGTGGAGTTCTTCACCACGGCGTCGAACTCGATCGGTGCGCCGCCCGCGACCGCGGTGGCCGGGACGCGGGACAGCGAGGGCGAGATGTTCCGGACCTTGATCCCCTTGGTCACGATGTCCGCCGCGGCCCCGCGGGCACCGATACCCAAGCGGGACTCGAGGGCCACCGACTGGACCCAGCCGTTGCTGGCACCGTTGTGCGGCAAACCCATCGGAACGCCGATCCGCAGACGCAGCGTCACACTGCTGTGCGCCGGGATCTCGAACGCCCGGGGAACCTCACCGTCATAGGCGAGGCCCCCCGTGCTGTCGGCCGTCAGCGGAACGGACTTCCACGTGCCCTTGGCCGGGTCGCGGTAGTCAATGACGATGGCGTGGTCGCTCGCCACCTGTCCGTCGCTGGTGACCCTCAGGTGAAGGTGGTAGTCGGCCTTCTGGGAACCGGTGTTGGTGATGGTCTCGGTGAACTCGACCGGCTGCCCGGCGCCTCCGACCGCAGCCGGGGCGTTCACCTTGAGCTTCCCCGTCGGTATGGGGTTCGCGGAGGCGGTGGGCGCCGACATCAGGACGGTCCCGCCCGCCAGGGCGGTCGCGAGGACGGTGGCGGCGGCGGCACGAACGGCCGTGTGGCGCGCGCGGCCCTGGTGGCCGGTAACAGTTGAACGCATGGGAAGTCCCCCCCCAGTTTGCGCTGCCGGCACCTGCCGGCAGCGATCGGTGACGTGTCGAACGGTCTTGCTTCATGCCCTGGGGCGACTCCGGCGGCGACCACCGGAGCCCCCCTGGTCGCTGCCGTCAGGCGCGGCGGCGGCGGACGACCCAGGAGGCGGCGCCGGCGCCGACGGCGAGCAGGGCGACGCCGGCCGCCGCGTACGACGGGGTCCGCTCGGACGAGCCGGTCGAGGCCAGCTCGACCGCGCCCGGGGCCGCCGCCACGGGGGCGGTGGTGGCCGACGCGGACGGGGCGGGGGCGACGGGGGCGGCCACGGGCGCGGCGTCCTTGCCCGTGGGCGCGTCCTTGACGGCGGGCGCCTCCTTCACGGCGGGCGGCTGCTTCACCGCGGGCGCCTCCTTCACGGGCGCGCCCTTGCCGACGGACGCCTCCTTCACGGACGCCTCCTTCACGGGCGGCTGCTCCTTGGACGCCGAGGCGCCCGGCGCGACGATCTTCACGGTCGCCCGCTCGGCGCACATCGTCGTCCCCGAGAAAGGCCGCGCCGGGTTCTCGTTGACGAAGACGCACGGGTTCACCGTCACCGGACCGAGCGGAGTGGTCGCGTCGAACGACATCCGGACCCGCAGGGTGGTCGTCGAGTTGGCGCCGATCGAGGAGTCACGGCCCTCCAGGTAGACCCCGAGGCCGTCGTCGACACCGCCGCCCTGGACCGGCGTCAGCGCGCTCCAGGCGCCGTTCGCCTTGCGGACCTCGACGTGGGCGTGCGGGTCGATGCCCAGGACGTTGGCGACGTTGACGTAGTTCGAGGCCGTGGGGTTCTTCAGCACGGCGTCGAACTCGATGGGCGCGCCGCCCGCGACCGCGGTGCCCGGGACGCCGGACACCCCGGTCCTGAGGCCGTCGACCGTGATCGTGTCGGTCACCTCCACCGCCGGCGCCCCGTGGGCACCGATGGCCACGGAGGACTCCAGGGCCAGGGAGGGGATCCCCCCGTTGCCGGCGCCGTTGTGCGGCCGGCCCATCGGCAGCCCGATCCGCAGCTTCACCGTCGCACTCCGGTGCGCCGGGATCTGCAGGGAGAAGGGCAGCTGACCCCGGTAGGCGGTGTCGCTCCACTGGCCGTCGATCCACAGCGGAACGGACTTCCACGCGCCGTCGGCCGGGTCGCGGTAGTCGATGGCGATGCCGTCCGTCTGCGGCAGGCCGGCGCCGGTGACGGCCTTCAGGAAGAGCTGGAACCCGGAATCCATGGAGCTGGTGTTGGTGACGGTCTCGGTGAACTCGACCGGCTGGCCGGCGAGTCCGATCACGGCCGGGGCGTCGACCTTGAGCTCCGCCGTCGGCACGTCGTCCTGCGCGAGGGCGGCGGGCGCCGCGAGCAGGACGGTCCCGCCCGCGAGCACGGTCGCGAGGACGGTGGCGGCGGCGCGGCGCGAGCGGTTCCGACGGCCGGAAATGGTCGTGCGCATAAGAACTTACCCCCCATTTCTGTTGCGGGCAGGAGCCGGCAGCAGATGGTCAGTCGAATGAATTCCCACGGGCGGACGGACATCGTTCCGACCGGCCCGGGAGTGACGGCGCGCCGTGCCGTGAACCCCTCCCCGGCCCGTGCGCTCAAGGCTTGTTCGTGCCTTGTGGTCAGTCAGACATCGCTCGGGGCGGAACGGTTGCACACCCACGGAAGGAATTTTTCCGGGTCTCACCGGGAATGCCGGACCGCCCCCGGAAGGGCGTGACGAATCGGGTGATTCGTCACCGAACTCCGCGCGGAGGGAAGGGTCAGCGCGTGGACGCCGGGTCGTCGGAGTCCGCGCCGGCCGGGGGGAGGGTGAGGGTGGCGAGGGCGCCGCCGTCGGGGTGGTTGGCGAAGACGAGGGTGGCGCCGATGACGCGGGTGTGGCCGCGGGCGATGGTGAGGCCGAGGCCGTGGCCCTTGCCGCGTTCGCGGACGCTGGTGCGGAAGCGCTGCGGGCCGTCCCGCAGGAGCTCGTCGGGGAAGCCGGGGCCGTGGTCGCGGACGGTGATGCGGTGGCCGTCGACGCTCAGGTGGATGGTGCCGCCGCCGTGGCGGTCGGCGTTGAGGAGGAGGTTGCCGAGGATCCGGTCGAGGCGGCGCAGGTCGGTGCGCACGGACGCGTCGGCCGCCACCTCGACCGCCACGTCCAGGCCGGTCAGCGCGACCGTGCGCCGCACCGCGCGTTCCAGCGGCACCGCCGAGAGGTCGGGCAGTTCGGCGTCGGCGTCCAGCCGGGAGACCTCCAGGAGGTCCTCGACCAGCCCGCGCAGCGCCTGCACCCGGTTCTGCACCAGCTGGGTGGGGCGCCCCGGGGGCAGCAGTTCGGCGGCGGTGACCAGCCCGGTCAGCGGGGTGCGCAGCTCGTGGGCGACGTCGGCGGTGAACCGCTGCTCGTCCTCCAGCCGCCGGTGCAGTTCCCGGGACATCAGGTCGACCGCGGCCGCGAGGTCGGCCACCTCGTCCCGGCCGTCGACGAGTTCGCCGATCCGGGCGTCGGTGCGCCCGGCGGCGATGCCGCGGGCCGCCGTGGCCGCCGTCCGCAGCCGCCGGCTGATCCGGTCCGCGACCAGCACGCCGACCAGCACGGTGATGAAGACCGACGCGACGACGGTGATCAGGATGATCCGGTCGAGGTCGGCGATGGCCTGGCGGTCCTGGGCGAAGTCGAGCCGCACGGAGAGCACCCCGCCGCGGACCGGGCCCGCCGCCCAGACCGACTCCCCCTCGGGCCCCCGGGCGAGCAGCGAGCCGCGCCGCCCCTCCGCGGCGAGGGTGCGCAGCCGCGCGGGCAGCGCCGGGTCGTCCAGCGCCGCGTGCCGGCGGTCGCCTCCCGTGACGTCATCGCCGCGCTGGTACGCCCCGAGCGCCGTGTCCAGCGCGGTGAGCGCGGAGCCGCGCGCCTGGTCGACGTGCTGGCGGACCATCGCCTGGTGGACGAGCAGGCCGACGGCCACCGCGACCAGGACGGAGATGGCGGCGACGGCGGTGGCGATCTGGCGGCGCAGGGTCATTCGGAGCGCCTCAGCTTGTAGCCGAAGCCGCGGACGGTCTCGATCCGCCCGCCGCCGATCTTGGCGCGCAGCCGCTGCACGTGGACGTCGACCACGCGGGTGTCGGCGCCCCACTCGTAGTCCCAGACCCGCTCCAGCAGGACGGCGCGCTCCAGCACGATGCCGGGCGCGGCGGTGAACTCCAGGAGCAGGCGCAGTTCGGTGGGGGTGAGCGGGACGAGCCGGCCGTGCACCCGGACCTCCATGGAGTCGGTGTCCACCTCCAGGCCGTCGAAGCTGCGGACGGGGGTGCGCGGTTCGGGGGCCGCCGGTTCGGGGGCGGCGGGTCCGGGCACGGGCACGGGAGCCCGGACGGGCGCGGGCTCCGGCTCGGGCACGGCCGGGACGACCCGGATGCGGCGCAGCACGGTGCGGATCCGGGCGACCAGCACCGCGCTCTCGAACGGCTTGACCACGTAGTCGTCCGCGCCCGCCTCCAGGCCGGACACCACGTCGACCGGGTCGGTGCGCGCCGACATCATCAGGATCGGCAGCTGGCTCTCCTCGCGGATCCGCCGGCACAGACCGACCCCGTCGAGCAGCGGCAGCATCACGTCGAGCAGCACCAGGTCGGGCCGCTCGGCGTGGAACATCTCCAGCCCCTCCAGGCCGTCGGCGGCCGTGGACACCGGGAAGCCGTAGCGTTCCAGGGCCATCCGGGTGGCCTCCCGGATCACCTCGTCGTCCTCGACGATCAGGATGCGGGGGTGGCTCGGTGGCGTGGGGTTCATGGCGCGGTCTCCGGACGGGAGGAGGGCACGACGGGTGCGGGCGTGGGCGTGGCCGTGCGGGGCTGGCCGGGCTGCGGCGGCTTCGCGACGGGTGAGCCGGCGCCCGCGCCGGAGCCCGTCCCCGGGTCGGCGGCGTCGGGCCGCCGGACGGCGGGCGGGGTCGGCAGGGGGAAGGGCACGACGCCCACGCCGGAACCCGTCGGGCGCAGGCTGTTGGGCCTCTCCAGGGGGGAGGCGGTCGGCGTCGGCTCGGGCTCCGGGGTCGGCCCGGTGCCTTCGACCTTCTGGTCGGTCAGGACGAGCCGCGCGCCGTCCCAGCCGTAGCGGCGGCTGGTCCGGGACTGGATGGTGGTGGGCTCGTACAGCAGCAGGTCGGTGCCGATCGTCACGGCGCCGAACCGTTTCAGCAGCTGCACCCTCAGCACGGGCATCAGCCGGTCGCCGGACGCGGCGTAGACGTGCAGCACGTCCATGTCGGCGAGGCCGACGACGACCAGCAGTTCGGGCCGGCCGTCGCCGGTGAGGTCGCGGTACTCGGCGTCGCGGATCTCGCAGCCCGCGCACGGGTCGAGGGCGCGCCGCTCGTCCTGGCTCACGCCGGGGTCCTTGGCCAGCAGCGCGCGCACGTCGACGGCCGTGACGTCCTGCCCGGGGACGGTGACGTCCGGGACCGGCTGGGGCGCCGGTTCCGGGGTGCGGCCCGCCGCCGGGTCCGGCGGCGGGGCGGTGGCCTGGCCCGGCCAGAGCGGGACGCTGGCGAGCGGGGGCGCGACGGGCTCGGCGGTGCCGTGGTCACGCAGCCCGCCGGGGGCGCCGCAGCCGGTGGCGAGGGCCAGGGGTGCGGCGGCGAGCAGGCCCAGGAGGAGCGCGGGCAGGCGACGGACGGTGGTGCTCATCCTCCGGTGGCCCTCCTGGTCCGCGGTGACGTGCCGGTTCGTGTCCGGTGGGTAGGTCGTCCGGACGGCACCCGCCGGTTCCCCGGTGGGTGCCGTCCGGCAGAGTAGCCGCAGCCCGATCAGTGGGCGGAGGCGGCCGGGTCGACCAGGTCCGCCAGGACGATGATGTTGTCCGTCCAGTGCCCGTCGGCGCCGATCCGGCCGCCGCAGGTGATCAGGCGCAGCTCGGGCGCCGTCGTGTCGCCGTACACCGCGGCGGTCGGGAACTCGTCCTTCGCGGCCTGGAGCAGCGAGCGGACCCGGAAGTCCACGGTGCCGCCGTCCTCGCGCCGCACCTGGATCCGGTCCCCCGGCCGCAGCTTCGGCAGTCCCCGGAAGACCGCCGGGCCGTGTGCGGTGTCGTAGTGCCCGATCAGGACGGCCGGTCCGGTCTCGCCCGGGGTCGGGCCGTTGCGGTACCAGCCGACCTCGTCGGCCCGGTCGGCGGCGGGTACCTCGACCGTGCCGTCGGCGTTCAGGCCGAGCCCGGTCACCGGGGCGTCGACGCCGGCCGCCGGGACGAGCAGGCGGGTCGGCGGCGAGGCCGCGAACGGGCGCGGCGCGGTGGTGCCGGCGGTTGCGGTGCCGGCGGCCGCCGGCGCCGCCACCGGCGGCACGGGGGTGCCCGTCGGTGGCGTGGTGCCCTGCCGGGCCGAGGTCTCCACCCGGACCACCGGGGGCTCCCCCTGGCCCGAGAGCGCCACGGTCGCGCCGAGCGCCACGCAGAGCAGCCCGGCCGCACCGAAGACGCTCCGGTTCAGCCCGCCCGTTCCCGGTCCACCGTGCCGGGCGCGCCCCGCACGGCGGCGCCCGCCTCGGTGGCCGTCGTCAGCCGCGCGCACCGGAGCGGCGGCGCAGCACGGCGAAGCCGAGCGCCCCTGCCCCGATGGCGGCGACCGCGCCACCGCCGACGAGCTTCAGACCGGACGAGTCGCCCGCGGCGGACCCGTCACCGGCCTGGGCGGCGCCCTTGGGCACCTCGCGGACCTGCGGCTGCCCGGCCGGGGCGCCGCCGGTGCCGTTGCCCGCCGCCTCCTTGGGTACGGGGGTGACGACGGGCCGGGCCGACGCCTCCTTGGGCATCGGGCTGACGGTCGGCCGGGTCGCGTCCTTGGGCACCGGGCTGACGGTCGGCCGGGCCGCCGGGGGCGCGGTCGGCGTGATCACGGGCACGGCCGGCGTGGCCGGGGCCGCGGTCGGCGTGACCGGGGCCGCCGTCGGCGTGGCCGGGGCCGGGGCGGCACCCGAGCCGCCGTCGGCCCAGGCCTGCCCGCCGGTGACGACGGTCAGCAGCGCGGCACCGGTCAGGGCGCAGACGGCGGTCAGCCGCACGACGGCCCGGTTCCTGGTCGTACGCGTAGCCATACGGACTCTCCTTCATCCTCGTGACGCGGAACCCGGCCGGGTGTGGCCGGTGCGTCGGGAGAGACGGTAGGAAGCCCGTGTCGCGGTCCCCGGCCGGTCGTGTCACGACGGCTCATCGACTGCGTAACGGCCCGCCGTCACGACGTCCGCGGTCACGGCGCCCGGGGTCACGGCGCCCGCGTGCTCAGCGGCGGGTGAGCCGGTCCAGCGGGCCGGGCCTCTCCGGGGCGAAGGCCGCGCCGCTGCGCAGCCCCCGGTAGCCGATGACGAGCGCCTCGCCGAGGAAGCCGGTGCCGATGGCGAGGTTGAGCGGGCGGGCGTCCTCGTGCATGCCGAGCCTGCGGGCGACCAGGCCGTAGAGCGCCGAGGCCGACCCCGAGGAGGCAGCCGCCGGCCACCCAGGCCACGTCGGCGCCGTCCAGCCCGTCGACCTCCAGGACGGCCCAGACACCGAGGGCGGTGAGCACCACCGGCGGGCCGAAGAGGTCGCGGACGTTGACCGGTTCACCGATCGACCGCCTGACGACGACCGCGACGGCGGCCACGGCGATGTCGCAGGATCGAGCGCGGGCCGGACCGCGGCCGGAGGCCGGGACGCCGTCCGGTCCGTACGGTGGCGGTATGAGCGTCGACCTCGACAAGTACTTCGCACGGATCGGGTGGGACGGCGAGCGCTCGCCCACCCTGGACACGCTCCGGTCACTGCAGCACGCGCACCTGCTGGCCGTGCCGTTCGAGAACATCGACGTCGTGATGGGCACCGTCCCGTCGCTGGACGTCGCCGACCTCGAAGCCAAGATCGTCGCGGGCGCGCGCGGCGGCTACTGCTTCGAGCACAACACCCTGTTCGCCGCCGTACTGGAGCAGTTGGGCTACGGCGTGGCCCGCCACACCGGCCGGGTGCGGGTGCGCGCCCGGCCCGGGGAGGTCCGGCCGCGCACCCACCTGGTGCTGGCCGTCCGGGTGCCCGGGGCGGGCGCGACGCGCTACCTGGTGGACGTCGGGTTCGGGTCGGCGGACGCCCTGCTGGAGCCGCTGCCGATGATCCCCGGCGTGATCCGGGAGGGCCGGGGCCGCCGGCACCTGCTGGCCCTGGAGGAGGCGGACGGGCCCGTGCCGGTGTGGGTGCTCCGGGCACGGACCGGCGACGGATGGCGGGAGCTGGTGTCGTTCACCCTCGACCCGGCGCCGCCGCCCGACATCGCCGTCGCCAACTGGTACGTGGCCACCCACCCGCGCTCGCCGTTCCGCCGCCTCTTCGCGCAGCGCACGCTCGCCGCCGGCCACCTGTCGCTCGACGGCACCACGCTCACCCGCACCGCGCACGACGGCACCGTGACGGTGGAGGAGCTCGACGGCGCGCCGGGGATCCGGGCGGTCCTGGAGTCCGAGTTCGGCATCACCCCGCCGCCCGGCCTGCGCGCCCAGCGCGAGGACTGACCGCCGGAGCCAGGGCGCGGGCTCAGCAGACGGCCGGCACCGTGACCGTGGCGCTCACCGTCGGCCGGCCCGTCCGGATGGTGGTGAACTTGGCGGTGATGCCGACGCCGCACGGGACGGTGGCCGCCACCGGACCGACCGTGATCCCACCGCCCCCCACGACAGCGCCGAGGTCCTCGCGCTCCAGGACGGAGCCGGCGGTGGTGCGCAGCTCCAGCTCGAAGCCGGCCATCTGCGGGGCCCCGCCGGCCGATCCCACCCAGCCGGTGGCGGAGGCGAGGCGGCCGTCGATCGTCAGGCAGACCGACGTGCCGACGCCGTAGCCGCAGGTGGTCGTGTCCGTGGGCCGGGCGGTGGCCTGGGTGGCGCCCGCGACGCCGAGCCCGGACAGCGCGGCGCCGACCGCGAGGACCGCAACGAAACGCTTCATCGGAGTTCTCTCCTTCGAGGACAGGAGGGGCTTTGAGGATGTGCCATGTCACGCTTCACATGGCAGATGCTTCCACCCGGCCCGCCACCCACTCCCGGACGGCCCCAAATCCCGTCAGGAGTACTGGATTTGACCCCTCCGTGGCGCGATTCCGCGCCCCGCCCCGCCGGATCGCCTCCGGCGGGGCGGAACCCGGGGGTCACTCGGTGCGGTAGGCGTCCAGGACGGTCTGGTCGAGGGTGTTGCCGTCGGCGTCGGTCAGCTCCGCCCGCAGCGAGACGCCTGCCCCCGCCGCCGGGTTGCGGACCGTCACGGCGCCGGCCTCGACCGGCAGGCCGGCCCAGGAGACGCCGCCGTCGGTGGACGCCGAGACCGTCAGCGAGCGGACGCGGCCGTCGGCGGCGGCGCCCTGCACGGTGACCGGCACCCGGATCGCGCTCCCGGCCGGCGCGGTGCCGGTCGGGCTCAGCTCGGGCGAGAACCGCACGACGCTGACCGGCACCGCGGCCGGCCCGGTGGTCGTGGCCGAGGCGAAGGTCCACGACGCGTTCAGCCGGGTGGTCGCGCCGCTCGCGGCCTTGCGGGTCACCGTGGCGGCCAGCCGGTAGGAGGCCTGCCCCGGGGGCACGGTGAAGGCGGCGCGTCCGGCCGCGGCGTCCTCGCCGGACCGGGCGCCGACCAGCACGCCGTCGCGGTACAGCGAGGTGTAGGCGGTGTCGAAGGACGGCGCCGCCGACATGTGGCCGTCGCCGTCGGCGAGCAGCGGGATCCTCGCGGTGATCGTGTCGCCGTCGCGTTCGACGCCCCGGCCCGGCGGCAGGGCGGGGGCGAAGACGGCGTTGCCGAAGGTGTGCGTGGTGGTGGCCCCGGCCGGGACGGCGATGCCGTCGGCGAAGTAGCGGTTCGTCCAGTTGTCGGACGCGGCGAAGGTGACGTCCCAGGGGCCGCGCTCGGGCGTCACGTAGACGGTCGCGGTGGCGGGGTCCGGCATGGAGAAGGAGCCGCCGACGGTCGAGCCGGCGGACGGTCCGGGGGTGGGGGCGATGTCGAAGGCCGCGCTCCCCCCGGCGCCCGGGCGGACCGCGCCGCGGATCCGCACGGCGCCCAGCTCCTGCGCGGTGTAGCGGTGGGTGAGCCCGCTCAGCGCGCGCGAGCCGGTGTGGGTCCGGCCGAGGGCGTAGCCGCCGGTGGCGGTGCTCCAGTAGGAGTCGAACCACTGCCGCACCGATCCCGCCTCGGACTCGGGCCCGAGGTGGGCCACCCGCAGGGTCGGCGTCGCCTTGACGATGCTGGCCATCCGGGTGGCCCCCTGGTGCGTGACCTCCAGGAACATCCCGCTGGTCACGAAGACCGCGGAGCCGTCCGGGGGCCGGAGGTCGAAGGGGGCGGTGGTCCGCGCGTCGACGGTGACGGTCGTGTCGTGGTCGAGGTCCAGGCGCGGCTGGACGATCCAGTCCTCGCCGTCCGCCGCGTCGTCGGTGTAGAGATCGCTCTCCAGCAGGTACCGGCCCTTGGGCAGCCGCACGGTGGTGACGCCGGAGGGGTCGTGCGGCTGCACCGACAGATCGGCACCGGCGCCGGAGATCCCGGTGACGGAGGTGCGGTAGTGCGCGGGCGCCTGGCCGGAGCGGTCCAGGTGCCGGATCGTCAGCGTGTACGTCTCGGGCTCGGCGGCGAGGGCCGTGCCGCCCCAGGCGGGCGTCACGCCGGCCACCAGCGCGACGGCGACGGCCAGGGCCCGCAGGGCGGTGCGGCGGGGTACGGAAGTAGCGGTCATGCCCTGACCTGCCCGTTCGGCGCCCGGAGTTCCTGTGATCCGGGCCACGTCCGGACGGAACGGCGACGCCGGGGGCGCTCTCCCCGGTCAGCCGGCCGGGGTCCCGGCGTCCGCGGGCTCGGCGGTCAGGCCGGCGGTGAGGAAGGCGACCACGGTGGAGAACGCGGGGAAGGACGGTTCGGCGGAGGCGTCCACCTCGGCGGCGAGCGGCCGCCCGTAGGTCTCCAGCAGCGCGGTGAAGGCGAGCCGCCAGCGGTCGGTGATCTCGCGGACGGTCAGGTCGGGCAGCGCCCGGCCGAGCACGACCTCGAACGGGGCGGTGCCCGCCCAGGGGGAGCCGCTGAGCGGCCGGTCGGCGGTGAGCATGGTCTGGGCGAGCAGCCGGCAGAGCATCCGGCCGCGCTCGGTGCGCACCAGTTCGTCGAACGGTCCGGCGACGGCCGTGACGAGCGCGCGCACCTGGGCCGGCCCCGCGGTCGCGGGCAGGTGGGTGGCCGCCTCCAGCCGCTCCCGCCACAGCGGGAACAGCTCGCGCCCGAGCAGCGCGGTGACCAGGCCCTCCCGGGAGCCGAAGTGGTAGTGCACCGCGCCGGGGTTGAGGCCCGCCTCCGCGTTGATCGCCCGGACCGAGACCTGGCCCACGCCGCGCTGGAGGAAGAGCCGCTCGGCGGCCGCGAGCAGCCGGTCCCGGGTCGAGGCGGGGTCCGGGGTCGGGTTCTGGTCCTGAGCTGTTCCATCCGGCATGCCGCCATTGCACCACACGCGACCGAGTTACCATCCAATCAGTGATTGAATCGCGATTGGCGAATGAACGAGAGGCTTCCACCATGGGTACCTACGCCGTCACCGGCTCCGCTTCGGGCATGGGCGCCGCCAGCGCCGCCGTCCTCCGGGAGGCCGGCCACACCGTCATCGGCGTCGACCTCCGCGACGCCGACATCACCGCCGACCTCGGCACCGCCGAAGGCCGCCGGGCCGCCGTCCAGGGGATCCTGGACGCCTCCGGCGGGGCCCTGGACGGCGTGGCCGCGGTGGCCGGCGTCGGCCCCGCGATGAAGGACGCCGCCGCGGTGGCCTCCATCAACTACTTCGGCCCGGTCGCCCTGCTGGAGGGGCTGCGCCCGGCGCTCGCCCGCTCGGCGGCGGGGCGCGCGGTCGTGATCGGCTCCAACTCCTCGACCACCGTCCCGATGATCGACGAGCGGCTGGTCGGCCTGCTGCTCGCGGGCGGCGAGGACGCGGCCCGCGAGCACGCCCGGGCGGCCCAGGAGGCGCTGCCCGCCGGGGCGGTGCGGGAGGCGCCGAGCATCTCCGCCTACGCGACCTCCAAGTTCGCGCTGGCCCGCTGGGTGCGCCGGACCGCCGTCACGCCGGCGTGGGCCCGCGAGGGCGTGCTGCTCAACGTCATCGCGCCCGGCGCGGTGGTCACCCCGCTGATGCTCGGGTCCACCGGCGCGGGCGAGGACCTGGACGCCGACGCCTTCCCCACCCCCATGCCGCTGGGCGTCTTCGGCCGGCCCGAGGACATCGCCTTCTGGGTGCACCAGTTCCTGCGGCCCGAGGCCCGCTTCACCACCGGGGTCACCCTGTTCGTCGACGGCGGCACGGACGCCGCGGTGCGGCCGGACGCCCAGCCCACCGCGCTGACGCTCTGACACGCGGCGCGCTGGGAGGTGCGCCGCCCGGGCCTACCGGGCGGCGCGGCCCGGCGCGGCCGTGACCGCGCGGCCGAGGTCGAGCAGGCTCAGGCCGAACATCAGCACGCCGAGGGGCACGTGCGGCGCGGGGTGGTGGGTGACGCCCAGGACCACCTGGGCCGAGGCGAGCACGAGGAACCCGGTGGCGTACAGGATCGGGCGGGCCGGGCCGCCGCCCGGACGCCAGGCCAGGACGGCGGCGAGCAGGTAGAGCATCGAGGCGCCGTACATCACCCGGGCGCCGACGCCGTGCAGCGTCTCCCCGTAGGCGGTGGAGAGCAGCAGGCCGGCGGTGGCCGCCTGGAAGAAGATCGCCAGGGTCTGCAGGGCGACCGCGACCTGCGAGAACGTGAAGCCGCGGCGGGCGGCGGCGGTCGGTGCGGTACTCGTCGGGATGGCCATGGTGCGGTCCCTCTTCCTGCCTCGCGGCGGTGGATCGGTAGTGTCCCGCTGATTCGACGACGCAGGCCCGCGAAGTGTGAGGCGGGTGGGACGAGCAGGGGGCGGCCGGCATGGACACCGGGAACGAGCGGCGCACGGACGGCGTCCTCGGCGAGCGGCGCCACCTGACCGACCTCGCCTACCGGATGCTCGGTTCACCGGCCGAGGCCGAGGACGCCGTGCAGGAGGCCTACGCCCGCTGGTACGCGATGCCGCCCGCGCGACGGGAGGCCGTCGCCTCCCCCGGCGCCTGGCTGACGACGGTGGTCAGCCGCGTCTGCCTGGACGTGCTCGGCTCGGCACGGGTCCGGCGCGAGCGCTACGTCGGCGAGTGGCTGCCCGAGCCGCTGCCCGACCGCGCCGAGTGGCCCGGCGGCGGCCCGGCCGGGTCCGGCGACCCGGCCGACCGGATCACCCTGGACGAGTCGGTGAGCATGGCCTTCCTCGTCGTCCTGGAGTCGATGACGCCGGCCGAGCGGGTGGTGTTCGTCCTGCACGACGTCTTCCGCTACCCGTTCCCCGAGATCGCCGTGATCGTCGACCGGACGGCCGCGGCCTGCCGCCAGCTGGCCTCCTCCGGCCGGCGGCGGATCCGCGCCGCCCGGGCCCCGCAGGGCGGGCGGGCACAGCAGGCCGGACGGGCGGAGCAGGCCGGACGGGCGGAGCAGGCCGCCGTGGTGCGGAGCTTCCGGCGGGCCTGGGAGGCCGGGGACATCGAGGCCCTGGTCGGCCTGCTCGACCCGGCGGCGACCATGGTGGCCGACGGCGGCGGCCTGGTCGGCGCCGCGGTCCGCCCGGTCGAGGGCGGCGCGCGGATCGCCCGGTACCTGGTGCTGATGGCCGAGAAGGCCCCCGGGCTCACCCTCCTGGAGCGCACGGTCAACGGCCTGCCCGGCCTGGTCGCCCAGCGCGACGGCGTCACCGCGACGGTGGCGGCCCTGGACCTCGTGGACGGCCGGATCACCCGGATCTGGGCCGTCCGCAACCCGGAGAAGCTGGGCCGCTGGACGGCGTCGGGCGGCGCGGCCGGTTAGGCGAGGCCGGTCAGGCGCGACCGGTGCCCTGTTCGTAGAGCGCGACCAGCACGCCGTGCACCGGCTCGCCCTCCGGGGCCTCGGTGGCCTCGGCCACCAGGGCCTGGAGGGCCTCGCCGAGGCGGGCGGCCTGGTCGGCGGTCAGCCGTAGGTGCCGCAGCACCATCAGCGGCTCCTGCGGCGCCTTGGCGCACTCCTCGGCCACCGCGCCGAGCAGCGCGGCGGTCGGCCCGGTGTCCCCGCCGGCCACGGTGATCCGCCGGGCGGTGCGCCGGTAGAGGTGCTCGCTGCCGCCGCGCACCTTGCGGGTCTCGGCGATGCGGACGACGCCGGCGTCCTGCAACACCTTGAGGTGGTGGGCCACCGTGCCCTTGCCGCAGTCCAGCACCGCCGCCAGCCGGCTGACCGACGCGGCCTGGCCACCGAGGGCCAGCAGCAGCCGTTGGCGCAGCGGGTGGGAGAGCGCCTTGTACTGCTGTGGACTCTCGATGGTGAGCTCGTCGTCCTGGGTCTGGGCCTGGGCCTGATCCTGGGCCTGGTTCTCCGTCCGGCCCCGCGTCTCGTGCTGCGTCTCGTCCGCCATGCCGAAAGCGTCCACTTTTCTTGACGCTTTCGCAAGCCGCGTGCTCTACTCGTCGCCAACCTGATCCGATCACCACCAGCAGGGGACGGCACATGACACAGCTGCAGCCGGCCGAGATCACCGGGATCGTCACCGAGGTGAGCCGGCTCACGACGGAGCTCTACGTCTTCCCCGAAGTCGCCGAGCGGATCGCCGGCGGCCTCGGCGAGGCGCTGGCCCGGGGCCGCTACCACCGGGCGGGGGACGCCGAGACGCTCGGCCGGCTGGTCACCGAGGACCTCCAGGCGGTCAACGGCGACGGCCACCTGCGGCTGAAGTTCCACCCGAGGGCGATCCCGGCCGAGAAGGAGGACGGCGCCCTCCTCGCCGAGCTGACCCGGGCCGCCGACCTCTCGCTCGGCGGCGTCCCCCGGATCGAGCGCCTAGAGGGCGGCGTCGCCCTGCTGAAGCTCGCCCCGATCCTCTTCCCGCTCGACATGACCGGCGCCTCGCTGGACGCCGCGCTCACCCTGGTCGCGCCGGCCGAGGCGCTGATCCTGGATCTGCGCGAGTGCGTCGGCGGCCACCCGTACACGACCGCCCACATCTGCGGCCACCTCTTCGACGAGCCGACGCACCTGAACACCCTCTACGACCGCGAGGAGGACTCCGAGCAGCAGTTCTGGAGCCCCGCGCTGCCGCCCGGCCCTCGCTTCGGCGGCAGCAAGCCGCTCTACGTGCTGATCGGCAGGGCCACCTTCTCGGGCGGCGAGGAGCTGGCGTACAACCTCCAGCAGCGCGGCCGCGCCGTGGTGATCGGCGAGACGTCCGGCGGCGGCGCCAACCCCCGCCGGGGCTTCACCGTCCACCCCCACCTGGAGGCCACCATCCCGACGGCCCGCGCGATCAACCCGGTGTCGGGCGGCAACTGGGAGGGCACCGGCGTGGTCCCGGACACGGAGACGGACCCGGCCGTCGCGCACGAGGTGGCCCACCGCGCCGCGCTGGTCGAGGTGGCCCGCCTCGGCGGCGACACCCCGTCGGCTTCGGCCTCGGTCGAGGAGGCCCGGCGGGTGCTGGACGGCCCGACGGAGGACCGCTCCCCCTCGCCGGAGGGTCGTCTCTGACGGAACTCGCCCGGTTGGCCCGGGCGTTGATCCCTCTGCGGGAGGCGGGCGATTCGGACCTCGGAGGTCGGCATGGCTCGGCAGGGGGCGCTTCGGCGCGGATTCGGCGCGGTGGCGGTGGCCGCCGCGCTGACGGTGGGCACGGTGACATCGGCCGCCGCCGCCGGTGGCGGCGGACACGGAGCGACCCGGGCGGCGATGGAGGAGTACGTCCGGACCGAGAAGCTGCCAGGCACGATAGTCGGCGTCCTGGAGGGCGGCGGCACCTGGTCGGCGGCGGTCGGAGTGGCCGACACCTCGGGGCAGCCCCGCTCGCCCCGGGAGAAGTTCCGGATCGGGAGCCTGACGAAGACCTTCACCGCCACCGTGGTGCTCCAACTCCAGGCCGAGGGGCGGCTCGATCTGGACGACACGGTGGAGAAGTGGCTGCCCGGCGTGGTGCGGGGGAACGGCAACGACGGGTCGGCGATCACGCTCCGGCAGTTGCTGGCGCACACCAGCGGGCTGTTCTCCTACGACGCCGACCCGTTGATGATCCAGCGGCTGGCCGGCCCCGACTTCCTGACCCACCGCCACGACACCTACCGGCCCGAGGACCTGGTGCGGACGGCGCTCTCCCACCCGCCGGTGTTCCCGCCGGGGACGTCCCGCGCGTACTCCAACACCAACTACATCCTGGCCGGGATGGTCATCGCCAAGGTGACCGGCCGCCCGTACGGTGCGGAGATCGAACGGCGGATCATCCGCCCCCCTCGGCCTCTCCGCGACCAGCCTGCCCGGCACCGCCGCCGGCATCCCCCGGCCGCACGCGCTCGGCTACTCCATGCTGTTCGGCGGCTCCCCCACTCCGGTGGAGACCACCGAGCTCAACCCGTCCTGGGGCGGGGCGGCCGGGGAGATGATCTCCACCACCGCCGACCTGACCCGCTTCTACTCCGCCCTGATGCGCGGAAAGCTGCTGCCGCAGGCCGAGATGGACGAGATGGTCCCCGCCGCCGGCGGCGCCGGCCTGGGCATCGGCAGCGTCAAGCTCAGCTGCGGCGTCACCGTCTGGGGCCACACCGGCGGCATCCACGGCTCGGAGACGGCGGCGCTGACCACCCGCGACGGCCGCCACGCCGCGGTGTTCAACACCAACGCCGACTGGGCCGAGGGCGAACGCCCCCTCGCCGAGGCCGAGTTCTGCCGCTGAGCGACGCGCATGCGGGGCAGGACCGGGCGCCCATCGGGGCACCTCGACCAGGCCGTTCGGCCGTCCCCGCCGGTCTTCGGTGGTGGGCGATCGAATTCCGTGTGAAGCTTCCGGGGCGCCCGGCCTCCGGGCCGAAGCGCCGCGCGAGGGGTTGAGCAGTAACTCCCCGGCGGCGGCGAAGGGTGCGCGAGAAGTCGGCGGGTCCGACTTCTCGCGCACGCCCCCGCGCTTCCGGAGCCGACGGCGTCAACGGCCGTCGCCCGACGGCGGGTGTCACGTTCCCGGGGCCTTGATGGTTGATTCCAAGGGGGTTGGCCGACCTGCGGGTCGGCGTCCGGACTGCTGCGCTCGCGGCTCGTCCACGTCCAGGGTGGTCAGTGCCGTGGATACGGGGCCCCGGTGCCCGGTACCGACGGCTGCGTACGGTGGACGGGCCCGATCGACCGAGAGGACACGAAGAAGACGTGGACGTGTACGAGGCCGTGGACAGTCGCCGGGCCGTGCGGGCGTTCAGCGATGAGCCCGTGCCCAGGGAGGTGCTCGAACGCGTGCTGACCGCTGCGACGCGGGCACCGTCCAGCGGGAACCTCCAGCCGTGGCATCTGTACGTCGTGACCGGTGAACCCCTGGCGGCGCTCAAGCGGACCGCGACAGCCAGGGCCCTGGCGGGGGACCCGGGCGACGAGCGTGAGTACCCGATGTACCCGGACGGGCTGGACTCGCCGCATCTGGACCGCTTTGCCGCTGCCGCCGCCCAGCGGTACGCATCGCTGGGGATCCAGCGCGACGACCCGGACCGGCCCAGAAAGATCGCCGCCCTGAACGCGGAGGCGTTCGGGGCGCCGGCCGTCCTGTTCTGCTATCTCGACCGGACGATGGGGCCCGGCCAGTGGGCTGACGCGGGGATGTACCTGCAGACGGTCATGCTGTTGTTGCGGGCCGAGGGGCTGCACAGCTGCCCCCAGGTGATGTGGACGGTGTACCGGGAGACGGTCGGCCGGGCAGTCGGAGCCGATGACGGACTCGTGCTGTTCTGCGGCGTCTCCGTGGGCTTCGAGAAGGACGGCGTGCCGCGCCTGCGCACCGGGCGGGCGGACATGACGGAGACGGTGAGCTTCATCGGCGTGTGACCGTCGGACGGCCGAGACCGACAGGCCGGGCCCACACGCCAATTCGCCCGCGGGGCGGGCTCGGCGGGACGCCTGAGGCGTCTGCGGCCCCTCGCGCGGGTGCGCGAGGGGCCGTTTCATTCGGGCCTACTCGTCGGGACGGCCGATCAATCGGCCAGGGTGCCCCGGTACTCGACGGGGCCCTCGCCCGGGAAGCGGGCCGTGCCCTCGAAGCGGGAACCGTCGTCGAAGAAGGTGACGCTGGCCGAACCGGCGTCGTCGCTGCTCCAGGTGACGGACGTCCCCGTGGCGGGGGCGCCGTCGCCGACGACGGACCCGCGGCTGGCGATGTTGAGCGTGAGGGGCTTGTCCTCCTGCCAGCCCCCGCCGCCCGTGTGGATCTCCGTGTTGTACGTGGCCATGGTCTTCCCCTTCCCGGCCACCGGACCGGTGAGCGGCCCGGTGGCTGCTGTCGGAAACGGCGCCCTTGCGACGCCCCGCCCGACTCAACGCCCCGGGCGGGGAAAGGACACTGGCCCCGGAGCACCCGCCTCCGACTATTCGGCGGGGGTGCCGCGGAGGAGGAAGGGGAGGTGGATGCCGCGGGTGAGGGCGGTGAGGGCGTGGGTGGTGCGGCGGTGCTGGTCGGGGGCCATGGCGTCGGGAAGGTGTCGGGCGTCGACGTAGTCGGTGGCGAGGATGTGGCGCAGGGGGAGGGCGAGGCCGGTTTCGGTCTCGGTGTGGCGGCGGGCGGCGAGGTGGGGGAGTTCGTTGGCCTCGGCGCTGCCGCCGGGGAGGATGAGGCCGGTTTTGTAGGTGGTGGCGACGAGGAGGACGGCGCCGTCGCGGTTGAGGATGAGGGTCTGGTGGCCGAGGCGGCGGCGGGGCGGGTGGGTGAGGATGGCGGGGAGGGTGTGTGGCACGTGGTGCTCCTGTTTGTGCGAGAGCCAGGTGAAGCAGGCGGGCAGTCCGGCTGAGATGCCGGTGGTGAGGATCAGCCCGAATATCAGCAACTGCGGTGCGAGAGGCCCGTCGTGGATGGGCCGGCAGGCGGCGGTGGCGGGGAGGGCGCTGAGGATGGGGACGCCGAGGAGGGCGGTGGCCGGCTTGAGGGGGCGGCTCACGCCACGTCGGCGACGCGGGGCCGGCCGGGGTGCTGGACGGCGGTGAAGCGGGGTTCGGCGAGGGCCTGGAGGTGGTCGGGCTTGGTGGTCCACTCGCACCCGCCGCCCTCGGGCCGGAGGTAGACGAGCCCGGCGAGGGTGTCCATGTAGACGGCCTCGACCGGCTTTCCGGAGAAGTCACGGTGCCCGAGGTCGAGGACGATCTCGCCGACGGTGGGGGCGTAAACGGGCATGCGGGGGCGACTGGGCATGGGGGCTCCATTGATTGCGCTGTGCATTGGGATCACTACGACCCGTATCCATGGTGGGGGGATCTGAGCTACGATCGGAAGCGTTCGTACTGGACACTTCAGCCATGTGGGATTCACCCCACGAGAGGCGATCGAACATGCGGCGAACGTCACTTGACTCAACGTCATCTCCCGCAGCGGCCTTCGGGGTCCAACTCCGCAGATCACGCGAGGCGAAGGGGCTCACCCAGGTCGGCCTGGGGAAGATCATCGGCTACAGCGACACCCTGGTGTCCTGCATCGAAAGAGGGACGCGGAATCCCACTCTTCCGTTCGCCATCCAGTCCGATGATGCGCTTGATACCGGCGGCACCCTGGAGCTGATGTTCTGGAACATCAGCAACACCTCACTCCTCGAAGGGTTCCCCGAATACGCCTCCCAGGAGGCCAAGGCCGTCGAGATTCGGCACTTCGAACTCGGCATTGTCCCTGGGCTCCTGCAGACCCCGGAGTACGCGGCGGCGTTCGCCGCCGCCGCTGTACGACGCGGAAAGATCACCACCGAGCAGGCTGACGACCGAGTCAATTTCCTGCTGACTCGCCAGAAGTTGATGGACCGGACCCCGGCTCCGTGGCTCCACTTCGTCCTCGACGAGGGCTGCCTCCACCGTCCGGTCGGCGGCCGAGAGGTGATGCGCCGCCAGCTCCGACACCTGGCGGAGCTGGCGGCCCGGCCCAATGTCACCATCCAGATCGCGCCGTACAGCCTGGCCGAGGAACTTCCGTTCACCATGGTGGTCACGTTGCTGACCTTGGCGGACCGCTCGGTGCTCTCATACTCCGAGTGCCAGATGCGCGGCTTCCTCGTTCGGCAGAGCGAAACCGCCCGATCCTTGGAAAGGGACTACCATCAGCTCACAGTGGAAGCGCTGCCGAAAGCCGCCTCACTGGAGATGATCCGTCAGGCGTGAAAGGAACGTCATGAACGGCCCCGTAGACCTGTCCACCGCTGCCTGGTTCAAGTCCTCCTACAGCAACAATGGGGGGACCTGCGTCGAGGTCGCCCCCGACTTCCCCGGCATCGTCCCCGTCCGTGACTCCAAGGACCCCGCCGGGCCCGCCCTCGTCTTCCCCACCGACGCCTGGCGTGCCTTCCTCTCCGCCGTCCAGGCCGGCGAGTTCGGCGCCATCTGACCGCCGACTTCCGAGGGCCCTGACCGCCTCGCCGGTCAGGGCCCTCCTCACTCACTGGCCGGTTCTGGGGTTCACGCGGCCGATCGACCACACCTACCGTGAGGACCATGCGCATCCGCCCCGAATCGCGAGGGTCCCAAATGGCAACCATCGATCTCCACGGCGCCCGATGGGTGAAGTCGCGACACAGTGGTAACAGCGGGAACTGTGTCGAAATCGCGCCCGACTTCACCGGTCTTGTTCCCGTCCGTGACTCCAAGGACCCCGCCAGCCCCGCCCTCCTCTTCCCCACCGACGCCTGGCGTGCCTTCCTCACCGCCGTCAAGGCCGACGAGTTCGACCTCCTGTAGCCCTGACCGGCGCACCGGAGCGCGGCTCAGCAGCAGGTGCCTTCCTCATCGGCCACCATGCCCATGGAGGCCGAGATCTCAGCGTGGCCGCCGCCACGAACGCGCCTTCGCCGACAACCACGGCCTGCTGAACGCCTGCTGGCAGCACCGCCAGCACGTCCGGCAGGCCGCCTGGTTCTGCCGCCGCTGCCAGGTGGTCTTCTTCCCCGACACCGCGCTGCGCCCCGGCTTCCCGGCCTCCCCGCCGATCGCGCTCGACGCGTTCCCGCTCCGGGTGGTGACGGCCGCCGAACGGGCCTACGGCTCTTCCCCGTTCCCCGTCGCGCCGAGCTGACCCGGACGGCCGGTACCTGCTTCCATGGGCGGATGCCCGAAGCAGCCGCCGTCACACCCCCGCCACCGCCGCGCGCCGAAGTGCTGGGCGTCCGCCGGATCCGGCTCGTCGAAGTACCCGCCCCGCGCCTCACGGCGCAGGAGCGACAGGCCCGTGACCGTGCCTGGGAGGACGCCGTCGCGGCCAATCCCAAGCTCTTCGACGGCCCGGTGGTGGCGTGCGCGGGCACGTCGTGGCCGCGCCCCGGGGAGCTCCACGTGTACTGGTCCCGCGTGACGTACCGGCACTACGCGCTGCGCCGTGTCACGAGCTCCACCGCCCCGACCGCCTCCCTGTCGGTGAGCGTGCTCCAGCCCACCGACGACGGCCGGGTGCTCGTCGGCCGGATGTCGCCGTCCACCTCCGCCCCCGGCCGGTGGCAGCCGCCCGGCGGCGGCGTCGAACCCCCGCCGGACGGCGAGCGCCTCGACCTCGCCGCGCTGCGCCGCAACGCCGTCCGGGAGCTCGCCGAGGAGACCGGAGTGGCCGCCGGTCCGGGCGAGTTGGCGCTCTGGGCGGTCACCCGGGGCCAGTACGGCAGCGTCGGCGTGCTCTTCCTCGCCCCACCGCGGCCCGAGCCGGAGCTGCGCGAACGCTTCGGAGCGCTCGCGCCGCCCGAGCGGGAGCTGGTCGAGCTGGCCTTCGTCCGCTCCCCCGGTGACCTGCCCGGCCTCCCCGGCCCGCACGCCGACTACCTGGACCCGGTCGTCCACCGCTACGCCCGGCAGCGGCCGCCCGGTTAGTCGGCGAGCAGGACGGCCGGCAGCGGGGCCTCCAGGACCAGGGCCCTGGGGAGTGCCAGACCGAAGTGCCGCTCCAGCACCCCCAGGGTGGTCCGGTGCACCTCGCGGTGCTCCCGCTCGTCGTCCGGAAGGCCTTCCGCGCCGAGCGATTCCCTGACCTCGTCCGCGACTTGCGGGTCACCCTCGACCCGGCCGTTGCCCCAGGAGTCGTCCAGGTGCAGGTTGAACGAGCACACCGTCCGGCCGTCCCGGTGGTAGTGGAAGGTCGGCGGCACCGGCTTGCCGTTCTCCTCCTCGTATTCCAGCCGGAAGACCTCGGCCCCGCCCTCGGAGATCGCCGGATCGTTCCGGAACTCCCCGAACCAGCCCCCGTACGCCACCGCGAAGGTCCACCCACCGCTCACCCCCAGCCGCAGCCCGATCCCGTCCCAGGCGTCCCCGAACTCCGACTCCAAGGCCTCGACCAGCCCCTCACCGGTGAGTTCCCCGGCCGGCTCCACGGTCCGCTTCGACCACTGGACCGAGGCCGCGATCCGCGCCGCCAGCGCCTCGGTCCCGAGCCCTCGGGCCAGCGTCACGCTGTAGCCGCCGAAGGCGATGCTCTGTGGCTCCGCGAGCCAGGCGATTCCGTCCGTCATGCCGGTGATCCTGCCCTACCGCGCCGACACCGGAAGCGCGCAGAATGGGGCCATGTCGACACCGGCACCATCTCCCCGGTCATGACGCGGCCCGAGCTGCCCGCCGAAGTCCCGTGGCACGACACGGACTCGAACGTCTTCCCGCACGCCGCCCGGGTCGACGGCCAGTGGTGGGTGCTGCGCCTCAACGGCTTTCCCGACCACCCGCTCCACACCCTGTTCATCGACGCACGGGTCAGCCTGGACCTGGAGACCCTTCCGGTCACCTGGCGCCTCGCCGGGGGCCGCGGAACGCGCCCGGTCCTCGGCGAGCCGGAACGCGCGGAGGTGATCCGGCTGATGGTCGGCCTCGGTCCGTACGGCTCCGAGGCCGGCACCCCGTGCACGGGCGACTGGTGCACCTGTGCCGCTCTGACCGACGAGTACGCCGCCCTGCGTCGCGGCGGTTGATAGCGTGATCGTCATGACGGAGCTGGAAGAGCTGGTCCTGACCCCCGGCGAGCGGACCGGGGGCGCCCGGGTCGAGGACGTGGTGTTCACCATGGACTGGACCGGCGAGGAGGAGCCGGGCGAGCTGGCGGCGTTCGTGGCCGGCCGGGTGCGGGCCTTCGGGGCGGAGCCGGCGGGCGTCGGCACCGACGCCGTCCGGCAGGCGGCCGAGGCGGATCCGGCGCCGGGCCGCGGTGATCTCCCGGTCCGCCAACTCGACCACCTGTCCGGCGTGCTGGCGCCGCTCGGCTTCACCCTCCTGCTGTGGCACAGCGGCACCGACGCCTACGAGGTGCTGGTCGCGCCGGCCGGCGAGGGCGAGCCGAGCGGGCTGACGCACGAGGACCTGCCGGTGCGGGCCTGGGGCGCGCGGGCCGAGGAGAACCTGGTCAGCCTGACCTGCCCGGGCTGCGAGGACATGCTGGTCTGGGAGCTGCCGCCCACCGAGACCCTCGCCGACGAGAAATGCGACTGCGGCACCGCGCTGTTCGACGCCGAGGGCAGCCCGCTGCCCGGCGTCACCCTCCATGCCTGACCCCGACCACCCGGCGCGCCTGGCCGCCCACGGGGCCATGGCCACCCGCCTCTCCCTGCTCAGCGACCGGCGGCTCGGGCGGCTCGTGGCCACCGCCGCTCCGCTCGGCACCGGCGTCGGCGGCACGTCCGCCGAACTGGACGTCGACGGGACGCGGGTCTTCGTCAAGAAGGTGCCGCTCACGGAGTTGGAGACCCGGGCCGAGAACGTCCGCTCCACCGCGAACCTCTTCGGCCTGCCGCTCTTCTACCAGTACGGCATCGGCTCGGCCGGGTTCGGCGCCTGGCGGGAGCTGGCCGCCCACACCATGACCACCCACTGGGTGCTGGGCGGGGCGTACGAGGGCTTCCCGCTGATGTACCACTGGCGCGTCCTGCCCGACGCCGCGCCCGAGGGCTTCATGGACGAGTTCGGCGGCGTCGGGGGCGCCGTCGCCCACTGGGACGGCTCCCCGGCCGTGCGCGAGCGGCTGGAGGCCATCGGCCGGTCCGCGCACAGCGTGGTGCTCTTCCTGGAGCACGTGCCGCGGACGCTCGCCGACTGGCTGCACGAGCACCGGGACGCGGCTCCGTACGGGTGGGCGGAGCAGTCCGTGGCGCGCGGCGCCGCGTTCCTGCGCTCCCGGGGGCTCGTGCACTTCGACGCCCACTTCCGCAACCTGCTCACCGACGGCCGGCGGGTCTACTTCGCGGACTTCGGGCTCGCGCTCGGCGCGGACTTCGAACTCTCGGCGGAGGAACGGCGGTTCCTCGCCGAGCACCGCGCCTACGACCGCGACTACACGGCCGCCCACCTGCTCCGTCACCACCTCCTGGGCCGCTACCGGGGCGAGACGGAGGCGACCGTCTTCCTGGAGCGGTGGCTCGCGGGCCGGCGGCCCGACGGCGTCCCGGCGGAGGTGGCGGCGCTCGTCGACCGGCACGCCCGGACCGCCGTCGTCCTGGACGGCTTCCACCGCCGGCTCCTCCACGGGAGCAAGCGGACGCCGTACCCGGCCGCCGCACTCGACCGCGTCGCGGCGGTGGACGCAGCCACCGGGTAGCGGGCGGTCGACGGGTGGCGTGCCGCTACGCTGCCCCGGTGCAGACGAACGATCACCAGGACGACGCCGTGTGGGCCGGGTTGTTCGCGCCGCCGGGCCCGAGCGAGGAACTCGCCGAGGTGTGGCTGGACAGCCTCTGCTGCAACGAGGCCGCCCCGGTGGACCTGCTGCTCGCCATCCTCGACGCCGGAAGCACCACCCCCCTCTGTGGCGGCGACATCCCGCCCGCCGTCCTGGACGCGGCGGTGGTGCACCCGGACCGCCAGGTCTGGGGCCGGGCCGCCGAGTCCGGACAGCTCACACCAGCCCAGTGGGACCGGTTGCTCACCGCCACCGCCGGACGGCCCGGCCATGTCCTCGCGAAGGAACTCGCGGCCGACGCGGCCGCCCTGGCAAGCCGCCCGAGCTGGTCACGGCGCATCGCCGTCGACCGCGTTCCCGACGCCGGGACGCAGCCGCCCTCGACGCCGGAGGAGATCGCCGCGCTGGCCGGGACCGTTCCGGACATCGAGCCGGGCGCCCGGACCTACGCCCTGTGGTGGGTCGCCGCCCTGCACGACGACGCCGACGCCATGCGGCAGTTGGCGACCTCCCCCAGGCTCTGGATCCGCCGCAGCGTCGCCCGCGCGCGCCGGCTGCCCCCGGACGTCGTCGAACGGCTCGCCCGCGACGAGGACTTCGCCGTCCGGCTGTTCCTCACCGAGTCCTGCGACGACGCCCCCGCCGAACTGCTGCTCCGCGTGTGGGAGGAGGGCTGGAACGGCAGCTTCTCCTTCCCCGGCCGCCCGCTGAACCACCCCAACTTCCCCCTCGACGGCCTGCTCCGCTTCGCCGACGATCCCCGCCCGCGGATGCGCCTGCTCGCCCTCCACGACCCGGCCTCCACCGCCGATCTCGTCGAACGCCTGGCCCACGACCCGGACCGGACCGTCCGCCGGCACGCCGCCCAGCACCCCCGGCTCTCCCCCACCGCCGCCGCCACCCTGGCCGCGGACGAGGACGTCGCCCCGCACGCCCACCGGCACCCGGCCCTGCCGCTGCCGCTCCTGGCGGAGCTGCTCCAGGACCCGTTCACCGCCGAGGACGCCGCCATGAACCCGGCGCTCCCGGTCCACGTCATGCGCCGGATGGTCGCGGTGGCGGGGGCCGTGCGGGCGGGGTAGGAGACCGCCCGGGCCGAGCTCAGACCCCGGCCGGCACGGCGGCGTCCGCGCCGTCCGCCTCCCGGAGCGAGGCCGAGAGGGCGCGGGCCTCGTGCTCGGTCATCCGGGAGGTGGCGTACGGCACGCCGTTGACCCAGCGCTGGGTCAGCCGGGCGATCCGCTCGCCGTACCGCTGGGCGGTGATCAGGTCACCGCGCGAGCCGGCCTGCTCGGGGCCGAGGTCGGCGTGGCTCTGGCTCATCAGCCCGAGCCACGAGCCCAGCCGGTTCAGGTCGTCACGGGAGCCGCCGCTCCAGTTGTTGCCCGGCAGGTCCCCCACGCCGATCCACTGCATGCCCAGTTGCGCGGCGAACACCGCCAGCTGCTGCAGCACCATCAGCTTGTCGCCGCTCTGCGAGGCGGCCATGGTGAACCCGCCGGCCAGCTTGTCCTTCCACGCCTGCGTGGTGAACGCCGTGAACGCCGACTCCATGAACGCCTTGAACGCCGCCGACACGCTGCCCATCAGCGTCGGACAGCCGAACACGATCGCGTCCGAGCGCTCCAGCAGCGCCAGCACCTCCGCGTCCCGCCACCGGCCCGCGTTGACGTCCTCCGCCCGTACCTCGACGAGGTGCACCTCGGCCCCCGGCACCGCCCGCGCCCCGTCGGCGAGGTGCTCGGCCAGCACCCGGGTGTGCCCGTGCACCGAGTGGTAGACCACCGTCACGGTGACCGCCGGCGCTCCGTGCTCGCGGTCGACGTCCTTGACTGCCATGTCGCTTCACTACTTTCCGTCGATGAACGGGCATTCCTGCCCGCCCGTTCATCACACCCCGTGCACGGCCGGGCATCAACGACGGACTTCGCCCCGCAGCGATCGGCCACACCGATCGATCGCGCTAGTCTGCTCCCGTGGACAGGATCGAACTCGAGGCGTTCGTCGCCGTCGCGGAGGAACTCCACTTCGGCCGGGCCGCCGCGCGGCTGCACCGGGGACAGCCGACGGTGAGCGAGGCGGTGCGGCGGCTGGAGAGCACGCTCGGCGGGCGGCTGTTCCACCGCACCAGCCGGCGGGTGTCGCTGACCGACCTCGGCCAGGCGCTGCTGCCCGACGCGCACGCCACGCTGGCGCAGCTGCGCCACTTCCAGCAGCGCGGCCGTGCCCTCGCCGCCGGGGAGCGGGCCCGCAGCACCCTCGTCGTCGGCCACGCCGAGTACACCGGCCAGCAGGTGCTGCTGCGCTGCCTGCCCCGGCTGCGCGAGCGGTTCCCGGACGTCACCATCGTGCCGGAGTGCATGCCCACCACGGCGCAGCTCACCGCCCTGCGCGCCGAGACGATCGGACTGGGCATCGGCTGGGCGACCGGCGACGTCGCGGGCGTGCGCGCGCGGGTGCTGTCCACCGAGCGGTTCGTGGCGCTCGTCCCCGCCGCCCATCCGCTCGCCGACCGCAGCGAGCTGAGCGCGCCGGAACTGTCCACCACCGACCTGCTCACCTGGCCGCACCAGATCAACAGCGGGCTCTGCGACCGGCTGCTGTCCGCCTTCCAGCTCGGCGGGGCGGACCTGCGCATCATCAGGACCGCCGACAGCGTGCACGCCATCGCCGCCCACGTCGCCGCCGGGACGGGCATCGGCATCACCGTCGAGTCCGCCCTCGACCACCAGCCCCCCGGCCTGCACGTCATCCCCCTCACCGGCCCGTCCACCACCGTGGACCAGGTCGTCCTGACCCCCGCCCGCCCGTCGGAGACCGCCGCGGCCCTGCACGACCTGCTGCTGGACGCCTCGGCGGCGGACGCGGTCGTCAGCGGCTACTGAGCGCCGCGCACGGCCGTGTGGCGGACGTAGGCCGGCCGGGCCGACCCGGTCTCGACGCGGTTCTCGTCCAGGCCGTTGGCGATGCGCAGGCACCCTCCCTCGAAGACGAACTCCACCGCCACGGTCCCGGCGGCCAGGTCGAGTCCCGCCGGGCGCCATTCGAGCAGCGCGGCCTCGCGCAGTTCCTGGCCGACGAAGGGCGCGAGGCGGTCGTCGCCGTGGGACCACTCCGGTGTGAAGCCGGCCCACTCCCAGCCGGCGATGCCGGCCTCGGTGTCGATCGTGTCCCAGCCTGTCGAGAGTTCGTCGAGACTCCTGTGGCAGAGCTCCACCTGGACGCCGTCGAAGTCCAGGACCACCGGGCAGTCGGCGAACCACTCCCCGTCCTCGGCGAAGCGCACCACGGCGAACCCCGTCAGCCGCCTGCCGGCGAGCGCCGCCAGCCGTGCCCCGTGCGCCTGCCGCACCGCGTCGAGCCCGACCAGGAACAGTGGCTCGAAACCGGAGATCCCCATGGTCATGGACCTGATTCTCCCCAAACGACGGATCAGGAAGTCGGCCGGTCCGACTTCCTGATCCGCGCGACCGGTCCGGAGCACGCGCGCCACCATGGCGGTGATGTCCCGAAGGCGCCCGTCACCGGGCCCCCTGCGCCGACAGGTGCGCGGACGCAGCCCGCGAGGGAAGCGTCCGTCAGCGCCATGCCCTCGCCGTCGATCTCGCGGCCGCGCAGGTGCCGCGGGAACGGCGCTCGCAGGTGTTCCTCCCACAGCCGCGCCGGCGGGTCCGGGTCCGGCTCGTGCTTGCCCGCGGTCACGCCCGGGCTCCGGGCGGGGCACCGGGGCAACGGGCGTCAGACGGACGTCCCGGGAGGGGCGGCGCGGAGGCGTTCCCAGAGGCGGACCAGATGCGTGAGCAGGGCGCCCTCGGCCTCCTCGGCGGTCAGGTGTCCGATGAGCACGTGGCTGGTCAGGCCGTCGGTGAGGGCGAGCAGGGCCCGGGCCTCGCGCCGCGGATCGGGCGGCGCGGCGTCACCGCCGGCGCGGCCGCTCTCGCAGGCCTCCGCGATGAGGCGGCCGAGGAGGTCCTGGAGAGCCGCGTAACTGGTCCTGAGCTGGGCGGCGAGCGGCTCGCTGACGGCGGCCTGCGCGACGAACGCGAGCCACACCCGCGCCTCGGCGCGGTGCTCTTCGCGGAGCAGGGCGATCTCGGTGGCCGCGTGCCCCAGGGCGGACGCGGCCGACTGGGCCGGGCTGCCGCCCAGGCGGGCCCGGACCCGTTCGGTGATGCGCTCGCCGACGTGCTCGACGGCGAACAGCAGCATCTCCTCCTTGGTGCGGAAGCACCGCTGGACGGCGCCCAGGGAGACCTCCGCGCGGGTGGCGACGTCGCGCATGGTCACCCCCTCGGGTCCGTGGTCGTCGACGAGGAGGCAGACGGCCTCGGCGAT
The DNA here is from genome assembly GCF_040298605.1 of Kitasatospora sp. NPDC001527. Lineage (NCBI taxonomy): Bacteria > Bacillati > Actinomycetota > Actinomycetes > Kitasatosporales > Streptomycetaceae > Kitasatospora > Kitasatospora sp. NPDC001527. The sequence goes on along the minus strand of NZ_JBEPAM010000007.1, from coordinate 250,578 downwards.
CCGCCGGCGTCGGCTCTCGTAGTCCACCTGCTTGGGCATGGTCGGGCTCCTCCTTATTCCGATACAAGCGTATCGGTTCTGGGCTATGGTTCCGACACGAGCACTCCGGCGCAGGACAGGAACGGGGAGGACACGATCGTGCGCGACACCCTATGGACGATGACCGCCGCAGCCCAGGCGGAGGCGGTCCGGAACGGAGACGTCTCGGCCGTCGAGCTGGTCGACAGCCACCTGGACCGCATCGCCGACGTCAACCCGCGGGTCAACGCGGTCACCCAGCTGATGGCCGAGCGCGCCCGCGAAGCCGCGGCGCGGACGGATGCGCGCCGGGCCGCGGGCGAGGAGCTGGGGCCGCTGGCCGGGGTGACGTTCACCGTCAAGGAGACCACCGCCGTCGAAGGCGTGCCGACCACGATGGGACTCCCGCGCTTCCGCGAGCTGGTGGCGACGGCCGACGCGCCCCCGGTGGCCCGGCTGCGCGCCGCCGGAGCCATACCGATCGGGCACAGCAACATGCCCACCCTGATCCTGGCCGGGATGCACACCCGCAGCGAGCTCTTCGGCGACACCGTCAACCCGTGGGACCGGAGCCGGACCCCGGGAGGCTCCAGCGGCGGCGACGCGGTGGCCGTCGCCACCGGCATGGCCGCGCTCGGGCTCGGCAACGACTCCGGCGGGTCCGTCCGCGTCCCGGCCTCGTTCTGCGGCGTGGCGGCCCTGAACCCCACCACCGGGCGGTTCCCCGCCGACCACCGCATTCCCGGCGCGGACGACCCGGGACCGGCCACGCAGATGCTGGTCAAGGACGGGCCCCTGGCCCGCGGCATCGCCGACCTGCGGCTGGCCTACGAGGCCCTGGCCGGGACCGACCCGCGGGACCCGCGGGCCGTGCCGGTGCCCGTCCGGGGTGAGCCGCTGCCGGGACCGGTGAAGGTCGCGGTCGTCACCGACCCCGGCGGCCACGGCGTCCACCCCACGGTCCGCGGTGCCGTCGCGACCGCGGCCGAAGCACTGCGGGACGCCGGGTACGACGTGCGGGAGGTGGCGGACGTGCCGCGGCTGGACGACGCGCTGGAGGCGTACCACCGGATCGTGGCGACCGAGTTCGCCCCGACCTGGCCGGTGGTGCGGACCCTGCTCGGCGAGGGCGGAGACCGCTTCATCGAGATGACGATGGAGAAGACCCCGCCCGTGACCGCGGCGGAGTTCATGAAGCTGATGGGGGTGTGGCTGGGCATCCGCCGCTCCTGGGCGGAGTTCCTCGACGAGTACCCGCTGCTGCTCGGGCCGTCGTTCACCGAGCCGCCCGTCGAGCCGGGGCTGGAGTCGCGCGACCGGGCAGGACGGGAGCGGGTCGGCTCGGGCATGCGCCTGTGCACGGTGACCAGCTTCGTGGGCGTACCCGGGGTCGCCGTACCCACCGGAGTGACCGACGGCCTGCCGACCGGCGTGCAGATCGTCGGGCGCGCGTTCCGGGAGGACCTGTGCCTGGACGCCGCCCAGGAGGTCGAGGACCGCCTCGGCGTGTTCACCCCGATCGACCCCCGCCCCGGCTCCTGATCACCGACCCGTCGGGGTGTCGTCGGCCGGGCGGCAGAGGTTGAGGCTGTAGGCGGCCCGGCACTCCGTCTGCGCCGGGACGACGCCCGTGCCGCGGACGCCCTGGAAGAGGCTGACCAGGACGACGGCGGCCAGCGCCGCCTTGACGGTGCCGGTCAGCGCGCCGGTGAACTTCGCGGCGTGGAACCGGCGGTAGGCGTACGCGAGGCCGGCGAGGGCGGCGACGAGGGCGGAGAAGCTGAAGTAGTCGTAGGCGACGATCCGGCCGTTCTCGCGGACCAGGCTCTCGCTCTTGAAGTCCAGCAGCACGGGCGCGATCGCCACGACGGCGGCCGCCAGGCCGACTCTGACGGCGAGGCTGCGCCCACGGATGTACTCGAACACGGTTTCCCCCCATGATCGTTCGGTTGCAGGGAGGACGCTACAGTTCGATCTTCCGGTTCCGGCGTCGGGGTTGTGGAGGATGCGATGGGAAGACCGCGGATACGTCTCGGCGACGATGTCGCGTGGGTCGAACTGGCCGAGGTCGAGGAGGAGAGCTGGCGCGTCACCGCGGACTGGTCCTCCCGCCTGACGGCCGACTTCACCGCGTACCTCACCACCGAGGAGGTCGCGGACTTCGCGGCGCGGATGCTCGCTCTGCTGCGCACGCCTTCGGGTGAGGACTTCGCGGAGCGGGTGACGCCCGGTCGCAACAATCCGCTGACGCTGCGGGGCGAGCCCGTCGAGGACGGCTACGCCTTCGCCGTGCGCCTCACTCCCCACGGGGACGACGCCGTGTGCCAGTTGCAGCTGGAGGTGGACCCCGTGGGCAACGCGGACCTGTGCGAGCTGTTCGAGGAGCTGCGGGCGTCCCTCGCCGTCGGGCGGTAGCGCGTCCGCGGAAAATGGCGGGCCCACCGGGCCGGTCAGGGGCAGAATCGGCCCCATGGCGGACATGGAAGCGTTCCGGGATGCGGTCACCGCGTGGGCGGCGGGCGGGCCCGGTGGGCCGGCGGGCGAGGCGGCCGGGCAGGTCGGGGTGCGGACGGCGGTGCTGGTGGAGGGGCCGAGCGACCTCGCCGCCGTCGAGACACTGGCCGCCCGGCGGGGCCGGGACCTGGCCGCCGAGGGGGTGTGCGTGGTCTCCATGGGCGGGGCGATGAACGTCGCCCGGTACGCGAGCCTGCTCGGGCCGCCCGGGCTGGGGCTGCGGCTGACCGGGCTCTGCGACGAGAACGAACGCGGCTTCTACGAGCGCGGGTTGGCACGGGCCGGGGCGCCGGAGGACGGCTTCTTCGTGTGCGTGGCGGACCTGGAGGAGGAGCTGATCCGCGCGCTGGGCGTGGCACGGGTGGAGGAGATCGTCCGGGCGGAGGGGGAGCTCCCGGCCTGGCAGACCTTCGTCCGCCAGCCCGCGCACCAGGGCGGGGTGGCGGAACGGCAGCTGCGGCGGTTCATGGGGACGAAGTCGGGGCGGAAGATCCGCTACGGGCAGCTGCTGGTGGAGGCGCTGGAGCACGAGCCGGCGCCGCTGCGCGATCTGCTGGCGGCGCTGGCTCAGGAAGGCCTGCGGCGGTAGAGGGCGACGTCGTTGTTCGAGCTGACGACGAGGTCGCCGTCGGCGGTGAAGCATACGGCGCATGGCCCCTCGATGACGATCTCGGCGAGGAGTGACCGGCGGTCCAGGTCCCACAGCCGCACCCGGTGGTCGAGGCCACCGGTCACCATCACCGAACGCCCGTCGACCAGAGCACAGTTCATCCCCATCACAGCAGCCGCGTGAACGAAGATCGGCTCGCCCAGCGCCCGGCCAGTGTCCAGGTCCCGCAGCCGAACCATGCCGGTGTAGTCGCCACTTGCCACCGCCGGACGCCCCTCAACCACCCCGAGCGCCACCGCCACGGCGTCACCGAGGGAACCCGTGAGAGGCTTGCCGATTCTGCGGCCAGTGATCAGGTCATTCACCCGCACAAGTCCGGAAAGGTCACCGATCACCATCGATAGACGGTCCTCGACCATCCCACACGCCACCGCAGACGCGGAGTCAATATGACTGACGAGGGGCTCGCCAAGCTCTCGGCCAGTCTCCAGGTCCCGCATCCGAACCATGCCGGTGTCGTCGCCACTCACCACCACCACCGGGCGCCCCTCAACCACCCCAAACGCCAACTTGATATCGCGACCGGAACCGGCGCGTGGCGGACCGAGCTGTCGCCCCGTGGCCAGGTCCCGCACTCTGATCGATCCACCCCGGCTACCACTGATCACCACCGGACGACCTCCGGCCTCCGCACACCCCACCGCTACGACGTCGTGAGTGTGACCGGTCAAAGGTTGGCCCAGATTCCGGCGCTCGGTCAGATCCCAAACCCTGACCGTCCCGTCCCAGCTGCTGCTGACCAACATCGCTTCGCCGTCAAGTTCGACGCACACGACTGCGGTCACGCGACTGTTGTGGCCCATGAGAGGCCGGACGATCTCCTGGCCGGTAGCCGGATCCCACACCTGAACCGTACCTCCCGATCCACCACTCACGACCACCGCGCCACCGTCCAGCTCCGCATACACCACCGTGTCGACCATCTCGTCATGACCGGTGAACGGTCCGCCGATCAGCTGACCGGTAGCCAGGTTCCACATCCGAACCGTCTTGTCCGCGCTACCACTGACCACCACCGAGATACCGTCAACTACTGTGCAATACAGCGCAGTCACCGCATTGTCATGGCAGCCGAAAGGTCCGCCAACCAGCTGGCCGGTAGCCAGGTCAAGAACCACGATCGACCCGTCCATGCCACCGCGGACCACCACCGCCCTGCCACCGAGCACGGCGCATGCCAACGCGCCCACCTCGCCCGAACAGCCGGTGAAAGGACCCCCAACCGCCACACCGGTAGCCAGATCAAGCGCCACCACCGACCCGTCTGTACCGCCGCAGACCACCACCGCCCTGCCACCGAGCACGGCGCATGCCAACGCGCCCACCCTGCCCGAATAGCCGGTGAAAGGACCCCCAACCGCCACACCGGTAGCCAAGTCCCACACCCGCACGGTCTTGTCCATACCGCCACTCACCGCCACCTGATGGCCGTCCATCAGTGCGCAGGACAACGCGGTCACCGCCCCGTCGTGACCGGCGAGAGGACGGCCCACCGGCTGGCCGGTCGCCAGATCCCACAGGCGGACCAAAGCGTCCCCGCCGCCGCTGGCCACCACCGGACGCCCGTCGACCACCGCACACGCCACCGCGAACACGCTGTCCTCGTGGCCGGAGAAGGTGCCGCGGAGGGAGGGGTCGAATCCGCTGCCGGTGGCCCAGACCGGAGCCCACTCGCCGGGCGGGATGCGGCTGACGAGTTCTCCGTGCAGATCCTCGGCGCCGGCTCTGGCGGCGTCGAGGGCCAGGATCCGGCGGCGTTCGTCCGGTGCTGCCTCCCGATGGAGGTGGATGCCGGTCCGGTAGACCGCCGCCGTCAGCCGGGCCGGGTCGGCGCGGGCGTGGTGGAGGTGGGGGGCGAGGCCTGCCGGGGTGGCGTGGACGAGGTAGTCGGTGTCGGCGAGGGCCTCGTCCAACAGGCCCGCCCGGGCGGCGTGGTGGGCGAGGTGGTGGAGGGCGTACGGATGGGCGCGGGACCAGTCGCGGGTGCCGTCGGTGCGGTAGGGGACGCGGGCGGTCAGGACGCGGGCGTAGGCGGCGTGGACGGCCTCCGGGGCGGTGCCGTCGCGCAGGTGCTCGGCCATCGCCTCGTGGTACAGCCGGTACGCGGAGCGGCCGTACTCGGTCGCCTCGACGACGTACGAGCCCGCCTCGCGGCGCAGCCACAGCAGGTCCTCGTCGGTGTACCGCCGCCCGGAGACCGTCGAGGCGAGCGGGGCCCAGACGTCCTCCCACGGCAGGCCCTGGCCCTGGGCGTACGCCAGGGGGCGCAGCAGGTCGGTGGCGCGCCGGGCGTCGTCGCCGAGGCGGCGGTGGAGGTCCTCGCGCATGGCGTCGCCCGCGTGGCGGGGCAGCGAGGCGCGCCAGCCCTGGCTCCAGGGGTTCGGGATGTCGGGGGCGGCGGCGAGGGTGCCGGCGGTGATGCGGGCGATGAGGAAGGAGTGGCCCGCCGCCTCGGCGACGGCCTCGGCGACCGGGCGCAGGTAGCCGGGGTCGTGGAGGTAGGGCGAGCCGGGGTGGGCTTCGAGCAGGTTGCGGGCGGCGTAGACGGCGAGCGCCTCGGGGTCGGCGTAGCGGGGGCTGTCGAGGTCGAGGACCTGGTCGGCGGCCGTGCCGAGGCGGGGCAACAGGTACGGTCGGGTGCCCAGCAGCAGGCGCAGGCGGCCGCGGGCGTGCTCGATCAGCGGCCGCAGGACGGTGCCGCAGAGGGTGTCGGGCGTGGCGGCCTCGTCGAGGGCGTCGACGAGGACGGTGAGCGGGCGGGGGCGGCCTTCCAGGGCTTCGAGGAGCTTGCCGACGGAGTCGGCCCGGATCCGCGCCGCGGCGCACAGCGCGTCCAGCACGTCGGCGTCGGTGAGGCGTTGGGCGTAGACGGCGGCGTCGACGGCGCCGACGGCCACGAGGTCCGGCGGCAGGCCGAGGGCGTCGAAGGGGACGGTGCGGCGGCGTTCGGGGTGGGCGAGGGCGGCGACCAGGCCGAGGACGGCGGTCTTGCCGGAGCCGGGGGCGGCGGTGACCACCCGGCAGGCGGACGGATCGTCGCCGGCCGGGGTCTTCAGCCAGGCGGCGAGGTCGCCGAGGGCGGTGTGCCGGCCGCTGAACCACCACGCGGCGGCGTCCGCCCGGCTGTGGTAGCCCATGGCGCGGACCAGCAGCCGGGAGGTGAACTCGGTCTCGCGGCGCCGGTCCTGTTCGGCGAAGGCGGCGACCTGCTGCTGGGCGAGGTCGACCTCGTTGAGGCGGGTGTCGTGGCGGGGGTTGGGGAAGAACGCGGGCGGTTCGCCGTCCAGGCCCACCATGGCGAGCCCGATGCGCTGGTGGCCGGGGCGGTCCGCGGAGTTGTTCATGTGCTGCACCACCGCGTTCACGGACAGCGTGCCGGGGCCGTGCCCGGCGACCGACAGGTCGGTGACGGCGTCGGTGAGCAGCTGCGGGAACCGGCCCGCCACGGCCGGCTGGTGCGGCTGGGCGGAGGAGAGGACGATCAGGCCGGAGCCGGTGCTGCGGCCCCAGGTGGCGCCGAGGCGTTCCAGGGCGGCGGCGGCCAGCTGGTTGCCGCCCTGGCCGACGTAGCAGGCGTCCAGCAGCAGCATCACCCGCCGGGTCCGGGTGCCGCGCAGCATGGCCCGGGTGAGTTCGGCGGTCGGCAGGGCGGTGAAGGTGAGGTCGTCGGGGTCGGTGTCGGCGGTGAGCAGGACGTGTTCCTCGCCGTCGTCGAGGATCTCGCCGTGGCAGGAGAGGTAGACGGTCAGCAGGTCGTCCTCGCGGCGCTCGGGCGAGGTGCAGAACGCGCGCAGGGCGGCGGCCAGTTGGAGTTTGGTGGGGTTGAGCGGGACGGAGTCGTGGTGGTGGTAGCCGAGCGTGCCGGTGAAGAGCTCGACGACGCTCTCGCGGGCCCGGACGAGGCCGGGGCGGTTCCAGTCGCGGTTCTTCGGGTAGTCGGCGACGACGGCGGCGATCAGGTACCGGCGCGGGCCCGGCCCGTCGTTCACGCCAGGCCCTCGGCGATCGCGCGGCCGCACAGTTCGTCGGTCAGGTACGAGGTGGCGTCGTGGGCGTGCGTGCCGTTGGACAGCAGGGCCGAGCGGACCCGGGTGCCGAAGACCGGGCGCAGGTCCTTCACGAGGGCCACCACGTCGCCGGTGCCGGCCAGGTTGGTCCAGGTCAGGGCGTCCCCGCCCGGCCACTCCCCGAGCGGCTTCCCGCACGTCCAGACCGGGTCGGGGCGGAGGCGGTCGAAGACCAGGTTGCGGATGCCCAGCGGCGAGCCGATCGTCACCAGCGCCCGGACGCCGTGGCCGGGCAGGGCGCAGAGCGCCTCGTAGGCGACCACGGAGCCGAGCGAGTGCGCCACCACCACGCGGGTGTCCGGGCCGATCCGCGCCATGACCCGGGCGCGCACCCGCTCGCGGGTGGGCTCGTCGGTCAGGTAGGCGCGGACCTGCTTGAGGTCCGCCACGACCAGGCGCAGCGCGACGTCCGCGAAGAAGCGGGAGCCGGACAGCGCCCGCAGCGCGGCCTGCACGGACCGGGGCGTCGCCACCAGTGTGTCGTCCGCGTCGGGCGGCGCCACCTCGGGGTCGCGCTGCGCGGCCTCCCGCCACCAGGCGGCGAGCAGTTCCTGTTCGAAGCCGCCGTCGACGTCGCGGGCGGTGTACGGCGGGTCGCCGGCGGCGAGCAACTGCCCGGGCGGGCGGAAGAGGTCGCCGTAGAAGCCGATCGCGACGTCCGGTTCCGTCAGCAGTCCCTCGGGGGCGCCGGCCCGGCGCAGTCCGTCGCTCAGCGCGGGCCACCACACGGAGCGCAGCCGGTCCTCGCCCTGGACCTGCTGTCCCATCCCGTGCACGCACACCACCCGGGCCACTGCCCCACCCCCAGCCGTGAAGGGCCGCAACCGGCCCTGAGGGCTCCACACCTACCAGCCCGCGGCGGCTCCCGGGGGCGGAATCCCGACACCGGGCGGGGTGCGTCAGGGGCGCGCGGGTCAGAACTCGACGGCGTCCAGGTGGTAGGTGGTGTCGACCAGGAAGCCGCCGGCCTCGGCCTTGACGGAGAGCACGTACTGGCCGGGCGTCAGCGGGTCGAGGGCGCACCACAGGCCCCAGGCGACGCGCGGGATGCCGGTGGCGAGGAAGCGCCGGGAGGCGAACTCGTGCACCCTGAGCGGGACGCCGTTGAGCGTCGCCTCGGCCTGGGAGTGCTCGACGCGCCAGGGGGCGGAGGAGAGGCCGAGGGCGATGCGCTGGGTGTTGAAGACCGGGAAGAAGACCGGCTTCCCGGCGGCGATCGGGCAGCGGCGCACGACGCGTCCGCCGTAGGTGCCGGCGAGGAACCAGACGTCGGAGGGCTGGCGCCAGCCGGCGAACTCGCCGGTGGTGTCGGCGACCGGGCTGCGCTCCATCGGGGCGGACAGCGCCCACTTCCACCAGCGTGCCGCGAGCTGCGCGCCCCGGCGGGGATCCACGGTGTCGGCACCGGTCTCGGGGGAGACGGCCTCGCCCACGTCAGCTCCTTCGGGTCCACGCGCGCACCGCGAATCGGTTCGCGCAGTGACCCTATCCGGTGGCGGCCGGGCCCTCCCGGGCGGGAGGGCCCGGGGTCTCAGGCCTCCAGGCGGCGGACGACGATCTCGTACTGGTCGACCGCGCCGTCCCAGCGGACGACCACGGTGCCGCCCTCGGACGGGTCGTCGGTGTACTCCTCCTCGTCCTCCTCCTCGCCGGCCTCGCCGGCCTCGCCGGCCGGGGTGACCGGGGTGACCGGGGTGACCGGGGTGACCGGGGTGACCGGGACGAGGGCGAGGTCGTGCGACTCCTGGTCGCAGAAGGCCACCAGGAAGTCCCGCAGCGCCGGGTCGGCCACGCCGGCGGCCAGCTCGTGGGCCTCCTCGTCCAGCTCGTCCCCGGCGTCGCCGACACCGGCCGGCAGCAGCTCGGGCGAGGTGACGGCGGTCAGGCCGGTGGCGGCGAGCAGGGCGTCGAGCAGGGTCTCGCCCGCGGAGGCCAGCCGGGCCCGCCAGAGGGTCCACAGGCCCGCGGGCAGCTCGGGCGAGGCGAGGTCGACGCCGTGGCGCCCGGCGATCCGCCCGAGGTCCGCCCCCGGCAGCGCCCCGCCCCACGGCCCGTCCTCGGACTCCTCCACGGCGGCGGCGAGATCGGCGGCGAAGGGCGCGAGTTGCCCGGACAGTCCCCGCGGGTCGACGTGGAACAGCGAGCGGCTCGCGTCGAAGACCAGCTCCGTCTCGTCGAGGTCACCGGGCGGGGTGAGCAGCAGGTGGGCGGTGGTGACCCTCTCCTCCCCCGCGAGCGCGGCCCGGCCCACCCACACCGGGTCCCGCTCCAGCTCGCTCTCGGCGAGGAAGTTGCCGCTGTAGTAGGCCCCGTAGCGGGCCTCCCCGTCGTACTCGGCGAGCGGCCGGCCGAGCACCTCCCCGAAGCCCTGGGCGAGAACCGCCTCCCACTCCCCGGACCGGACGGCGGGCGTGCTGTCGTCAAGCGTCATGCCGGGAGTACAGCACGCCCAACCGACAACCCCCGCCCCTGGGTTGGCCCGCCGGGCAGGGGGATCCGGTCAGCCGGTGGCGCGGACGTAGATGTCGGCGGCGCCGGGGAGGCCGCCGGGGTCGGGGGCGACGTAGATGCGGCGGGCGCGGGGCGGGGTGGGGGTGACGGTGGGCTCGGCGGTGGGGGCGGGGATGGGGGTCGGGGTGGGACTCGGGGTGGGCGAGGGTGAGGGCGAGGGGGTTTCCTCCGGCGGGGGCGCGGGGTCGGACGTGGGGTCGGGGTCGGCTTCGGTGGCCGGGGTGAGGTGCTCGGTGGGCTCCTCGTCGACCGCCTCGGCCTCCGGCTCGGGTTCCACGGTGGCGGTGGGCGTGTCGTCGGGGGTGGCGGAGGGGGACGCGGTCGGTGACGGGGTCGACGGGGTCGACGGGGTCGACGGCAGGCTCGGCGACGGCGAAAGCGACGGCGACGGCGAGGCCGCGGGGTCGGGCACGCCGACCTCCCGCGCCTGGGCCGGCTCGTCGCCGCCCAGGGCCTCCGCGAGGTCGGCCGGCAGCGGGGCGAGGGCCCCGGGGGCGGCCAGGTCGTAGGTGCGCAGGAAGTCCCCGATGCCGACCTCGCGGCCGCCGGCCAGCCGGTAGTGCAGGTAGGCGACGGCCAGGCCGTCCGAGGTGTGCGTGTAGACGGCGCCGACCGGGACGTAGTAGCGGCCGGCCCCCGGGTGCTGGGACGGGTGGAGGCCCGCCAGCAGCTCGGCGCGGTCGCGGTCGGTCTCGATGGCGCCGCGGCCGACCGTGAGCGCGTTGACGCCCCGGACGGCCAGGGCGGCCAGCACCGACACGAAGATCACCAGGCCGATCGCGACCGTGCGGCGCAGCACGGGCCTGCCGTGCAGCGCCGGCCACGAGTCGTCGGGCACGCGTTCCGGCGACAGCCCGCGGTCGGGCCCTCGTTGACTCACTGTTCCTGCTCCCCCGGTCAGTTCTCGTGGCGGCCCGGCGCCGGGCGGCCACTCATAGTGCTCGACGTGGACCCTACGCGCGAAGTTCCGCCCGGGACCACCCGGCCCGAGTGGCCAGGGAACGCCGGGGCCTCAGCCCAGGAACGCCGGGGCGACCGCCGCGTCGAGCAGCCGCCGCGCGGAGCCGGAGCCGTCGGCGGGGACGGTCCACAGGTCGGCGCCGAAGTCGCCGGGCATGGCGTACAGCAGGGTGCGGTCGTCGGACCAGACGGCCTGGTCGTCGATGCTGCGCTGTTCGGCGGTGGCGGTCTCGGCCAGGGTGGCGAGGTCCAGGACGTACAGCCGCCAGGGGGCGTCCTCGGAGGCGCCGGGGACGCGCTTCTTGTAGGCGACCCGGGTGCCGTCCGGGGAGAGCGAGGGGCACTCGACGTTCTGGTGGAGCGTGGTGAGGGTGCGGGCGGCGAGGTCGCCGCGGACCAGGTGGGTCTGGCCGCCGGTGGCGAGGGTGGCGTAGAAGGCGTTGTCGTCGACGAAGGTCACGCCCCAGATGTTGACGTCGGGCGAGCGGTACGGCCTGCCGTCCTTGATCACGTCGAACTCCTCCAGGTTCTCCCGGAGGTTCCAGTCCCGGACGTCGACGATCGAGGTGCGGGTGGAGAAGGCGGTGCCCGCGTAGGAGTCGCCGCTGACGAAGACGGTCCAGGCGGCGAGGTGGCCGGAGGGCGAGACCCGGGAGCGGGTGGGGATGCCGGCGGCCGGGAAGGAGCGCAGCTCGCGCAGGTGCTCGTCGAGGACGACGGCCCGGTAGGTGTCCTGGAGCGGGCCCCGGTCGGCCTGCAGGCAGATGCCGGTGGCGGCGGCGGCGTGGAAGCGCAGGCACTGGACGCCGGAGGAGGTGCGCGGGCCGTCGGGGTGGTCGGCGGGGACGGTGACGACCTCGTCGCGGTGCGGGCCCCAGGCCATGTTGCGGAAGAGCAGCTGCCGGGCGGCGGGGGCCTTGAGGGTGACCTCGCCGGGGGTGACGACGGGGCCGCCGGCCTGGACGCGGTCGCGTTCGGCGGAGCGGTCGGCGGCCCACAGCACGGCGCCGGTGCCGACCGCGCCGAGCAGCACGACGGCGACCAGCAGGATCAGCACCCGGGCGCGGTTGCGGAGGGGGACGGTGGTCACGGGGACACCTCGGGGTCGGCGGTCGGGGACGTGGGCTCGCGCAGCACGAACGCCGCCCCGGTGACGCAGCCGGCCAGCGCCAGCGCCGACCAGGTCAGCGCGGTGGTGGCGCCGACGGCGCTCCACAGCGCGCCGAACGCGAGCGAGCAGGCGAACCGGGCGAGCGCCTGCCCGGTGCCGACCAGGGCGAGCCCGGCGCCGCGCCGCGCGGCGGGGACGGTGTCGGCCGCGGCGGCGGCGAGCACGCCGTCGGTGGAGGCGTAGAAGGCGCCGTGCAGCACCAGCACGCAGACCACCACCGGCAGGCCGTCCAGCGGGGAGAGCAGCAGCCCGTAGGCGAGCAGCAGGAGGCCGTGGCCGGCCAGGAACAGCCGGCGGCGGCCGATCCGGTCGGCGAGCGCGCCGAGCGGGACGGCGAGCAGCAGGAAGGCGCCGGCGGTGCCGAGCGGGAGCAGCGGGAAGTACTCGGTGGCGAGGCCGAGCCGGCGCTGCACGAGCAGGTAGAGGAAGGAGTCGCTGACGGTGGTGAGGCCGAGCAGCACGGCGCAGACGGTGAGCCGGCGCAGCCCGGGGACGCGCAGCAGGGCGAGCCCGTCACGCGGGCGGGGCTGCCCTTCCGGCGGTTCGCCGGCCGGGAGGCGGTTCGGCACGAACAGCAGCAGGACGAGCACGCCGAGCACCGCGACGCACGCGCTGACCGCGAACACCGCGCGGTAGCCCTGCTGTTGGCCGCCGTCGGCGAGCAGCGGCCCGCCGGCCATCCGCAGCACCAGGAAGGCGGTGAGCGGTCCGAGCAGCGCGCCGGCCGTGTCCATCGCCCGGTGCACGCCGAACGCCCTTCCGCGGTGGGCGGGTTCGGTGGCGAGCGAGATCATCGCGTCGCGCGGGGCGGTGCGCAGCCCCTTGCCGGTGCGGTCGGCGGCCAGCACCGCGCCGATCAGCGGCACGGTGTGGACGAGCAGCAGCAGCGGTTTGCAGAGCGCCGACAGGCCGTAGCCGACGGCGGCGACGGCCTTGTGCCGGGGCGCGCCGTCGCGCCCGCGCCGGTCGGCGAGGTGGCCGCCGGCCAGCCGGACGACGGCGCTGAAGCCGTTCTGGATGCCGTCGAGCAGGCCGAAGCCGAGCGGGGACAGGCCGAGGCCGGTGAGCAGGTAGAGCGGCAGGACGGCGCTGACCATCTCGGAGGAGACGTCGGTGACCAGGCTGACCACGCCCAGGACCACCACGGTGCCGGGAACGGCCGCCCGTGCGGCCCGGTCGGCGGTGGCGCCGTCGGCGGCCTCCCGCCGCCCCGGCCGGGTGGCGGCCGGGGCGGCGGGGGCCTTGGAGCTGCGGGAGTCCGCGACGTACACGGGCGTCAGTTCCAGATGCCGGTGATGGTGGCGGCGGTGGCGGCGTTGCCCGCGTGGGTGGTCAGGCCCGCGAGGTCCTCCAGCGTGCGCAGCACGTTGTAGTGGTTGTAGGTGGTGGCGGTGGTGGAGCCCGGGGTGACGTGGGCGCCGTAGAACACGGTGGGGATGCGGTTGCCGGAGAGGCGGTTGTCCTCGTCGAAGGTCACGACCAGGATGCTGTTGTTGTTCCTGGCCCAGGCGGCGTAGGCGCCGAGCTTGTTCTGGATCCAGCTGTCGCCGGTGGAGACCGAGCAGTCGTGCATGTCGTTGCAGAGGTCAGGGACGACGAAGGAGACCTTCGGCAGGCTCGCGAAGTTCGTCGGGAACTGCGTCATGGTGAACGCGGTGTTGGTCGGCACGTTGCCGAAGCCGAACCACGGGTTGTGCTTCTGCGCGTACTTGCCGCTGGAGCAGACGGTCGAACCCTGGCTCGGCAGGCCCTCGTTGTAGCTGCCCCAGGTCTTGCCGGCGGCGATCAGCTCGGAGGCGAGGTTCGGCTTGTTGATCGAGCCGACCGGCACGCAGCTGTCGTCGGTGCGGCCCTGGTTGGAGCCGGAGAACAGCTGGTAGTAGTTGGGCTCGCTGGGGTGGGTGAGCCCGAACGACTGGGTGAGGGTGGCGCCGCCGGCCTTCAGCGTGTTGTTGATGTACGGCGCGCCGGAGCTGCCGATCACCTGGCTGTAGGCGTGGTTCTCCATGACGACGACGACCACGTGGTCCGGGGTCGGCAGCGCGGCGGCCTGCGCGGTGGTGCCGGTGGCGGCCCAGAGGCCGAGCGAGCCGGCGACCAGGGCCAGGCCGGCGGCGGAGGCGGTGAGGGTGCGGCGGCGGGGGCGGCGCGGGGCGGCGCCCCCGGCAACGGGGGTCGTGGCGCTCATGTCAACAGTCTCCGGGGTTTCGGGCATGGTGTCCTCCGTACGTCGGGGCGGCCGGGTCGGGGAGGGGCCCGGCCGGGTGGGGAACTGCCGGGTGGGGAGAGGACCGCCGATCGGTGGGCCGGCGGTTTCGGAGCGCCGCAAACAGTAGGAGCGGCGCGGTGGCGCGGACCTCGGCGGTGACATGAAGAAACGGCGAACAGCGGTCGCCGGCCGAGGATCGCCCCCGGACGTACGTCACAACCGTCACGATTGACCCGTCCGTCACGGGCGTGGTGGGATTTCGGCGGCCCCCGGCACCCGGGACCGGCCTGACCTGGGCGTTCCGGCCGGCCGGAACGGCGGGTTTCGGCCGCCGCGGACGGGCTCCGGCCCGCGGCGGCCGGCGGGCGGCCCTCGCAGGTGTCGGGCGGGTGGCGCGGAGGAACGGGACGTGAGCAGGGCGTGAGCGCGGCGTGAGAGGACCGGACGGAAACGGTTCGCGACGCGGAGAATCCGGCGCGTTGGGCGGTTCGGGTGACGGCGGGGGCGGCGTCGGCGCGGACCGGCTCGTCGTCGGGGTGGGCGTGCGCGGCATGGCGACCGGGGCGGAGCTGCTGGAGCTGATCCGGCGGACGCTCGCCGCGGCCCGGCTGCCGTCCGGCGCCGTCGGCGCGCTCGCCACCCTCGCCGGCAAGGCCGGGCACCCCGCCGTCCGCGCGGCCGCGGCGGCGCTCGGCGTGCCGGTGGTCGAGTACCCGGCCGAGACGCTGGCCGCCGTCCCGGTGCCGAACCCGTCCGGCGCCGTCGGCGAGGCGGTCGGCACGGTCAGCGTGGCGGAGGCGGCCGCGCTGGCGGGCGCCGTCGGCGGCGGGCGCGCCGAGCTGGTCGTCCCCAAGCGGAAGTCGGCGGCCGCGACGGTGGCCGTCGCCCGCGTCCCCGTCACCCCGCACCGTCCGCGCCGTCCGCACGTCCAGCAGAACCCAGGAGAGCAGCCGTGACCCCCCACTCCCCCGCCGAACCCGACCTGCGCCACCACGGGGACGCCGAGGTGCGTGCCGACGGCGCCGGCCTGGTCGACCTCGCCGTCAACGTCCGCACCGGCACGCCCCCGCCGTGGCTGCGCGAACGCCTCGCCGCCACCCTCGCCGACCTCGCCGCCTACCCCGACGGCGCCACCGCCCGGGCCTCGGTCGCCGAACGGCACGGCCGGCCGGCCGCGGAGGTGCTGCTCACCTCGGGCGCCGCCGAGGCCTTCGTGCTGCTCGCGCGCACTCTGACACCTCGTCACATAGCGGTCGTGCACCCGCAGTTCACCGAGCCCGAGGCCGCGCTGCGGGACGCCGGGCACCGGGTGCGGCGGGTCCTGCTCACCCCCGGGGAGGGCTTCCGGCTGACCGGGGGCGCGGTGCCGGAGGAGGCCGACCTGGTCGTGCTCGGCAACCCCACCAACCCCACCTCCGTCCTCCACCCGGCCGCCGCCGTCGCCGCCCTGGCCCGGCCCGGCCGCACCCTGGTGATCGACGAGGCGTTCATGGACACCGTGCCCGGCGAGAGCCAGTCCCTCGCCTCCGTCCGGGACCTGCCCGGCCGGGTGGTCGTGCTGCGCAGCCTCACCAAGACCTGGGGGCTGGCCGGCCTGCGGATCGGCTACGCGCTCGGCCCGGCGCCGCTGATCGCCGCCCTGGCCGCCGCGCAGCCGCTCTGGCCGGTCTCCACCCCGGCGCTGGTCGCCGCCGAGGCCTGCTCCGCCCCGGCCGCGCTCGCCGAGGCCGAGCAGGCGGCGCGGGAGCTGGCCCTGTGGCGCGAGCACCTGCTGAAGGGTCTGGCCGCGTTCCCGGCCGTCCGGGTGCACGGCGAGCCGGCGGCGTCCTTCCTGCTGCTCGAACTGCCCGGCGCGGGCGCCGTCCGCGCCCGGCTGCGCGAGCTGGGCTTCGCCGTCCGGCGGGGCGACACCTTCCCCGGTCTCGGCGCGGACTGGCTGCGCGTCGCCGTCCGGGACGAGGCCACCACGGACCGCTTCCTGGCCGCCCTGGCGACCGCGCTCGGGGTTCTCCAGGACGCCGGCTACTCGCAGATCCCGGGCCGGGCGGCCGGTTCGAGCAGCACCGGACCGGCGAGGTAGCCGGGGGCGTCGAAGCGGAGCCGGTCCGCGGCGGTCAGCGTGGCCCAGCCCGGCAGCACCCGGGGTCCCGAGCCGGGGCCCTGCGGGCCGGGCGGGCCGGGCGGCAGGACCGGCGGCCGCTCGGTCCGCCAGCTGCGCCCGGCGAAGCTCAGGTGGCTGGTCTCGCAGTGGGTGTTCCAGTCGAGCGGGTAGGCGACGCCCACGGCCGCGGCGGGGCCGGGGTCGGCCGGCCGCACGTCCGGGGTCACCTCGCGGCGCGGTGGGGCGGCGGTGCTCCCCGCCGCCGTGGCCGTGGCCGTCGCCGTCACCCGGACGGTGACGACGTCCGTCCGGCCGCCACCGCCGCCCGAGGTCACCAGCACCACGGCCAGCGCCGTTCCCGCCGACGCCACCACGGCCACGCGGGCCGCCCACGTCCGCCACCCGCCGGCCGCCGCCGCGCCGCGCTCCTGCTCCCTGCCCATCCCGGTCGCCTCCTCGCCAGTCCCGTCCTGGTGGCGATGGGACTGTCCGGACCGGCGGGCGGTTCCCCGCACCTCAGGAGGACAGCACCACCGGGTCCCCGACCGCCACCCGGCCGGGCGTCAGCACCCGGGCGTACACACCGACGCAGGGCAGCGCGGGCATGCCCGGCGGCGGGACCAGCCGGTTGCGCCGCGCGGGCGTGCGCAGCGCCGCCGGCGAACGCGGCAGCCCGGCCCGTGCGCGAGGGTGGGGACGGCACAGCGCGGCGTCGCCGTGACGACGTGCGGGCGCAGCTCCGGCCCGATCGCCGGCTCACCCTCGACCCAGCCGTTCTCGACGAAGCCGGGGGCGCCGTCCGGGGTCCGGACCAGCACGTTCGGGCGGTACCGCTCGGGCGCGGCGCCGTTCGTCGCGGCGAGGGCGGCCGTGGTGAGCAGGTGGAGCGGCGCGAAGTCGACGAAGGTGCCGGGCGGCGCACCGCGCCCCAGCTCGTCGACGGTGAACCCGACGTCGGCGTGCGGTCCGTGCGCCAGGACCTCCTCCGGCACGGACCGTTGGACGCTCGCGCCCTGCGGCGGCTCGTCCACCAGCCGGTGACCACCACCCCGCCCCCGGGTCCGGTCGCGGCGGTGAACCCGAGCACACCCGCCCACAGGCGCGGGCGCTTGGCACTCACCACCCGCCCGGTCGCGGCGTCCAGCAGCGCGTACGCCCGGTCCCCGGCGATCCCCCGCTCCGTCACGGAGGCCGCCCGCAGCTCCTCCCCGAGCATCGACTTCACGGGATAGCGCCGCAGCCGCTCGACCGTGCCGACCCTCACGCCCCGGTCCCCAGCTCGGTGCGCGCCCATTCCCGCAGGGTGGCGAAGTCCTCGTCCCGCAGGCCGATCCCGGGGTTGATCCGGAAGGTGGCCGCCGGGCCGGGGTGGTGGGCGGCGATCCACTCGGTGTCCTGCGGCCCCAGTTCGTCGTCCACCCAGACGAACGGGCGGCCGTCCGCCCAGTCGAGCAGCGCGCGGGTCTTCCAGTGCAGGCCGTCCGGGTCGTCCTGGTGCATCTGCGGCCAGGCGATGAACGGGAGTTCGGGCAGGCCGACGAGCGGGGCTATCCAGGTGTTGGCCTCGCCCTTCCAGGCCGTCGCCCAGACCAGTTCGAAGGGCAGGCCGAGGAGTCGGGGTCCGTGGTCGGGGTTGATCCAGAGCCGGATCGGCTCGATCTCCCCGACCGGCCGGCCGGGGAACCGGGCCAGCCAGGAGTCGGGGCGGACGTGGTGCGTCCGGTAGCCGGCGGGCTGTTCCTGCGGCTCGGCGGCGAACGGGTTCAGCGGGCCGTCGACGTCGAGAAGGAGCAACGGGAGGGCAGTCATGGGGCCGATCGTCCCGCGCGGCATGGGCGTTGACCATCCCTTTCCGGCGGCGCGGTCTGCGACAGGATCGGGATATTTCCCGCACCGGGCCGTGAACGATCGCGTCGTACGGTCGTGGTGCGCCGGTGAGCGACACCGGCGCACCACGACTCTGGGGGAAACCGCATGCGCTCGCGCCGTCTCGCTCTCACCGCCGCCGCCGTCGCGGCGCTCGCCGTCACCGCCACCGCGTGCGGGCCGGAGAACAGCGACACCGCCGCCCCCGCGTCGAGCCCCGCCGTGACCACCGCCCCGGCCACCGCCCCGGCCACCGCCACCAACGCGCCGTCCACGGCCGCGACGCCCTCCGCCGCCGCCAAGCCCTCCTCCGCGCCCGCCACCACCGCCTCCTCCGCGTCGGCCTCCGCCGCCTCCTCCGCCTCCACCGCGCCCGCGGGCACCTGCGGCGCCAAGGACCTCGTGCTCACCGCCAGGACGGAGTCCCAGGCGGGCGGCTACATCCTGATCGCCGCCAAGGCCAAGCCGGGCGTCACCTGCACGCTCCCGCCCCGGCCCCCGGTCATCGCCTTCGGCTCGCGCGGCATCGAGGCGTCCAAGGCCGAGCAGGGCGCCGGCCGGCCGATCAGGCTCAGCGGCTCGGACACCGCCTACGCGGGCGTCATGGCGAAGACCACCAAGGACAACCAGGCCGTCGAGTTCACCGACGTCATCGTGGGCATCGGCAACCCCGACCCCGACCCGGTCAGCCTGCCGGTCGGCCGCACCGACGTCGACCGGCCGATCGTCACCAACTGGCACAACCTGCCGGAGGACGCCGTGCCCGTCCACTGAGACAAACCGCTGGTCGCACGGCCTGCCCCTCTGCTTGGATCCGGCCATGACCAGTGACCTGCCGGACGGCTACGAGATCTCCACCGACCCCGCGCGCCTCGACGCCGCGCTGATCCACCAGTGGCTGTCCCAGGACGCCTACTGGGCGCTCGGCCGCAGCCGCGAGAAGCAGGACCGCGCGATCGCCGGATCGCTCAACTTCGGTCTCTACGCGCGGGATTCCGGCGGCCAGGTCGGCTACGCCCGGGTGGTCACCGACCACGCGACCTTCGCCTGGCTGTGCGACGTCTACATCGCCCCGGCCGCCCGCGGCCGGGGACTGGGCACCGCGCTGGCCGCCGCCGTCCGCGACCGGCTCGCCGAGCACGGCCTGCGCCGCGTCCTGCTCGCCACCGCCGACGCCCACGGCGTCTACGCGAAGGTGGGCTTCCAGGCGGTCGCGAAGCCCGAGCAGTGGATGGTGCTGGGCGAGCAGTAGCCCGGCCCGCCCCTCCCCCGAAGGCCCCTCCCCCGCCGGCCGGATGCTCCCTACCGCTCCGGCCGGCGCCACAGGCCGCGGGCGGCCAGCACCGGCAGCACGCCCTCGCCGAACCAGTACGCCTCCTCCAGGTGCGGCATCCCGCTGAGCACGAACTCGTCGATGCCCAGCTCGTGGTACTCGGTGACCAGGTCGGCCACCTCCCGGTGGCTGCCCACCAGCGCCGTCCCGGCCCCGCCGCGCAGCAGCCCGACGCCCGCCCACAGCCCGGGGTACACCTCCAGCCGCTCCGCCGAGCCGCCGTGCAGCGCGAGCATCCGGCGCTGCCCCACCGACTCGCTGCGGGCCAGCGCCCGCTGGGTCTCCCGGACGCGCTGGGGGTCCATCGCCGCCAGCAGCCGCTCCGTCTCCGCCCACGCCTGCGCCGAGGTGTCCCGGGTGATCACGTGCAGCCGGATCCCGAACCGCACCACCCGCCCCTGCCGCGCCGCGAGTTCACGGATCCAGGTGATCTTCTCCCGCACCTGCGAGGGCGGTTCGCCCCAGGTGAGGTACACGTCCGCGTACCGCGCCGCGACCTCGCCCGCCGCCGGGGACGACCCGCCGAAGTACACCGGCGGCGCCGGCTCCGGCAGCCGGTTCACCACCGCGCGCTCGACGCGCAGATGCGGGCCGTCGTGGTCCACGGTCTCCCCCGCCCAGAGCCGCCGCACGATCGACAGGAACTCCCCGGTGCGGGCGTAGCGCGCGTCCTTGTCCAGGAAGTCCCCGTACGCGCGCTGCTCCGCCGACTCCCCGCCGGTCACCACGTTCAGCAACAGCCGCCCGCCGGAGTGCCGCTGGTAGGTCGCCGCCATCTGCGCCGCCAGCGTCGGCGCGATCTGCCCGGGCCGGAACGCCACCAGGAACTTGAGCCGCTCGGTCACCTGGGTGAGCATCGCCGTCGTCAGCCAGGCGTCCTCGCACCACGCCCCGGTCGGCGTCAGCGCCCCCTCGAACCCCAACTGCTCGGCCGTGCGGGCGATCTGCCCCAGGTACCCCACCGACGGCGGCCGGTCGCCCCCGGCCGTGCCGGGTGTCGACCCGTGCCCCCCGCCGACCACCTGCCGGCTGTCACCGTTCGTGGGCAGGAACCAGTGGAACGTCAACGTCATGAGCACACACTCCGGTGTCGGGAACAGCCTGAAGGGAGGGAAATCGGCCACTCACCGGCGACAGGCGTCCGCACACACGCGCGCCAGATCCACGTGCAGGCGACGCACGAGGCACGTGGAGGCAGTCATGAACGGAATTATCCGCTCCCGCCCGGCACCGATCAAGAGAGCCTCCCCCGGCCACGCCGGAAACGCCCGCAGGGCCTCCCCGGTGAGGTGGGGAGGCCCTGCGGGCGTGCGGGGTGCTGCTTCCGGCGGACCGGGATCAGACCAGGCCGGCCTTCTCCAGGGCGGCGCAGCAGGTGTTGATCAGCAGGCGGGTGACGACGTAGGGGTCGACGTTGGCGTTCGGGCGGCGGTCCTCGATGTAGCCCTTCTGCTCCACCTCGACCTGCCACGGGATGCGGACCGAGGCGCCGCGGTCGGAGACGCCGTAGGAGTAGACGTTCCACGGGGCGGTCTCGTGCTTGCCGGTCAGGCGGGACTCGATGTCGGCGCCGTACTGGGTGACGTGCTCCAGGACCTTCTCCTGGGAGGTGCCGAGCGACTCGCAGGCGGTGATGATCGCGTCGTAGTTCTCGCGCATCGCCCTGGTGGAGAAGTTGGTGTGCGCGCCGGCGCCGTTCCAGTCGCCGCGGACGGGCTTCGGGTCGAGGGTGGCGTCGATGCCGAACTCCTCGGCGGTGCGGTAGAGCAGGTAGCGGGCGATCCACATGTCGTCGGAGACGGTCAGGGCGTCGACCGGGCCGATCTGGAACTCCCACTGGCCGGGCATGACCTCGGCGTTGATGCCGCAGATGGCCAGGCCGGCCGCGATGCAGCGGTCGAGGTGCAGCTCGACGATCTCGCGGCCGAAGACCTCCTCGGCGCCGACGCCGCAGTAGTAGCCGCCCTGCGGGGCCGGGTAGCCGCCCTCGGGGAAGCCGAGCGGGCGGGAGCCCTTGAAGAAGGTGTACTCCTGCTCGATGCCGAAGATCGACTCCTGCGCCGCGTACTGCTCGGCGACGCCGCGCAGCAGGGCACGGGTGTTGGACTCGTGCGGGGTACCGTCGGTCTCGTTGACCTCGCAGAGGACGAGGATGTTGTCGCCACCGCGGATCGGGTCCGGCACGACCCGCACCGGGTCCAGCACGCGGTCCGAGGCGTGGCCCTCGGCCTGGCTGGTCGAGGAACCGTCGAAGCCCCAGGTGGGGATCTTGTCCGCGTTCGGCAGGACACGAGTCTTGGAGCGGAGCTTGGCGGTCGGCTTGGTGCCGTCGATCCAGATGTACTCGGCCTTGATTGCCACGGCGGTGTACCTCGCAAACTGAGTGGTGGGGTGCCCGCGTAGCGTTGCAAGCCGCCGTTTCCCGGTTGTTCCTCTTGTGTAACGCGCATGTGAACCAACCGTCCGCATTGGCACGGTCACGGTGCGGGAGTGCCGCGGGTGGCACCCCCGCACCCGTGGGGAGCCGGGGCCGGTGGGCCGGAGCCGGTAGGGCCGGGGCCGGGGGCTTGGGCAGGGGGCCGGGCCCGACGGCCCGGGGTCAGTGCCGACGGGCGTGGGCCGGGGCGGCGGCCCGGCGGCGGCGGGTGGCCCAGAGGGCGCAGGCGCCTGCGGCGACCAGCGCGGCGGCCCCGGCGGCGAGCGGGCCGGTGGCGTCGTTGCCGCCGGTGGAGGCGAGCGTGTCCGGCGCGGCGGTGGGGGCGGAGGCGCCGGGCGACGCGGGGGACGCGGTCTTCCGGCCGGTGGAGGTGGCGGTGGCGGTGGCGCCGGCCGTCGCCGCGGCGGGAGTCGCGGACGGGGTGGTGTCCGCGACGGGCTGGGCGGCCGGGGTCGGGGTGACGGCGGCCGCGGGGGTGGTGGAGGGTGTCGCGGTGGCCGCCGGAGCGGCCGGCACGGGCTTCTCGCAGCTCACCGAGGCGACCGTGACGGTGCCGGTGACCTTGGCGACGTTGAGGTTGAGCGGGTCCACCGCCACCTGGACCTCCAGGGCGGAGGCGGCGGCCGTCGTCGAGGTGGTGGTCTTCTTGGAGAACTCGACCGACACGCTGCCGACCAGCGGTACGTCCACCCTGGTCGGCCCGTACAGGCCGAGGGTGACCGGCTTGCCGAGGACGGTGAGCCGGGCGGGCGCGACCACGTCGGCGGTGGGCTGCCCGTCGACCGGGCAGGTGGCGGTGGCGCTGAGCGCCTCCAGGCCGAGCAGGGTGGTCGCGGGCAGGCCGGGGGCGTGCACGTCGGCGTCGGCGAGCGTGACGGAGGCGGTGGCGCCCGTGGCGTCCACCCTGGTGACCGACTTGCCGACGTCCGCCTTCACCAGGGTGACCGGGCCGGACTGGTCGACGCCGGCCACCGTGGCGGTGAGAACGGTGCCCTCGCGCTGGGCCGGGGACTCGACCTTGTTGAGCGCGACGTCGACCGGGACGCTCACGGCGTTGTCCAACAGCCGGACGTCCAGGTCGAGTTCGGCGGTGACGGCACGCGCCTTGCCCGGCGATCCGGCCGGGGAGGCGGTGGGCGCGGCGGTAGGAGCGGGCTCGGCGGCCCAGGCCGGCGGCGCGGTGAGAACGGCGCAGGCCAGGACGGCGGTGGCTGCGGAAACGGTTCGTCGAGAAGACATGGCGGTACCCCCACGGCTGAATGGATGAGCCGCCAGTCTTCTCAAACGATCCGTCACATGAGTAACACAGAACGTTATTTCACTCGTTGGGGTGAGGTTGGCATCCAAGGCTGACGCCGACCTGCTACGGCCTGCGGCGGCAGCGTTACGGCAGCCGCCAGTCCACCGGCTGCGCGCCCTGCCGCACCAGCAGCTCGTTGGCCCGGCTGAACGGGCGCGAGCCGAAGAAGCCGCCGCTCGCCGAGTACGGGCTCGGGTGCGCCGACTCGATCGCGGGGATCTCGCCCAGCAGCGGCCGCAGATTGCGCGCGTCACGGCCCCAGAGGATCGCCACCAGCGGGCCGCCGCGCGCCGTCAGGGCGCGGATCGCCTGCTCGGTGACCTCCTCCCAGCCCTTGCCGCGGTGCGCGGCGGGCTTGCGCGGGGCGGTGGTCAGCGCGCGGTTCAGCAGCAGCACGCCCTGCCGCGTCCACGGGGTGAGGTCGCCGCTGGACGGCTGCGGCAGCCCGAGGTCGCTGCCGTACTCCTGGAAGATGTTGATCAGACTGGCCGGGATCGGCCGGACGTCGGCCCCCACCGAGAAGCTGAGGCCGACGGCGTGGCCGGGCGTCGGATAGGGGTCCTGGCCGACGATCAGCACCCGCACGTCGGCGAACGGCTGCTGGAAGGCGCGCAGCACGTTCGGGCCGGACGGCAGATAGGTGCGGCCGGCGGCCAGCTCGGCGCGGAGGAAGTCGCCCATCGCGGCGACCCGCCCGGCCACCGGCTCCAGCGCGGTGGCCCACCCGGGCTCGACGATCTCGTTCAGTGGACGCGGTGCCATGGGCGTAACCCTATCGGCCTACACCGACAGTCCGGTCACCGAGACGATCACACCGGAGGGCGGCCCGCGCGCCTCACGCCACCGGGCGCCCGCGCAGCACCACCAGCCGCGGATCGGCCAGCACCCGCACGTCGGCTCGCGGGTCGTGCGCGTACACCACGAAGTCCGCCGGCGCGCCCTCCTCCAGGCCGGGGCGCCCCAGCCAGGCGCGCGCGCCCCAACTGGCCGCCGACAGCGCCTCGGCGGGGGTGAGCCCGGCCTTCACCAGCTCGGCGACCTCCTGCGCCACCAGCCCGTGGGCCAGCGAGCCGCCCGCGTCCGTGCCGACGTAGACGGGGATGCCCGCGTCGTGCGCGGCGCCGACCGTGTCGTAGCGGCGCTCGTGCAGGCGCCGCATGTGGGCGGCCCAGGCCGGGAACCTGCCCTCGCCGCCCGCCGCCAGCTCCGGGAAGGTGGCGATGTTGACGAGGGTCGGCACGATCGCGACCCCGCGCTCGGCGAAGACCGGGATCAGCTCCTCGGTCAGGCCGGTGGCGTGCTCGACGCAGTCGATCCCGGCGGCCAGCAGGTCCGGCAGCGACTCGGCGGCGAAGCAGTGCGCGGTCACCCGGGCGCCCTCCTCGTGCGCCGCCGCGATCGCCTCGGCGAGCGCGTCACCCGGCCAGCAGGCGGCCAGGTCGCCGCGCTCGCGGTCGATCCAGTCGCCGACCAGCTTGACCCAGCCGTCGCCGCGCCGGGCCTCGGCGCGCACGTAGGCGGCGAGGTCGCCGGGCTCGATCTCGTGCGCGTAGTTGCGGATGTAGCGGCGGGTGCGGGCGATGTGCCGGCCGGCCCGGACGATCCGGGGCAGGTCCTCGCGGTCGTCGATCCAGCGGGTGTCGGCGGCGGATCCGGCGTCGCGGATCAGCAGGGTGCCGGCGTCGCGGTCGGTGAGCGCCTGCTTCTCGCTGGTGGCGGCGTCGACGGCGCCGTGCGCGTCCAGGCCGACGTGACAGTGGGCGTCCACCAGGCCGGGCAGCACCCAGCCCTCCACCGTCCGGACGTCGGCCGAGCCGGCGCCGACCGCGGCCGGACGGGAGAAGGTCACCCGGCCGTCCACCACCCAGAGTTCGTCCCGGACGTCCTCGGGACCGACCAGCACCCGACCCCGGACGTGCAGCACCGCGCCATCGCTCATGGCCGCACTCTACCGACGGCGCCGTTCCGTGTAAGCAGCGAACATGGGGCAGACTCGTTCCCGCCGGCCCGTCGTCCCCTCCCCGAAAGGCCCCGCAACCGTGAGCCCCTTCCTCGACCTGCCCCCGCTCACCGCCGCCGACTTCGCGGCGATCGAGGACCAGGTCGCCGCGCTGCTGCACACCACCGCCGACGTCATCGTCACCCAGGGCGAGGCGCTGCTGCCGCTGGAGGCCGCCATCCGCGGCGCCGCGCACCCGGGCTCGACCGCGCTCAACATCGTCACCGGCCCGTACGGCCAGACCTTCGGCAACTGGCTGCGCGACTGCGGCGCGAAGGTCGTCGACCTCGCCGTGCCCTTCGACAGCGCGGTGAGCGCCGAGCAGGTCGCCGAGGCCCTGGCCGCCGAGCCGGCCATCGACTTCGTCTCGCTGGTGCACGCCGAGGCCGCCACCGGCAACACCAACCCGGTCGCCGGGATCGCCGCCGTGGTGCGCGAGCACGGCGCGCTGCTGATGGTGGACGCGGTCGCCTCGGTGGCCGCCGAGCCGCTGCTGACCGACGCCTGGGGCGTGGACCTGTGCGTGATCGGCGGGCAGAAGGCGATGGGCGGCCCGGCCGGCGTCTCGGCCGTCTCGGTCTCCGCGCGGGCCTGGGAGCGGATCACCGCCAACCCGGCCGCCCCGCGCCGCTCCTACCTCTCGCTGCTGGACTGGAAGGAGCGCTGGACGGACGCCGGGCGCACCGTCCTGCCGCACGCCCCGGCGCAGCTGGAGATGCTCGCGCTCGGCGCCTGCCTGGACCGGATCGCGGCCGACGGCCTGCCCGCCGTCATCGCCCGCCACCGGGCGGCCGCGGCCGCCACCCGCGCGGGCGTCCGGGCGCTCGGCACGCTCGCCCCGTTCGTCCCGGAGGACGCCCACGCCGCGCCGGTGGCCACCACGCTGCGCACGCCGGCCGGCCTGGACGCCACCGCCCTCGCCGCCGAGCTGCGCCGCCTCGACCCGTCCCTCCCGGTCCAGGCCGGCGGCGGCGCCCTGGCCACCGAGATGCTCCGGGTCAACCACTACGGCCCCGCGGCGACCCTCGGCACCGTCCGCGCCACCCTCACCGCCCTCGCCACCGCCACCACCGCCGGCCCGGCCCCCGCCCTCACCGCCGCCACCCAGGCCTGGGAGACGGCGCTCACCGCCTGACCGGCACGTCGCCCGTCCGCCCCGTCCGCCGCAGCGGGCGGGGCGGTTCGCGTTTCCGGTGGCCGCCAGCCGGCACTGTTCCCGAACCGTTCACTCCCCCGGCACCCGGTGCTCACCCGCCCCCGGCAGGCTCCACGGAAAGAAGTTGGCTATACAACTTTGCCCGCCGGGCCGCCGAGGAGAACACCCATGACCACCGAGCTGCCGCCGTACTGGCTGCGCGACAACTGCCCCTGCGCCGAGTGCCGCGACCCGCGCAACGGGCAGAAGCTGTTCCAGATCACCGATCTGCCGGACGACCTCTCGATCGCCGCGCAGGCGGAGCTGGACGGGCACCTGGAGGTGCTGTGGTCGGACGGGCACCGCTCGCGCTACCCCGGCGACTGGCTGGCGCGGGAGGCGGACGGTGACGGGCGGACGGAGGCGGACATGCGGCTCTGGGTCGCCGCGGACTTCGCGCGCGGCCTCCCGGAGGCGCGGTGGCCGGCCTACCTGGCCGACCCGGCCGAGCGGGCCGCCGTGCTCGCCGCCGTCCGCCGCTCGGGCTTCGCCGTGCTGCGCGACGTGCCGGTGCGCGAGCGGCAGGTGCTGGAGGTCGCCGAGACCTTCGGGTACGTGCGGGTCACCAACTACGGCGAGCTGTTCGACGTCCGGGTCGAGCCGGACCCGAACAACCTCGCGTTCACCAGCGCCGCGATCGCCCCGCACACCGACAACCCGTACCGGGACCCGGTTCCCACCCTGCAACTGCTGCACTGCCTGGAGAACTCGGCGACCGGCGGGGACTCCGGCCTGGTGGACGGCTTCCGGGCCGCGGCGCAGCTGCGCGCGGAGGCGCCGGGGCACTTCGCGGTGCTGACCCGCACGCCCGTGCCGTTCGTCTTCCGCGACCGCGCCACCGACCTGCGCGCCGACCGGCCGCTGATCGAGGTGGACCCGCTGGGCCGGATCCGCGAGGTCCGGTTCAACAACCGCTCGATCGCCACCCTGCGCGGCCCGGCGGCGGAGCTGGAGGCGTTCTACGCCGCGTACCGCGCGTTCGCCGCGATCACCCTGCGCCCGGAGCTCCGGCTGGAGTTCCGGCTCGACCCGGGCGACTGCCTGATCTTCGACAACACCCGGCTGATGCACGCCCGGACGGCCTTCGCCCAGGACGGCCGCCGCCACCTCCAGGGCTGCTACGCGGACGTGGACTCGCTCGCCTCCGCCCTGGCCGTGCTGGACCGCCGGGTGGCCGCACTCGACGAGCTGGAGGCGCTGTTCGCGGGCGAGGGCGCCGGGGAGTACCTGGGCGAGGCGGTCACCATGGCCGAGCACATGCTGCAGGCCGGCGCGCTGGCCGAGGCGGCCGGGGCGGCCCCGCACCTGGTCGCGGCGGCGCTGCTGCACGACGTCGGCCACTTCTTCGACGAGCACGGCCAGGAAGCGCTGCACGGAGGCGATCTGATGCGGGGTCGGGACAACCGGCACAGCGACACCGGGGCCGACCGGCTGGCCCGCTGGTTCGGCCCGGAGGTCACCGGGCCGGTCCGGCTGCACGTGGCGGCCAAGCGCTACCTGTGCGCGGTCGAACCGGACTACCGGGCGCGGCTGTCCGAGGCCTCCGAGTACACCCTGCGGGTGCAGGGCGGGCCGATGTCCGAGCAGGACGCCGCCGCCTTCGCCGCCCACCCGGGCGCCGAGGACGCGGTGGCGGTGCGCCGCTGGGACGAGCAGGCGAAGGAGGCCGGGGCCGCGACGCCGGACTTCGCCCACTTCCGGCCGCTGCTGGCCTCGCTGATGAACTGACGGCCCGTCACCGATGGGGCACGGGGCGGCCCGGCGTACCGGGCCGCCCCCGCCGCAGCCGTCAGTCGCCCTCCCGGGCGTGCCGCGAAAGCGCCGAGGTGGCCAGCGAGTTGTGCACGCTGAACGCCACCGTGCCGGGCAGGTAACGGTCCTGGGACCACTCCACCGGCGTCCCGGTCGGATCCGTCGTCCGGCGCCGCTCGCGCAGCAGCGGCCCGCCGCGTCGGCAGCCGAGCAGCCGGGCGTCGTCCCCGTTGGCGGCGACGATGTCGATCGTGTGGTCGGCGTCGGTGAACAGGATCCCGTGCTCGCGCAGGACTTCGGTGTGCGAGACGACGTCCGGCGGCAGTTCGGCGACGATCTCGCCGACCCGGGGCGGGTAGATGGTCCGCTCGACCATCACCGGCGTGCCGGAGAGGGTGCGCAGCCGCACCGTGACGTAGACCTCGGCCCCCGGTTCGAGCCGCAACTGCTCGCGCTCGGCGGCGTCGGCCGGGCGGCGCACCAGCGAGTCGAGTATGCCGCCGGGCTCCTCGCCCATCGAGTACGCCCAGTGCGTG
The DNA here is from genome assembly GCF_040298605.1 of Kitasatospora sp. NPDC001527. Lineage (NCBI taxonomy): Bacteria > Bacillati > Actinomycetota > Actinomycetes > Kitasatosporales > Streptomycetaceae > Kitasatospora > Kitasatospora sp. NPDC001527. Next base: position 221,939 of record NZ_JBEPAM010000007.1, on the reverse strand, counting down.
AAGCTGAGCAGTTCGGAGAAGCTCTGCACCCGGGCCGTGCCGAGCACCACCCGGCGGGTGCCCCGGCGGGAGGTGACCAGGCCGTCCGAGCGCAGCACGGCGAGCGCCTGGCGGACGGTGCCGCGCGAGACGCCGTACTGCTCGGCGAGCGCGCCCTCGGCGGGCAGCCGTCCGGCCTCGCCGAACGCCCCGGTGGTGATCGCCTCCCGCAGGTCGGAGGCGACCTTGCGGTAGAGCGAACCGGATCCGCGCTCGGCTCCGGCAGCGCCGGCCGGGCGGGCCGGGCCGGTCTCCGGGCGCCCCGACTCCAGTGCCACGTCAGTCAATGTCCCTCCTGGGCGGTGTCCTGCGCAGCCCGTACGGCGCCGGACAGCCCGACCTTATCCCGCTGCGCTCCCGAAGCATCGCACCCGTCGGATGGTCCGCCGGCGACCTGATTCGACCGTTCCCGCAGCCGACCCCGGTTCTGGGCCATCCGTTCACCTTCCCGTCACCGCGCTCCGGCGTACTTACCCCCGTCAGCGAAGTTGGCTAGTCAACTCGGACGACGTCGATCGGCCGCTCACCCGGCCGGCCCGCCGCCCTTCGCGAGACGCAGGCCCGCGGAACCCCCCGCGAACGCCCCCTCGCAGTACGCCCCCTTAACAGGAGACTTCCCCGTGACCGTGCACCGTGCCCGCGCCGCCGCCTTCGCGGCCGTCCTGACCGCCGCCGCGCTCTCGCTCACCGCCTGCGGCTCCGCCGGGTCGAGCGCCAAGTCCGGCGACGCCGCCAAGGCCGGCGCCAAGGACGCCAAGGAGGCCACCTCCGCCGCCGACTTCGGCGGCATGGACGGCCTGGTCGCCGCTGCCAAGAAGGAGGGCAAGCTGCACGTCATCACGCTGCCCCGGGACTGGGCGAACTACGGCAAGATCATCGACTCGTTCAAGGCCAAGTACGGCATCGAGGTCGAGGAGGAGAACCCGGACGGCTCCAGCCAGGACGAGATCAACGCGATCAACTCCCGCAAGGGCCAGGACCGCGCCCCCGACGTGGTCGACCTGGGCAGCGCCTTCGCCCTCCAGGCGGTCAAGGACGGCATCCTCGCCCCCTACAAGGTGGCGACCTTCGACAAGGTGCCGGACACCATGAAGGACGCCAACGGCGCCGCCGTCAACGACTACGGCGGCTACATCTCGATCGGCTGCGACGCCAAGCGGATCGCCAACTGCCCGAAGACCTTCGCCGACCTGCTGAAGCCCGAGTACAAGGGTCAGGTCGCCCTCAACGGCAACCCGACCAAGTCCGGCTCCGCCTTCGGCGGCGTCTACGCGGCCGCGCTCGCCAACGGCGGCTCGCTGGACAACGTCCAGCCCGGCATCGACTTCTTCGGCAAGCTGAAGCAGTCCGGCAACTTCAACCCGGTCGAGTCCACCCCGGCCACCATCGAGAAGGGCGAGACCCCGATCTCGATCGACTGGTCCTACCTGAACGCCGGCTACACCGACGAGTTCAAGGAGAAGGGCGTCGACTGGAAGGTCTCCATCCCGGTCGACGGCTCCTACGCCCAGTTCTACAACCAGGGCATCAACAAGTGGGCCCCGCACCCGGCGGCCGCCCGCCTGTGGCAGGAGTACCTGTTCAGCGCCGAGGGCCAGAACCTCTTCCTCGGCGGCTACGCCACCCCCTCCACCTTCGAGGCGCTGAAGAAGGACGGCACCCTGGACGCCGCCGCCGCCGCCAAGCTGCCGGCCGTCGAGAAGCCGTTCACCACCTTCCCGACCGTGGACCAGATCAACGCGGCCAAGAAGGTCGTCACCGAGAACTGGACCAAGGCCATCGCGGGCTGACCGACCGTCGGCACTCATCGAACGGGCTGAAGAAGCACTCATGACCACGGCTCCCACCCCGGTGCCGACCACCCCCGCCGCCACCGTCCCCGGTGGCGGCGCGGGGGCGTCCGCCACCGCCACGACCACCACCCCCACCCCCCGGCGGCGCCCGCTCGCCCGCCTCGGCGGCGGCTCCTGGCTCGCCACCGTCCCCCTGCTGCTGTTCTTCCTGATCGGCTTCGGACTGCCCACCGTCGCCATCGTGATCGGCGCGTTCACCACCTCCAGCGACGCCGAGAGCGGTGCCGGGCAGTTCACCTTCGACAACCTGACGGCCTCCGTCCAGGGCGCCTACCTGACGGCCATGCTGAGCAGCCTCAAGCTCTCCGCGCTGACCGCGCTGCTCGCCACCCTGATCGGCCTGCCGCTCGCCCAGGCGGTCGTCACCTCCCGGCACGGCTGGCTGCGCCAGGCGGTGCTCACCGCCTCCGGCGTGCTCGCCAACTTCGGCGGCCTGCCGCTCGCCTTCGCGTTCGTCGCCACGCTCGGCAACGCCGGCGAGATCACCAAGCTGCTGCACCTCACCGACCACGGCTGGTCGCTGTACTCGTTCACCGGCCTGACCGTCGTCTACCTGTACTTCCTCATCCCGCTGATGGTGCTCACCATCACCCCGGCCCTGGACGGCCTGCGCACCCAGTGGCGCGAGGCGGCGCAGAACAACCGCGCCACCACCGTCCAGTACTGGCGCCACGTCGCCCTGCCGATCCTGCTGCCCTCCCTGCTCGGCGGCTTCGTGCTGCTCTTCGGCAGCGCCTTCGCCGCCTACGCCACCGCCGCCGCGATGGTCGGCGCGACCGTCCCGCTGGTCAGCCGCTCGATCGCGGACGCGCTCTCCGGCAACGTGCTGGTCGGCCAGGGCAACCTCGCCCTCGCCCTCAGCCTCAACATGATCGTCGTGGCCGTCCTGGTGATGGCCGTGTACCTCCCCCTCCAGCGCCGGAGCGCCCGATGGCTCAGCTGACCACCCCCGCCCGCACGGCCTCCCGCCGGCCCAAGGTGCGCTGGTGGCGCGGCGCCGTCCTGCTGCTCGCCGGCGTCTACTTCGTCGTCCCGCTCGCGGCCTCCGCCTGGTTCTCCGTCGACGACCCGAGGGGCGTCTCCTTCGAGGCCTACACCGGACTGCTCTCCGCCCCCGGCTTCCTGGACAGCCTCTGGCTGACCCTGGGCCTCGCCGTGGTCACCGTCCTGGTGCTGCTGCTCCTGCTCGTACCGGCGCTGATCGCCGTCCGGCTCGGCGCGCCGAAGCTGCGCCCGGTCATCGACGTGCTCTGCACCCTGCCGCTGGTCGTCCCGCCGGTCGCCCTGACCGCCGGCCTGATCGGCGTGCTCCGCTGGGGCCCGGACCACCTGATGGACACGCCGCTCTTCCAGACCTTCGTGTTCGTCCAGGACCCGGACTTCCCGCTGGTGCTGGTCATCGCCTACGTGCTGATGGCCCTGCCGCTCGCCTACCGCGCCCTGGACGCCGGCCTGCGCTCGGTGGACGTGCGCACCCTGGTCGAGGCCGCCCGCAACTGCGGCGCGAGCTGGCCGCGCGCGGTGTTCACCGTCGTCCTGCCCAACCTGCGCGGCGCCCTGCTGAACGCCTCCTTCCTCACCCTGGCCCTGGTCCTCGGCGAGTTCACCGCCGCCTCGATCCTCGGCTTCCAGCCCTTCCCGGTCTGGATCTACTCGGTCGGCAACAGCCAGGCCCACATGTCGGTCGCGGTCTCCATCCTGAGCCTGCTGCTCACCTGGCTGCTGCTGCTCCTGCTGGCCACCGTCGGCCGCGAGCGCCGCACCAAGACCGCCACTTCCTGAACCCCCGGAGCCACCCATCATGACCACGGCCACCGCCCCCGTCACCGGCGTCCCCCTCGCCCCCGGCAGCGCGACCGTCGAGTTCCGCTCGCTGCGCCGCGCGTTCGGCGCCACCACCGCGCTCGACGGCCTCGACCTCACCGTCCACCCCGGCGAGCTGCTCGCCCTGCTCGGCCCCTCCGGCTGCGGCAAGACCACCGCGCTGCGCATCCTGGCCGGCTTCGAGCAGCACGACTCGGGCCAGGTCCTGGTCGACGGCCAGGACATCACCGCGATCCCCGCCCACAAGCGCGACGCCGGCATGGTGTTCCAGTCGTACAGCCTCTTCCCGCACCTGACCGCCGCCGACAACGTCGCCTTCGGCCTGCGGATGCGCGGCACCGGCAAGGCCGAGCGCCTCAAGCGGGCCCAGGAGCTGCTGGAGCTGGTCGGCCTGCCGCAGCACGCCGGCCGCTACCCGCACCAGATGTCCGGCGGCCAGCAGCAGCGCATCGCGCTCGCCCGCGCGCTCGCCCTGCAGCCGCGGGTGCTGCTGCTCGACGAGCCGCTGTCCGCGCTGGACGCCAAGGTGCGGCTGTCGCTGCGCGAGGAGATCCGCCGCCTCCAGCAGGAGCTGGGGATCACCACCCTGTTCGTCACCCACGACCAGGAGGAGGCGCTGTCGATGGCCGACCGGGTCGCCGTGCTGCGCGCCGGCCGCCTGGAGCAGTGCGCCGCCCCCTCCGAGCTGTACGCCAGGCCGGCCACCGCCTTCGTCGCCGAGTTCGTCGGCACCATGAGCCGCATCCCCTGCGAGCGCTCCGGCGACGGCGTCGAGGTCCTCGGCCGCCGCCACGCCGCGGACGGCGCCGTGCCCGCCGACGGCGACCTGCACGTCCTGGTCCGCCCGGAGAACGTCCGGCTGACCCCCGGGGAGCACGGGGCGGCCCTGGTGGTCTCCGCGTCCTTCCTGGGCGCGGTCACCCGCCTCACCGTCCGGCTGAACGACGGCACCGAGGTCAAGGCCGACCTGCCCACCGAGGCCGCCGCCGCCCTGCCGATCGGCTCGCGCGCCGCCCTGACCCTCCCGGAGCGGCCCGTGCTGGTCGACCGTCGTACGGTCTGATCCGCTCTGTTGAACCGCTCCGAAGGTACCGCCATGCCTCACACTCCCCCACCCGCCGCCGTCCTCTTCGACATGGACGGCACCCTCGTCGACACCGAGCAGCTCTGGTGGCAGGCCGCCGCCGAGCTCGCCGACGAGCTGCACCACTCCCTCACCGACGCCGACGCGCCCGAGGTGCTCGGCCAGGCGATCGAGCACACCGCCGCCCACCTCCACCGGGTCAGCGGCACCTCGCTGACCGAGGCCGAACTCGCCACCCGCCTGGGCGACTCCTTCGCCGGCAAGGTGGCGGCCGAGACCGTCCCGCGGCCGGGCGCCCTCGCGCTGCTCGCCTCGCTCCGGGACGCCCGGGTGCCCACCGCGCTGGTCTCCGCCTCCCCCCGCCGGGTCGTCGACCTGGTGCTGTCCACCCTGGGCCGCGACTGGTTCGCCGTCACGCTGGCCGCCGAGGACACCCCCCGCACCAAGCCCGCCCCGGACCCCTACCTGGCCGCCGCCGCCCGCCTCGGCCTGGACCCGGCCAGCTGCGTGGCCGTCGAGGACACCCCGACCGGCGTGGCCTCCGCCACCGCCGCCGGCTGCGCGGTGCTCGCCGTCCCCTCCAGCGACGTCCCGATCCCGGACGGCTCCCGGGTCACCCTGCTGGACAGCCTGGAGCACGCGGACCTGGCCCTGCTCGGGAAGCTCACCGCCGCGCCCGGGGTTTGATCCCCCATGCCCTACGTACTCCTCGCCCTGGCGATCATCAGCGAAGTCTGCGCCACCAGCTGCCTCAAGCTGACCGAGGGCTTCAGCAGGCTCTGGCCGAGCGTGGGCGTGGCCATCGGCTACGTCCTCTCCTTCGTCCTGCTCGGCCGCGCCCTGAAGCACATCCCGGTCTCGGTGGCCTACGCCGTCTGGTCCGGCGCCGGCACGGCGGCCGTGGCCGGCATCGGCGTCGCCGCCTTCGGCGAGTCGCTGGGACGGCTGCAGTGGTTCGGCATAGCCCTGATCGTCGTCGGCGTCGTCGTCCTCAACCTCCGCGGCAGCCACTGACCCTCCGCTCGGGCCCCGTGCGCAGCGCGTACGGGGCCCGTCCCGTTCCGGCCCCGCGGCGTCACGGCGTCACGGCCGGCGCCGGCGCAGGGCGTAGCCGGCGGTGAGGGCGACGGGGCGGTCGGCGTCGTGGCACAGGCCAGCGAGGGCGGCGGTCGCCGTGGCGCCCGGGACGTCCACCAGGGCCTGGGCCAGCCGGCGGCGGGACGGCGCCTCCAGCCGCCCCGGGAGGAGCCGGTCGACGAGGGAGGCGGCGATCCGGTCGGCGGACTCCGGATCACCCGCCAGGGCGCCCAGGGCGTCCGCCGCGTCGACGTCCCGCACTCCCTCGACGATCATGTCGACCAGCACCGGGACCGCCTCGGCCACGCCCCGCGCGCCGAGCGCCGGCGCCGCGTGGCCGCGGACCACCGGGTCGGGGTCGCCGAGGGCGTCGCGCAACAGGGCGGTCGCGGCGGCGCCGGGCAGCTCGGCGAGGGCCCGGGCGGCACGCGCGCGCACCTCCGCCGAGGGCGAGCCGAGCCCCTTCGCCAGCAGGGGCGCCGCCTCCTCGCCCGCCTGCGCCAGCGCCCAGCGGAGCGCTCCGGCGACGTTGGGGTCCGCCTCGCCCAGCACGGCCTCGACCAGCGCCTCCACCGGCGCCCGGGCGTCGTCGGTCACGGACAGGGCCGCGCGGTGGCGCGCCCCGGCGCTCTTCGACCCCAGCGCCTGGAGCAGCGCGACAGTCCGCAGGACGTCGTCCCAGCCCGCGGGCTCCGCGGCACCGATCCGGCGCAGCCGCGTGAGCAGTTCCGTCTCCACCGCGATGCGCTCGCGCGTCTCGCGGATCAGCTCGTCGACGAGTCCGGCCGGTGCGAAGCCGGGGTCGTCGAGCGCCCGCCCGACGTCGCGCAGCGACAGCCCCAGGGACCGCAGGCTCTCGATGTGGAAGATCCGCCGGACGTCCTCCTCGGCGTACTCCCGGTAGCCGGCGCCGGTCCGTCCGGTCGGCCGCACCAGGCCGAGCGACTCGTAGTGCCGGAGCATGCGGGAACTGACCCCGGACCGTCGCGCGACCTCACCGATCAACACGGCCTACCGCCCCTCCCCGCCGGCCCCGCCCAGGGCCACGACGCGCTTCGCCGCCTCGATCGCGAACCCGAAGCCGGCGTCCGGGTCGCGCCGCAGCCGTTCCGTGGCGAGCGCGTGCGTGCGCACCCGGGGGTCGGGAGCGGTGGCGGCGGCTTCCAGGGCCGGCAGCGCCGCCTCCCCGAGGGCGATCAGCGCCCGGCTGAGGCTCAGCTGCGTCCCGCGGTCGCCGCGACCGAGTTGTCCCGTCAACTCTACGGCCAGCGCGGGCCTCTCGCCCTTGGGCGCGAGGACGACCGCCGCCCGCCAGGCGGTCCGGGCCACCTCGTCGTCGGCGTCGGCCAGCAGCGCCGGCGTGATCGCCGGCCAGGCCCGCCGGTCCCCGATCTTGGACAGCGTGTGCAGGGCCTGGCTGCGCGCCTGAGCCTGCTCCGAGCGGACCTCGCCGACGAGCGCCGGGACCGTCAGGGACGGCGCGTGGCGGGTGAGCGCCCAGGTCAGCATCTCCCGCACGTAGAACTCGGATTCGACCGCGCTGCGCTCGACGAGCCTGCCGACGAACCCCGGGTCCGGCGCGGTACCGGCCGCGAGCGCGGCCTGCAGCCGGACCGACGGGTCGGTGTGCTCCAGCGCGCGCAGCGCTCGCGTCACGGCCGTCTCCTCGTGTGGCATGGTCATCGGGACCACCTCCTCCTGGGCCCGCAGTCAAGACCTTGCCACTGTGTCAAGGTCAAGCGGCGGCGTCGGCCGCCACCCGGAAGCCGATGTTCCCGGCCGAGCTGTCCGGGGTGTTGGAGCTGCGCGCGGCCACCCGGTAGCGGTTGCAGTACGAGGCGTGGCACATGTGGGAGCCGCCGCGCATCACCCGCGACTCGCCGTCCGGCGGGCCGAGCGGGTCGCGGCGCGGGCCGGTGCGGTGGAAGTCGGCGCTGAACCGGTCCGCGCACCACTCCCAGACGTTGCCGACGGTGTTGTACAGCCCGAAGCCGTTGGGCCGGAAGGCGGTCACCGGGGCGGTTCCCCGGTGGCCGTCCGCCGCCGTGTTCAGGGTGGGGAAGACACCCCGCCAGATGTTGCACTGGTGCCGGCCCCCCGGGTCGAGTTCGTCGCCCCACGGGTAGCGCGCCTGCTCCAGGCCGCCGCGGGCGGCGTACTCCCACTCGGCCTCGGTGGGCAGCCGGGTGCCGGACCAGGCGCAGTACGCCTGCGCGTCGTGCCAGGAGACGTGCACGACGGGGTGGTTCTGCCGGGTGGTGACCGAGGAACCCGGCCCCTCGGGCGCCCGCCAGTACGCCCCGGCGACCGCCCGCCACCACGGCACGGCGGCCACCGCCGGTGCGGCGGAAGCGAGTTCGGGCGCCAGGAAGCCCTCGAAGACGTAGGAGAAGCCGAAGGTCTCGGCCTCGGTGCGGTGGCCGGTGGCCTTGACGAAGGTCGCGAAGGCGGCGTTGGTCACCGTGGTCGGCGCGATCCGGAAGGGGCTCAGCTTGACGACGCGGACCGGACCTTCGCCGTCCTCCGGGTAGCCCTGCCGGTCGTCGGTGCCCATCAGGAACCGCCCGCCGGGCAGGCCGGTGAGCTGCCGCGCCACCCGCGAGGCGGGAGCGGGGGTGGGGGCGGCGAGCGTGAGCGGCGCGGCCCCGCCGGCGTCGCGGCCGGGGGTGCAGCAGGGCTTGGGGGTGGTCGGCACGGGGGTTCCTCGTCACGGGTCGGGGTCCGGGGGTGGGGGGCGGGGCGCCCCCCCCCCCCCCCCCGGGGGGGGGGGGGCGGGGCGCGCCGGCGGGCGCAGCCGCCGCCCCCCCCCCGGAGGC
>NZ_JBEPAM010000007.1:0-213236 GCF_040298605.1 Kitasatospora sp. NPDC001527 | reverse complement strand
GGGGTGGCGGCCGGCCGCCACCCCCGGACCGTCGGGGGAAGGGTCAGGCGGCCCGGTCGGCGGCCAGCTGCGCCGCCAACGCCGGAATGCCGAGCGCCTGTTCCTGCTGCGGCGTGGCCTGGTACAGCAGGTTGCTCAGCTGGTAGGGGTCGCCCGCCAGGTCGTAGTACTCGCGGAACTTCACCTCGCCGGTGCCGGACACCGTGCCGTTGGCGTCGGTGTGCAGCGCGTAGTACTCGGTGTACTGCTTGTCGGCGGCCACGTAGGAGGACCAGGTGGGCGGGCCGCCCGCCGCCGTGCCCTGCTTCCACCACTCCACCAGCAGGTGGTTCCGGCTGTAGGGGGTGAGCAGCGAGTGGCCGTCCTGCGGGGTGTCGGGGGTGATGCCGGCGGCGTCCAGGATGGTCGGGGCGACGTCGATGTTGGCGACGATCCGGTGGTCGGTGGTTCCCGCGCCGAGGCCGCCGGCCGGCCAGGAGAGGTAGAACGGCACCTCGTGCGCCGGGGAGTAGGGCACGGACTTCTTGAGCCAGCCGTGGTCGGCCCAGGTGTAGCCGTTGTCACCGAGGTAGATGACCAGGGTGTTGTCCAGCTGGCCGAGCGCCACCAGCTTGTCGTGGATCGCCTGCACCGCGTCGTCCACGGAGAGCAGGGTGCGCAGCTGGCGGGTGCGCAGCGCCTGGGCGTCGGCGAGCGTGGCGGTGGCGTTCTGGATGTAGCCGGGCTTGTCGCTGCGGTCGGCCTCGGGCACCGAAGGGCGCCCGTTCCACGGCGGGACGACGGTGTCGGCGTACTTGGCGGCGGGGACGTTGGGCTCGTGCGAGGCGTACGGGGTGACGTAGGCGAACCAGGGGCGGGAGTCGGTGGCGGCCTTGTCGAGGAACGCCAGGGTGCGGTTCTTGATGATGTTGGTGGTGTAGCCGGTGAGGGTCTGGACATCGCCGTTGATGTTCCAGTTGGCGTTGTTGTACGCGGGCTGGAGCAGCGCCCACTCCTCGAAGTGCGGCGGGTTGTCCGCCAGGGTCCAGGAGTTGAGGTACTTGCCGAACAGCCCGGTGCGGTAGCCGGCCTGCTTGAGGTAGCGCTGGACGGTGGTGTGCTGGTCCAGGCTGTGCGAGGCGCCGTTGTTGCGCACGCCGTGGTTGTGGGCGTAGCGGCCGGAGAACACCGAGGACCGCGAGGGCGCGCAGAGCGGCGTGGTGACGTGGCCGTCGGTGAAGCGGACGCCGTGGCCGGCGATCCAGTCCACGATCTGCGGGGTGGCCCACTCGGTGTGCTTGGGCTGGTCGTCGGTGACGATCAGCAGGATGTTGGGCCGGGTGGCCCCGGCCGCGGCGGCCGGGCTCGCGGCCGCGAGCTGGAGCGCCGCCGGGGCCGCGGCGGTGGCGGCCACGGCCGCGGCGCCGGCCAGGAAGCCGCGCCGGCCGACCCGGGGCGAACCGTTCGTTTCCGAATCGTCGATCTCGCTCATGAATTCCCTCCATGCTTTTCGGTGATTCCACGGGCGGCCTCGCGGGGAAATCCCGCGGGCGGCGCCGGAATCATTCACGGGGAAAGCGGCCCACCGGTCCGCACGACGTCCGCGCCCGCACCCCGGACAGCATTCACGGGCACGGCGACTCACCGGGGTTCCGCTGTGAAGGAACCGGGGCACCTCACCGACCTGCACGAACAGTGCGGGTGCGAGTCACCCCGAGGAGGTCCGACGCGCTGCGGCAGGCCCCGTCCACCCGTCCGGGGACCGCCGCCGGTTCACGCCGGAACGGCCGTACAGAGCGCGCTCGCGAGCCGTCCGAAATCGACGTGCCGGCGAGCAGCCAGGAACTCTCCAGCTGCCATGCGAGCGACTGTAGAAGTTCCCGGCGAACACTGGCAATACCCGGGCGCTTTTGTTTCCGCACCGTTTCGGATTTCCGGCCGCAGGTTTCCCCTCGTCAACAACCGGGCGCCGCGCCTATCCTTCGGCCGTGATCACTTCGACCGAACCGATACGGCTCGTCATCTTCGACTGCGACGGCGTCCTGGTGGACAGCGAGCGGATCGCGGCCCGCGTCCAGACCGCGCTGGGCGCCGAACTCGGCTGGCCGCTGACCGAGGAGGAGGTGGTGGAGCGCTTCATCGGCCGTTCGATGGCGTCGATCGACGAGCAGATCGCCGCCCGGCTCGGCCGGGAGACCGCCGAGCGGTGGTGGGCGGAGTTCGTGCGGCGCCACGCCGAGGAGGTGGACGCGGGCCTGGAGCCCGTGGACGGCCTGCCCGAGGCGCTCGCCGCGATCGCCCTGCCGACCTGCGTCGCCTCCAGCGGCTCGCACGAGAAGATGGCGCACACCCTGGGCCGCACCGGCCTGTTCGACCGCTTCGCCGGACGCATCTTCAGTGCCACCGAGGTCGCCCGCGGCAAGCCCGCGCCCGACCTCTTCCTGCACGCCGCCCGCCGGATGGGCGTGCCGCCGGCCGCCTGCGCCGTCGTCGAGGACAGCGCGCCCGGCGTGCAGGCCGCGCGCGCCGCGGGCATGCGCGCGTTCGGCTACGCCGGGGGCCTGACCCCCGCCGCCCGCCTCACCGGCCCGGGCACCGTCGTCTTCGAGGACATGCGCGAACTCCCGGCCCTGCTCGCGGCGCACGGAGCCGCCCGCTGAACCGCCCGCGGCTCACGCCACGCCGTCGTACAGCTCCTCGACCAGCCGGGTGACGGCCTCCGGTTCGCGCAGGGTCGGGTAGTGGTCGGAGGCGGTGAGCCGCACCAGCCGGCAGCCGGGGATCCGGGCCGCCATCCGCTCGTTGAACTCCACGACCACCGGCCGGTCCAGCTCCCCCAGGGCCAGCACGGTGGGCGCGGTGATCCCGCCCAGCCGGTCGAAGGCGGCCGGTTCGCTCCGCAGGTAGCCGATGTTGGCGAACCAGGCCGGCAGCACGGCCCTCATGTGCGCGGCGCCGACCGGGTCGGCCTCGGGGGTGCCGCCGCCGGCCTTCCCCCACAGGCCCAGTCCGAGCCGGACGATGCCCTCCAGGTCGCCGGCCTCGGCCAGCCGGCCCATCTGCCGGGACAGCTCGGCGCCGGTGAGGTCGTGGCCGCTCACCGCGGGGACGAGCAGGACCAGGCCCGCGACCCGCTCCGGGGCCGTCAGGGCCAGGTCGATCGAGGCGGCCCCGCCGTTGCTGTTGCCCACCAGCACCGCCCGTTCCGTCCCGAAGTGGTCGAGGACGGCCACCAGGTCCCGGAGCTGGGAGTACGGGACGGTGGGCGCGGGCGAGCGGCCGTAGCCGCGGCAGTCGTAGCGGATCACCCGGTGCCGCGCGGTGAGCGCGGGCAGGACCGGGTCCCAGATCGTGGAGTCCCCGACCCCCGGATGGACCAGGACCAGCGGCAGCCCGTCCCCGCCGGTGTCCTCCGCCCAGAGCTCGCCGCCCGCCACGGCCACCATGGTCTCCATGCCCCCAGTCTGACGGCCCCGGGCCACGGCACAAGCCCACGGCCCCGCGCTACCGCCGCCCCCGCGACGGTGACACCCGCGCGGGGGCGGAGCGGGCCCCCGACCCCGCCCCGCCGCCGCGCGTCGGGCTCAGCCCGCGAGCAGCGCGGGCAGCTCGGCGACGGACGCCAGCACGTGCGTCGCCCCGTCCGCCCGCAGCCGCTCCTCGCCGTGGGCGCCGGTGAGGACGCCGGCGACGACGGAGGCCCCGGCCCGCGAGCCGGTCAGCATGTCGTAGCCGGTGTCACCGGCCACCGCGATCCGGCTCACCGCGTCGGTCCCGGTGCGCAGCAGCGCGGTGAGCGCGAGGTCGGGGTACGGGCGGCCGCGGCCCGCCTCGGCGGGGCAGAGCGTGAGGTCGGCGATCGACTCCCAGCCGAGGGCGGTGAGGATGCGGTCCTGGGTGGCCCGGGAGAAGCCGGTGGTGAGGACCACCTTGCGGCCCTGGCCGCGGAGTTCGGCGATCGCCTCGGCCGCGCCGGGCAGCGCCTCGCAGTGGCCGGCGTCGACGAGGTCGTGGTAGGCGGCCTCGAAGGCGGTGTTGGCCCGCTGGGCCTTCTCCTCCTCGCCGAACAGGTGGCGGAAGACGGAGATCTTGGACTCGCCCATGGTGGCGCGGACGTGCTCCAGCATCCGGGCGTGCTCGGGGCTGCCGGCCTCGACGCCGAGCGAGCCGGCGGCGGCCTGGAAGGCGCGCTCGACCAGGCCGTCGTCGGCCACGGTGGTGCCGGCCATGTCCAGGACGACCAGGCGGATGTCGTACGGCATGATGTTTCGATTCCTTCGACGGGCTCGGACGGACTTACAGGTTGGCCAGGTCGGCCGTGGTCTCGGCGATGGCGGGCGAGCAGGTCATGCCGCGGCCGCCGGGGCCGGTGACCAGCCAGACGCCGTCGCGCACCCGCTCGCGGTGGACGACCCGGGTGCTGTCGACGCACTGCGCGTACACCCCGGCCCAGCGGCGGCGCACCCGCGGCAGCGGACGGCCGAGCAGTTCCTCGGCCACGCCCACCAGGTGGTCGTACGGGTCCTCGACGACGTCGAAGCCGAAGGGCTGGTCGTACTCGTGGGTGTCGCCGATGGTGAGGCCGCCGTCGCGGCGCTGGACCATCAGCAGCTGCATCCTGTGCCCGGCGGCCACCGGCGGCTGCGGCTGGACCTCGCGCAGGCGGTCCAGGGCGGTACCGGCGAAGGCCGGGTAGTAGCGGAAGGAGTCGCCGTCGGCGACCGAGGTGGTCAGCGGCTCGTCCAGCGGGTCGGTCTGCATCATCTGCAGCCGCACCTTGCGCACCGGGAGTGCGGGCGCCAGCTCGCGGACCAGGCCGCCCAGCCAGGCGCCGGTGCACAGCACCACGAGGTCGCCGGTGTGCACGTCGCCGTGGTCGTCGCGGACGGCGTTCTCGCCGATGACGTCGCGGACCTCGCGGCCGGGCAGGAAGGTGTAGCGGCCGGTGGCGGCCAGGGCGGCGCGCAGCGCGGGCTGGGCGGTGCGCGGCTCGACGGCGGCGTCCCGCTCGCAGTGCAGGGCACCGAGCAGCGTGCCGCGCAGGGCGGGGTTGGCGGCCCGGGTCCGCTCCGGGTCGAGCAGCCGGTAGCCGCGCAGCGCGGCGTCGGGCAGGGTCAGCGCCTGTTCGGCGACCGCGAGTTCCGCCTCGGTGCGGATCGCGGTGAGCGATCCGTTGGCGCGGAAGCCGAGGTCGGGCACCTGTCCGCCGATCCGCTCCCACAGTTCGCGGGCCCGCACCGCGGTGTCCAGCTCCTCGCCCCGGGCCCGGCCGCTGACCCAGACCAGCCCGAAGTTGCGCACCGAGGCGCCGCGCGCCTCGGCCTCGCGCTCCAGGTGGACGACCTCGTGGCCGCGCTCGACGGCCTGCCAGGCGTGCATGGTGCCGAGCACGCCTGCTCCTACGACGATGACTCTCATGCGGCCAGACTGGTGCGGCCAGGTGTCCGAGGGGAGACCGACCGGCGGACCGCAGATGAACCGGCCGATAAGTTGTACAGACAACCTGGTAGCCGGCCGGCCGCCGGGTCAGCGCCGCACCGACGCCCGCAGATAGTGCCGCCGACCGAACCTCGGCTCGTCCACCGCCGTCAGCTCCTCCACCTGGAAGCGGTACAGCGCCGCCGCCCCGCCGCCGGTCAGGAACTGCTCGCGGACCTCCGCGTCCTGCGCGAAGGCGGGGTAGCGCCCCTGGTAGGCGGCCAGCGCCGCCTCCGCCTGGCGCCCCCAGGCCTCGCCCGCGCCGCCGGTCAGCTGCAGGCCGCGCAGCTGCTCGCCGAAGGCCGGCGGCGGCAGGAACACCGTGGCCGCCGCCCGGGCCTCCTCGGCCAGGTGGTGGCTGTGCCGGGTGGCGCGCTCGCTGACGAAGTAGAGGACGAGGTCGTCGTCGTACGCGAAGAAGGCGAGGTTGGCGTGCGGGCCGCGCTCGTGGCCGGCGGTCGCGAGGGTGAGCACCATCGCCTCGGCCAGCAGCCCCTCGACGCCCTTGCCGAGCTCCTCGGCCGGCCAGTCCCCCTGGGTGATGTCGAGTCGGTACGGCATGGACAGCACTTCCCTCCACTGGCACGCCCGGCGCGCGCAGCGCCCTGGCACGACTGAGCCGGGCGGGTACTCCCCTCGGGGGCGGCCGCGCCCGGCTCACATGCTCTCCCCGCCGCCCCGGACGCACAAGGGTTCGGGACGGCGTCCGACCTGCCCGCCCTCGGGCCGGTCAGTCCCGCCCGGCACCGACCGGCCGGCCGGCCGGCGCCGCCACCGACTGCGGACCGGCACCGAGCAGCGGTCGCAGCGGACCGGTGCGCGCCCGGTCCACCAGCGGCCCGGCCGCACCGGCCGCCAGCGCGAGCGGGACGGCCACCGCGAGGCCGACCAGCGCGCCGGCCAGCACGTCGTGCGGGTAGTGCACCCCGACCCAGACCCGGGAGGCGCCCATCAGCACGGCGGCCACCGCGGCGACCGCGCCGATCCGCCGGTCGGCGAACCAGAGCGCGGCGGCGGCCGCGACGGCGATCACCGTGTGGTTGCTCGGGAAGGACCAGTCACCCGGGCCCGGGCAGGCCTCCAGGGTGTCGTGCACCCGCAACTGCGCGCACGGCCGGACCTCCTCCACCAGCCCCTTGATCCCGGAGTTCACCGCGTAGGCGACGAGCACCACCAGCGGCGAGGCCAGCACCCGGGCCATCACCGCCGGACCGGCGCCGCGCGCCCGCCACCAGGCGGCCAGCATCAGCAGCGCGAACACGCCGAGGCCCAGCAGGGTCCACAGCTCGACCAGCCGGTTGAACCAGTGCGGCGCGGCCTCCGCCCAGCCGACCACCAGGCGGTACAGGCCGCCGTCGATGCCGCTGCCGTCGTACACGGCCAGCTCGTGGGGCGTCATCACCGGCCGTCACCGCCGTGACGGCGGGCCCGCCGGGAGCGGAACACTTCGAGAACAATCGGGAGCATGGAGACAACTACTACCAGACCGGCGACAGTCGGCGGATAACCGTCGATACCGTTCACGAAACCGTTCACGAACGGACCGAGGACGGCCCCGGCGAGCGCACCGAGCGCGCCGAGCACCCCCGGGGCGGCGGGCGCCGGAGCGGCGAACGACCGGACCATGACCGACGGACCTCCCGTACGTTGGTGGGCGGCACCGCAGGGGCGCGCCCGACTGTCTACAATCGCGTAGACGGTCTACATGACTGTAGACGACATCTGGAGGAAACCCCGCCATGTCCGACGTACCGCCGGCCCGCCGGCCCGCCGGGGAACTGGAGGCCGAGGTGCTCGCCGCCCTCTGGGCCGCGGACCGGCCGCTGACGCCGCAGGACATCCAGGGCGCCCTCGGCACCGGCCTGGCCCGGACCACGGTCGCGACGATCCTCGCCCGGCTGCACGACAAGGGGACGGTGCGCCGCACCCGCGCCGGACGCGGCTACGCCTACACCCCGGCGGTCGCCGACCCCGCCGGTCTCGCCGCCCGCCGGATGCACGCCGAACTCGGCCGGGAGACCGACCGCTCGACCGTGCTCGCCCGGTTCGTCTCCGACCTCTCGGCGGAGGACGAGCGCCTGCTGCGCGACCTGCTCGGCGACGAGGGCGCCGCCCGGTGATCGTCGCGGTCTGGGCCCCGCTGCTGCTGCCCTTCCTCGCCGTCCTGCCCGCCCGCCGGCTCGCCGAGGCGCTGCCGCCGCGCGCCGCCGCCCGGACCCTGGCCGCGACGGCGGCCGTGCTCGCGGGCGGCACGCTCTGCTCGCTGGGCCTGCTCACCGCGGCCGGACTGCTCCGGCTGCCGCCCGTCGCCGCCCTCGGCCACCTCTCCCCGCACTGGCTCGCCGCCGGAACGCCCGGCACCCCGGCGGCGGCCGGGCCGGCCGCCCTGGCGCTCGCCGTCCTCGGGGCGCTCGCGCTGCGCACCGCGCGCCGCCACCGGCGCGACCTGGGCGCCGCCCGCGCCGCCGTCGAGGCCGCCGCCGCCCGCACCGCCGACGGAACCACCGGCGGAACCGTCGCCGAGGCCGCCACCGGGACCGCGGCCCGCCCGCACCGTCCATCAGGCGGCCCGTACGACCAGCATCCGGACACGCGCCCCCCGCGCGCACCCATGCGCCGGGCGCGCACCCCGCTGGCCCAGCGCGCCAGGCAGCTGCTCACCACCCCGCCCGCCCCCGAACTCGCCGTCCTGCCGGACGAACACGCCGACGCCTTCGCCCTGCCCGGCCGTCCCCGCCGCCCCGGCCGGCCCGCCGAACCGGGCCGGATCGTGGTCACCACCGGCATGCTCCGCGCCCTGGACGCCCGCGAACGCGCGGCGCTGCTCGCCCACGAACGCACCCATCTGACCGCCCGCCACCACCTCTTCCTCGCCCTCGCCGCCCACGCGGCCGTCGTCCACCCGGCCTTGCGGGCCCTGCGCGCGCCGCTCGGCTACCACCTCGAACGCTGGGCCGACGAGGCCGCCGCCGCCCGGGTCGGCGACCGCGCGGTGACCGCCCGCGCGGTGGGCCGGGCCGCCCTCGCCGCCGGGCGCTCCCCCTGGCCGGGCCGCCCCCGGCACGCCCCGGCGGCCCACGGCGGACCGGTCCCCCGCCGGGTCGCCGCCCTGCTCCACCCGCGCCCGGCCGGACCGGCCACCACCCACCGGATCGCCGCCCTGGCCCTCACCGCCTGCCTCGCCCTCACCGCCGTGACCAGCCTCGATGCCACCGCCGACCTCCACCGCACCGTCGAGACCGCCCAGCGGCAACCGCCCGCCCGCTGACCCCGGCGCCGGCCCGGCCGGCCCCGAATCGTCGGCGCGGCCACTCTCGTACCGTCTGGTATTCCGAGTTGGCAGACCCCATCCCCAGGAACCGACGGCGCCCGTACGCTTTCGTCAGCGCGTCGGCCCCGGCGCGCCCTCGAACGGCGGCGAGGAGCGACACGAGTGCGGCAGCCCGGACGGCAGACCCGACGACCCGAACGCCGTACTCCGCAGAGCGCGGCCGAACTGGCCAGGATCCACGAGCGCGCCCTCGCCGAGGCCGCCGCCCGCAGCGCCAACCGGGACACCGCCCCCGACGACCCGCCCTTCCTCCAGCCCCGCCCCGAGATCGGCGACTCCTGGGAGCGGTTGCGCCGCATCGGCCTCGACCCGGACGCCGGCGCCACCACCGTCCACCTCGGCCCCGCCGAGATCGAGCACCGCCGGCAGGCCAGCGGCCTCGACCCGCTGCTGCCCATCCTGCGCGACACCCTGGTCGAGCAGACCGACCAGCCCCCGCTGATCCTCGCGATCACCGACTCCGACGGCCACATCCTCTGGCAGGAGGGCGAACGCGGCCTGCGCCGCAGCGCCGAGCGGATCGGTTTCCTCACCGGCGCCCGCTGGGTGGAGGAGCGCGTCGGCACCAACGGCATAGCCGCCGCGCTGCGCGCCCAGCGCCCGATGCACGTCCACTCCGCCGAGCACTACCTGCGCAGCCACCACTCCTGGACCTGCGTCGCCGCCCCCGTGCACGACCCCGGCACCGGCCGGCTGATCGGCGCGATCAACCTCAGCGGCCCGGCCCACTCGGTGCGCCCCTACCTGCTCCAGCTGACCGCCACCGCCGCCAAGCTCGCCGAGACCGAGCTGCGCGCCCGCCGCCTGGAGTCCCTGCACCACCTGCGCACCCTGGCCGCCCCGATGCTGGCCCGGGTGAACGGCCCCGCCCTGGTCGTCGACGCGGCCGGCTGGACGGCGGCCGCGGCGGGACTGCCGCCGCCGGCCCGGCTGCGGCTGCCCGCCGAGGGCTGGGGCTCGGCCGCCGTGCACTGGCTGCCCAGCCTGGGCGAGTGCGTGATCGAGCCGCTCGCCGACGGCTGGCTGGTGCGGCCGGTCCGCCCGCAGGACACCGCCCCGTCCGCCCCGTCCGGGGACACCGCGGGCGGCCCCGGCGCCGGGCTGCTCGCCGAACAGGCCGAGGGGGCCGGGCTCCGGCTGGACCTGCGCCGCGCGGGCGGCCCCGAACTGTCGGTGCACGGCGCGGCCGGCAGCTGGTCGCACGCGCTCAGCCCGCGCCACGCGGAACTGCTGCTGCTGCTCGCCACCGAGCGCAACGGCCTCAGCGCGGCGCAGCTGGCCGACGCGCTGTTCGGGGACCCGGCCCGGACGGTGACGGTGCGGGCCGAGCTGTCCCGGCTGCGCCGCTACCTGGGCGGCCTGCTGGCCCACCGGCCGTATCGTTTCGCCGAGTCGCTGCTGGTCACCGTGCTCGGCCCGGAGGACCCGTACGACCTGCTGCCGACCTCCTCGGCGCCGGCCGTGCGCAGGCTGCGCGCGGGGCTGGTCGGCGGGACGGTCCGGCTGCCCGGCACTCCGCCGTTACCCGGCCCGCGACCCCCGGCCGACGGGTCGGTGCCGCCGCGCTCCCGGACCGGCCGCGTCCCGCTGCCGCCCCCTTAGGACCGCCTTCGAACCCCGCCCGGCGGACGGCATCCGGCGTCCGGCGGACGGCATCCGGCGTCCGGCTCAGCGCCCGCCGCCGCCGAGCAGTTCGGTCAGCTGGGCGTCGGTCGGCCCGTGGGCCCGCTCGGCCGACTCCGACACCAGTGCGTACGTCCGGTCCAGCCAGTCCTGGACCTTCGGCCTGGGCGCCTCCAGCAGGGCACCGCCGTGCGGCGACTCGAGCGCCAGGTGCAACGTCGAGCCGTGGCACGGGCAGTACGCCGGCCACAGCTTGACGTCGCCCTGGCCGCTCAACGAGCGGAGGCCGTCGCGCAGCAGTTCGCGCGAGAACACCCAGTCGGCCTCGTCCGGCCGCCCCAGGTGGAACGTCAGCAGCACCTCGTACGGGCGCGCGGAGTCGAACCGGAACCGCGTACGGACCTCTCCGACCACCTCCTCGCCCAGCGAGATCCGCAGGGTCAGCACCTCCTCCACCGCCGCCGGAGCGGCGGTGGAGCCTGCCTCATCGCCGCCCGTGGGGGTAGCGGCGAGGGGGGCACTGGAGGGTGCTGGCAGCGGGTCGGGCGGCATGACGGTCTCTCCGGGACGGCGTGGAATGTCCACCAGCGTGCTCCGCCGCGCGCGGGTCGGGCAAGGGTTGCAAAGAGGTTGCAATAACCCCCGCGGCGCCCCCGGATCCCTTACCGGTCTTGTCAGACGGACCGTCAACTTCCGCTGGTCAAAGGGTTGTCCACGGATTGGATCAATTCCGTCCGAGCACTGGCCTCCGCCCCGGGGCCCGCTGCTAGGCTCGTCCCCCTGCCGGCGCACGCCCGCGCGCGCGTCCGGTCGGACTCCGCACGCGCGCCCCCGCAACCACCCGGCCGGACCGTGCCCGAACGAACCGCGGACGACGTTTCCGACCGGACCGGACCAGCCGGTACCACCTCGGACCGTTTCCGACCGGATCCGACGGGACCGGACCGAACGCGCCGGTCACGCCGGGGACTCCGGCGGCCGTCCGCCCGGTCCGGCGGCACCGGCACCGCCGTCGGCACGTGGGACAATGCGACGACCGAAACGGCGACTTCAGGGGAGGGAGGGGTCAGGTGACTCTGTCCGACGACACCGGGCAGGACGCGCCGTACGCGCACGACCGGTACCGCACGCGCCACGGCCGGCACGGCCGTCCCGGGCCGTTCGGCGGCCGCCTGCGGCTGCCCACCCTGCGGTTCTCCGGCGCCGCGATGGCGATGTCCACCGTCGTCGGCATCAGCATCGCCACCACCTTCCTGCTCAACGAGCAGCAGGGCGTGGGCCGCCGGGCCGGGGTCGCCCGGGTCGGCTCCAGTCCGCCGCCCAGCCCGGCCGGCTCCCCCGACGCCGCCTCCGGCACGGGTACCGGCACCGGCACGACCTCCGGCACCGGGACCGCGTCCGGCGCGGAGGCCACCGGCCCCGACGCGGCGGCGGGCCGCCGCCCGGCCACGCCCGGGCCCGGCACCCGCGCGCCCGACGCCGTGCCAGGTCAGCGCTCCTCCAGCCCGGCCGTGCCCCGCACCGGCGGCTCCCCGCCCACCGTGCCGCTGGCCGAGGGCCCGGCGCCCCGACACGGCGTCACCGGCGGCCCCGCCGCGGAGCCGCCCGGCACCGGCGGCGACCCGCAGGCGCTCTCCGGCGGCCGGCCGAACCGCCCGCAGTCCGCCGAGGAGCAGCTCGCGACCGGCGGCGCCGCCGACACCGGCGCCCAGACCGCCCGCCGGCCCGCCGAGGACGCGGCGCCGCCCGCGGCCTCCCCGTCGCCGTCCGCCTCCACCCCCGCGCCCTCCCCCTCGCCGTCCGTGCCCCGGCCGTTCGTCCCCGCCCCGGGCGCCCCCGGCACACCCACGCCGTCGCCGCGCGAGTGGACCGGCGGCACCCTCGGCACCACCGCCGACGCCGACGCGAAGGCCGACCCGTCGGGCGACGGCGCCGGCCGGCCCGCCGGCGGCGCGGACGAGGCCGACGACCAGGCGCTCGCCGGCGCGGCCGTCGTCCAGTCGCTCGGCCGCGACGGCACCCGGCACGTCCTCGCGCTGACCGTCACCGAACCGCTCACCGCGCTGCAGACCGAGTTCCGCCTCGCCCCCGGCACGGCGGCCCCCGGCGCCGGAACCGCCTGGACGGACCTCGCCGGCGCCGTGGTCACCGCCCACCAGGACCACGGCGCGGCGGTCTACCGCTTCACCACCCCGCCCGGCACGGACGTCCGCCCCGGCCGCTACACCTTCAGCGTGCGCGGCACCCGCCCGCCCGCCGGTGCGGCCGCCCGCCCGGCGACCGCCGGCCACCGCACGCCCCAGTCCTGGAGCGCGAGCGCCTTCGGCATCGGCCGTCCGCGCGCCGTCGCCGCCCTCGGCACCTTCGCCGCACCGGCGGCAGCACCGACAGCCGCACCGGCACCCGCACCGCGCGCCACCGCCCCGGCCGGCTGACCGCCACGCCGCGTCCCGCACAGCCCCACCCCGGTCCGACAAGCCGACAATGCGACAGGTCAGCGCCCGGTTCGGGCGCATCCGGCCCGGCTCGTTCGTTACTGTGGTCGCCAGCCGGCACAGCCGCC
The DNA here is from genome assembly GCF_040298605.1 of Kitasatospora sp. NPDC001527. Classification (NCBI taxonomy): domain Bacteria; kingdom Bacillati; phylum Actinomycetota; class Actinomycetes; order Kitasatosporales; family Streptomycetaceae; genus Kitasatospora; species Kitasatospora sp. NPDC001527. The sequence continues at coordinate 200,262 of NZ_JBEPAM010000007.1, read as the reverse complement.
CCACCGTAGGGGCAGGCGCCGCACCACCGCATTCCAGGAGGAGTTCGTGTCCACGGTCCTGACCCAGGGCGGAAACGCCCCGCTGACCGCCGCGCGGGTGACCGTCGAGGTCACCGCACCCAAGGCGCTGGATGTCTCGGGCCTGCTGCTGACCGACGCCGGCAAGGTCCGCTCGGACGACGACTTCGTCTTCTACAACGCCCCGAACGGACCCGGCGTGACCCACCGCCCGGCCTCCCCCGGGACGCCCGACGCGATCACCGTCGACACCGCCGCCGTCCCGGCCGGGATCACCAAGATCGTGGTGACCGCCAGCCCCGACGAGGCCGGCGCCACCTTCGCGGGCATCGAGCCGACCGCGACCGTCCGGGACGCCGCCACCGGCGAGGTGCTGGTCACCTTCACCCCGCCGCCGCTCGGCCGGGAGACCGCGCTGATCGTGGTCGAGGTCTACCAGCGCAACGGCGCCTGGAAGGTCCGCGCGGTCGGCCAGGGCTACGACAACGGCCTGGCCGGCATCGCCACCGACTTCGGCGTCAGCGTCGACGACCAGCCGGCCGCCGCCCCGGCCCCGGTCCCCGCCGCGGCGCCCGTCGCGCCCCCGGCCCCGGTCACCCCGGCCCCGGTCACCCCGCCGCCGGCGCCCGCCGCCCCGGTCGACCCCCGGGTCGCGATGGCCTCCGCCCCGCCGATGCCGCAGAGCGCGCCCCCGATGCCGCCCGCTCCCCCGGCCCCGCCGGCCGCCGCCCCGTCCTTCACCAAGGTCACCCTGGACAAGGGCCGGGTCAGCCTCACCAAGGGCGGCTCGGTCTCGCTGGAGAAGAACGGCAAGCCGTTCCTGTCCGCCGTCCGGATGGGCCTGGGCTGGGAGCCCGCCGGACGCGGCCGCAACATCGACCTCGACGCCTCCTGCCTCGCCTTCGACGCCAAGCGCGAGAAGCTGGACACCGCCTGGTTCATGAAGCTGGGCATCTTCAACGGCGCCATCGCCCACTCCGGCGACAACCTGACCGGCGAGGGCGGCGGTGACGACGAGTCGATCACCGTCCACCTCGACGGCCTGCCGGCCGAGGTCTGCGGCCTGGTCTTCGTCGTGAACTCCTTCTCCGGCCAGAAGTTCACCGAGGTCAAGAACGCCTACTGCCGCCTGGTGGACGCCGCCACCAACCAGGAGCTGGTCCGCTTCGACCTCACCCACTCCGAGTCGCGCACCGGCGTGGTGATGTGCAAGCTGGTCCGCCAGTACTCGGGCGAGTGGGTGATGACCGCGATCGGCGAGTACGTCGACGCCAAGACCGCCCGCGCCATGGTCAAGCCGGCCGCCTCGATGCTCTGACCCGCTCCCGCCGGCGCCCCCCGACGCACCGTCGGGGGGCGCCGGCGTCCCGGCTCACTCCTCGATCGCCCCGCCGACCTGCCGCAGGTGCTGCCGGAAGCTGTACGCCGGGTCGGCGGCGCGGCGCTCCAGGTACGCGTCGAAGGCGGTCTGCCGGCGCAGCGTGTCGCCCGCCCGGATCCGCTCCGCCTGCGCGCGCTCGGTGCGGGCGATGCCGGCCGCCGCCTCCAGCACCTCGTCCAGCCGGTCGCCGGGCACGAACAGCACGCCGTCCGCGTCCGCGAACACCACGTCCCCGGTGCCCACCAGGTGCGGTCCGAACCGGGCACTGGCCAGCGCCTCCGGCTCCCGCCCGTCCAGCCGCAGCGGACCGAGCGGCAGGCTGCCGTAGCTGAACACCGGCAGCCCGATCTCCACCAGCTCCGGGGTGTCCCGGTGCAGCCCCCACACCACCACCCCGGCGGCCCCCGCGGCCCGCGCCTCCAGCACGGCGAGGTCCCCGACGCACGCCTCGTCGGTCCGCCCGCCGTTGTCGATCACCACGACGTCCCCGGGCTCGGCCGCCCCGTACGCCTCCAGGAACACGTCCACGCTCCCGTAGTGCCGCACCGGCAGCACCCGCCCGGCGACCCGGCTCCCCGCCAGCACCGCCCGCACCCCCGCCGGCGCCGCCCGCGGCGCCACCCCCACCCGCACGCACGCGTCCGCCACCAACGGCGTCGACAACTCCGCGAACCGCTTCACCACCATGCCAACTCCCACCGCCGAAAGCCCAGTTCACCAGCGAACCGAGCCTACGCCGCCCAGCGCCTCACACCGTCGGGTGAAGAACCACCGCGCACGGCATAAGTCCGCCGAACCCGGCACTAGCGTGACGTTCATCTGAAGGATGGGCATCATGAGTGCTGTGGCGCATGAGAAACCGATCGCGGACTCCCCGTCGCAGGAGGACATCCTGCTGGAGAGCTTCCTGAGCCTGCACTCCCCCGAAGGCTTCCGGGCCGAGCTCATCGAGGGAGAGATCAGCGTGGCACCACCGCCGGACGGCGATCACGAGGACTACGTCGGGCTGCTCATCGACCAGACGAGCCGTCTTTCCAAGGTCCGGATGCAAGTGGCGGGCACCAAAGGCCTCCGGTTGGTCAGCGGTGGGCTCTGCCCGAAGAACCACGTCATCCCCGACGCGACATTCGCGCCCATGGATCTCCGCCTCTTCCGAGGCGCCCCGTCCTGGATGGAACCGAACGGTGTGGCCATGGTGGCGGAGGTGACGTCCACCAAGCCCGACCAGGATCGGATCGCCAAGCGCCACTGCTACGCGCGCGCTGCGATCCCGCTGTATCTGCTGATCGATCGGGAGAAATCGCAGGTCAGCCTCTTCTCGAACCCCAAGCGCGACGAGTACACCGAGGTGCGCCTGGCCGCCTTCGGTGAGCCACTCCACCTCCCCGCCCCGTTCGAATTCGAGCTCGACACCAAGCCCTTCCTCTAGGACCGGAACGCACGGCGGCCCGCGCCCTCCGGAGGGAGGGCGCGGGCCGCCGTGTGCTCGTACGCGTCAGCCGCGGGTGGCCATGGCGCGCAGGAAGAAGGTGAGGTTGGCCGGGCGCTCGGCGAGGCGGCGCATGAAGTAGCCATACCACTCCTGGCCGTACGGGAGGTACACGCGCATGGTGTTGCCCTCGTCGGCGAGGCGCAGCTGCTCCTCGGGGCGGATGCCGAAGAGCATCTGGTACTCGAAGGAGTCGCGCGTGCGGCCGTTCCACTGGGCCAGCTGGCCGGCGATCTTGATCATGTTGGGGTCGTGCGAGGCGATCATCGGGTAGCCCTCGCCGGCCATCAGCACCTTGAGCGCGCGGACGTACGCGAGGTCGACCTCGTGCTTGCCCTGGAAGGCGACCGACTCGGGCTCCTTGTAGGCGCCCTTGCACAGGCGCACGCGCGAGCCGGCGCCGGAGAACTCGCGGCAGTCGGCCTCGGTGCGGCGCAGGTAGGCCTGCAGGACGACGCCCAGCCAGGGGAAGTCCTCGCGCAGCTCGCGCGCGATGGCCAGGGTGGAGTCGGTGGTGGTGTGGTCCTCCATGTCGAGGGTCACCGTGGTGCCGGCGTCGGCGGCGGCCTCGCAGATGCGGCGGGCGTTCTCCAGCGCGATCTTCTCGCCGTCCACCGGGAGGAACTGGCCGACGGCCGAGAGCTTGACCGAGACCTCGGCGCCGGCGGCCAGGCCGGTCTCCTTGAGCGCCTTGAGCAGGTGCTCGTAGGCCTCGGCGGTGCCGGCGGCCTGGGCGGCGTCCTGGGTGTCCTCGCCGAGGTGGTCCAGGGTGACCTTGCGGCCGGTGGCGACCAGGTCGTCGCAGGCGGTGACGGCGTCGTCGAGGGCCTCGCCGGCGACGAACCGCTCGACTATCGCGTGGGTCGGCGGGAACTTCTCGACGACGGTGCGGACCTGCGAGGACCGGGAAGCCGCGAGGAGGGCGGAACGGAGCATCGTGACTCCTGGAGCTGGTGCTTCTAAGGGTGGCAGAAAGTACGGGCGGCGGACCGAGGGGGGTGGCCGGTCCGCCGCCCGTGGGACGCGGCCGGCTGCGGGACCGGGGGCGTCAGGGACCAAGTCGTCCGGGGCACTCAGCCCATGTGCGGGTAGCGGTAGTCCGTCGGCGGGACGAAGGTCTCCTTGACCGAGCGGGTCGAGGTCCACCGCGCCAGGTTCTGCTTGGCACCGGCCTTGTCGTTGGTGCCCGAGGCCCGGCCGCCGCCGAACGGCTGCTGGCCGACGACCGCACCGGTCGGCTTGTCGTTGATGTAGAAGTTGCCGGCCGCGTTGCGCAGCTTGAGCATCGCGTGCTGGACGGCCTCGCGGTCCTGGGCGATGATCGCGCCGGTCAGGCCGTAGGCCGACACCGACTCCATCTGCGCCAGCATCTCGTCGTACTTCTCGTCCTCGTAGACGTACACGGCCAGGATCGGGCCGAAGTACTCGTCCTTGAAGTACTCGCTCGCCGGGTCCTCGCAGACCAGGACGGTCGGGCGGACGAAGTAGCCGACCGAGTCGTCGTAGGTGCCGCCGGCCAGGACCTCGACCTGCGGGTCGGCCTGGGCGCGGTCGATGGCGGCCTTGTTCTTGGCGAACGAGCGGTCGTCGATGACGGCCGACATGAAGTTCGACAGGTCGGTGACGTCGCCCATGGTGAGGCCCTCGACCTCGTCGCGGAACTCGTCCTTCAGCTCGGCCCAGATCGAGGCCGGGACGTAGGCGCGGGACAGGGCGGAGCACTTCTGGCCCTGGAACTCGAAGGCGCCGCGGGTCATCGCGGTCTTCAGCACGGCCTTGTCGGCGGACGGGTGGGCGACCAGGAAGTCCTTGCCGCCGGTCTCGCCGACGATCCGCGGGTAGGTGCGGTAGCCGGAGATGTTGTTGCCGACCTCGCGCCACAGGTGCTGGAAGGTGGCGGTGGAGCCGGTGAAGTGGATGCCGGCGAGCGCCGGGTGCTTCAGCGCGACGGCGGAGACGTCCAGGCCGTCGCCGGTCACCATGTTGATGACGCCCTTGGGCAGGCCGGCCTCCTCCAGCAGCTGCATCAGCAGGTGCGCGGAGAACTGCTGGGTCGGCGAGGGCTTCCACAGCACCACGTTGCCCATCAGCGCCGGGGCGGTCGGCAGGTTGCCGGCGATGGCGGTGAAGTTGAACGGGGTGATCGCGTAGACGAAGCCCTCCAGCGGGCGGTGGTCGCTGCGGTTCCACACGCCGTCCGAGGAGACCGGCTGCTCGGCCATGATCTGGCGGGCGAAGTGCACGTTGAAGCGCAGGAAGTCGACCAGCTCGCAGGGAGTGTCGATCTCGGCCTGCTGCGCGGTCTTGGACTGGCCGAGCATGGTGGCGGCGGCCAGGGTCTCGCGCCAGGGGCCGGCCAGCAGGTCGGCGGCGCGCAGGAAGATCGCGGCGCGGGAGTCGAAGGAGAGCGCCTGCCAGGCCGGGGCCGCGGCCAGGGCAGTGTCGATGGCCTCCTGCGCGTCCGCCTGGGTGGCGTTGCGCAGGGTGCCGAGCCTCGCCGCGTGGTTGTGCGGCTGGACGACGTGGAACTCGGTGCCGCCGCCCATCCGGCGCTCACCGTTGATCGTCATGGTCAGCTGGACCGGCTCCTGGCCGCCCAGCTCCTTCAGCTTGGCCTCCAGACGGGCCCGTTCCGGGCTGCCCGGGGCGTAGCTGTGGACCGGCTCGTTCACCGGCGCGGGGACCTGGGTCACAGCGTCCATAGAGCGCACGCTCTCCTTCGTTTCTTGCGGGGGGATGCCGGCGCGGGTCGCACGCCGGCCACATGACGAACGCTATTCCTGCACCGGGGCCCGCTTGATTGGCCGGACGGCTAAAATCATCCGGACGGCGTTGTCCGCCTGGATGAAGATTCGGGCACCAGCCCTCCGGACGCCCCCGAGGAGGCCCGTATGACCACCCCCGGCCTCCCGCTCCGGCAGCTGCTGATGTCCCTGGGCGAACCGCTCGTCGAGCTCCAGGCCGCGCCGCACGGCCTGGACGTCCCGGTCCGCGACGTCGCCATCCTCGACCCCGAGGACCCGCCGACCGCCGCCCCCGGCGAGCTCGTGCTCGCCATCGGCGCCCGCGGCCGCGCCGCGCTCCCGGCGCTGCGGGCCGCCGGCCGGGCCGGGGCCGCCGCGGTGGCCGTCAAGCTGGACGCCCCCGGGCAGGCCGACGCGCTGCGCGAGTCGGCCACCGAGGCGGGCGTGGCGCTGCTCTCGGTGCGCCGGGAGACCCGCTGGGAGCACCTGGACTCGCTCGCCCGCGCGATCATCGCCGGGCCCGACGCACCGGACACGCCCGGCACCGCCGAGCACAACGCCGGCGACCTCTTCTCGCTCGCCCAGACCGTCGCCGTCCTCACCAACGGCATCGTCTCGATCGAGGACACCTCCAGCCGGGTGCTCGCCTACTCCCGCTCCTCCGACTCCGACGAGGTCGACGACCTGCGCCGGCTGTCCATCCTCGGCTGGCAGGGCCCCGAGCCGTACCTGTCCAAGCTCCGCGAGTGGGGCGTCTTCCAGCACCTGCGCAGCTCGGACACCGCCATCGCGGTCGACCCGCACCCGGAGCTGGGGCTGCGCCGCCGGCTGGCGATCGGCATCCGGGCCGGCGCGCAGCCGCTGGGCACCATCTGGGTGCAGGAGGGCGCCCAGCCGCTCGCGCCGCTGGCCGAGCAGGCGCTGGTCGGCGCGGCCCGGGTGGCCGCCGCCCAGCTGGTGCGCCGGCGCCGGGAGCTGTCCGCGGACGTCCGGCTGACCCAGACCCTGCTCACCGGCCTGCTGGAGGGCTCCACCGGCCCGCAGTCGCTGGCCACCCACCTCGGCCTGGACCTGCGCCGCCCGGCCACCGTGCTGGCGTACAGCGCGGGCACCACCGAGCAGCTGACCCGGGCCGAGGTGACCGGCCTGATCTCGGTGCACACGGCGGCCCGGCACCGCGCCGCGCTGCTCGCGCCGATCGAGTCCCGGGTCTACGTCCTGCTGCCCGAGCTGCCCGCCAACCTGCCGATGGCCACCGTGCGCGGCTGGGCGCAGGAGGTGGTCGAGGCGGCCCGGGACCACCTGGGCGTCCCGCTGCGCGCCGCGATCGGCTCGACGGTGGACGGCCTCGCCCTGGTGCCCGAGTCACGCGCCCAGGCGGACCGGATCCTGGACGCGATGGGCCGCGGCGGGGTGGAGCTGGAGGTCGCGGCGCTGATCGACGTCCAGGCCGAGGTGCTGGTCAGCGAGATCCTGGCACTGCTCCAGGAGCGCGGCGGCCTGCGCGACCCGCGGCTCACCGCGCTCGCCGAGTACGACCGGCGGCACGGCACCCGGCTCGCCGAGTCGGTGCTGGCCTGGCTGGACGCGCTCGGCGAGGTCCGGGTCGCGGCGGACGCCCTGCACATCCACCCGAACACCCTGCGCTACCGGGTCCGCCGGGCCGAGCAGCTGACCGGCATCGACCTCGCCCAGCCGCAGCAGCGGCTGCTCGCCATGCTGCAGCTGCGGCTGCCCGCCGAGCCCTGAGCCCCGGCACGCGACAGGCGCCCGGGCACGCGGAAGGGGCCCGCTCCGAGGAACGGGCCCCTTCCGGTGATCAGGCTCAGGCGCCGTAGCCCTGGCCGCGCTTGTGCTCGTTCAGGCGGTGCCACGGGCCGGTGATGGCCAGCTGGATGCCCGGGGTCTGGATGTTGGCGAAGAGGGTCTTGCCGTCGTCCGAGAAGGTGACGCCGGTGAACTCGCTGAACTCGGGCTTCTCGGCGGTGCCGATGTTGAGCTCGTTGCGGGCGATCGGGAAGGTCAGGCCCTCGTCGGTGGCGCCGAACAGGTGCGAGACGCCCTCGCCGTCCTCGGCGATCACGATGCCGCCGTAGGGCGAGACGGTGATGTTGTCCGGGCCGTCGAAGTTGTCGTGGTCGCCCCAGACGTCGGTGTTGACGCCCAGCAGGACCTTCAGGGTGATGGTGCGGCGGGTCGGGTTGTAGAACCAGACCTGGCCGTCGTGGGCGGCGCCGGGGCTCTCCGCGCGGGCGTAGCTGGAGACGAAGTAGAAGCCGCCGTCACCCCACCACATGCCCTCCAGCTTGCGGGCGCGGGTGACCTCGCCGTCCTTGAACTGCTTGCGGATGGAGACGGTCCTGGCGTCGCGGTCCTGGACCTTGACCCAGTCCACGCCGTAGGTGGTGCCGACCTTGGTGGCGCGCGACAGGTCGTCGATGAACTTGCCCTGGGCGTCGAAGACCTTGAAGGCCTCGAACACGCCGGCGTCGGCGGCCAGCTTGCGCAGCTTGTAGCGGCCGTGCTTGAAGCCGGCCTCCGGGGTCCAGCGGAACAGCAGGCCGTTGGGGTTGGAGGCGTCCTCGGTCAGGTAGACGTGGCCGCGCTTCGGGTCGACGACGACGGCCTCGTGGGCGAAGCGGCCGAAGGCCTTCACCGGCTGCGGGTCGCGGTTGTAGTCGTCGTCGAACGGGTCGACCTCGAAGACGTAGCCGTGGTCCTTGGTGAAGCCGTTCTTGCCGGCCTTGTCCTCGGTCTCCTCGCCGGACAGCCAGGTGCCCCACGGGGTGATGCCACCGGCGCAGTTGGTGGCGGTGCCGGCGATGCCGACCCACTGCTCGACCTTGCCGTTGGCCTTGGCGTGCACGATGGTGCAGCCGCCGGCCGCGCCCGGGTCGTAGACGTGGCCCTCGGTCAGCGGGACCGGGTTCGGCCAGTTGGCGCGGGCGCCGGACAGCTCGTGGTTGACGACCAGCAGGTTGCCGCCGCGCTCGTCCTCGAACGCCGAGGTGCCGTCGTGGTTGCTCGGGGTGAACTCGCCGGTGCGCAGCTTGCTGACGCCGGCGCGGTTCAGGACCTTGTACTTGAAGCCCTTGGGCAGGGCCAGCAGGCCCTCCGGGTCGGCGACCAGCTGGCCGTAGCCGACGGCGACGCGCTCGGCCGCGGCGGCCTCGGCGACCGGAGCCTCGCCACCGGCCGGGGCGGCGATCGCACCCGGCGCGGTGGCCAGGGCCTCGGCGCTGCCGGCGATCAGAACGCCGGCCCCGACGAGGGTGGAACGGTTGACGAAGTCCCGGCGGGACAGCGACATGGCAGTCACTCCTGAGGGGTGGGCCGCCGACCGGGGCGGAGCCCGGTGCGTGGCATGAGAGGTGTCGAGGCTGGTCGTCGACGCCCAGCAGACTCTGCCCGCCCGGTGAACGCCGAGTGAAGCGGACACCTCGTCCGAGTGGTCATTGGCCGACCTTATGCGAACCCATGACACATCTTTTGCCTGGTCACCACAGGTCACACCGCCGGTGGGGCCACCGTCACCCTCCGTTCGGCCCACCCGAGGCCACCGCCGGCCGGCGTCACGCCCCCGGCGCCCGGCCGCCGGCTCACCGTCCGGCGCGCGCCGCCCGCCACTGCTCCCAGGCCGCCAGCCACAGCTGCTCGCCCATCCCGTGCTCCCCGCGCTCCCCGCGCCGGACCTGCTGCCAGGCGCGCTGCGCCGGCAGGCTCGCCACCTCGCTGGCGAACACCGTGTACCGGATCGACTCCTCCACCGCGGCGTCGCCCTCCGGCGTGCCCACCACCCAGTGCGTCAGCTGGGAGAGCCGGCAGAGTTGTTCGACCATCGAGGCCACCGCCTCGGCCGCCTCCGCCCTGGTCTCCGAGGCGAGCCGCATCTGCTGGCGCACCGCCGCCTCCCGGCGCAGCGCCTCCGCCTCCGCCCGTGCCCCGCGGGGCGGCCGGAGCGGGCGGCCGGAGCGCAGCCGCGCCTCCAGGGCGGCGGCCCCGCTGATGCCGTGCGCGATCACCGCCCGGTGCGCCTCCAGTCCGGAGACCGGGGCGAGTTCGCGCTGCTCCACCGGCAGGTACCGGCCCCGGCGGACGGCCAGCTCGCGCAGCAGCTCAGTACGGCCGCCCAGGCAGCGCTCGTGGTCGCGGATCCGCACCAGCTCGACGCCGCCCGGCGACACCCCGCGCCCGCAGACCGTGACGGTCAGCCCGTCCACCCGGAACCGGCCCGCCCAGACCGGCTCGCCGCCGCTGACCGGACAGCCGGGCAGCGCCGCGCCGGACCACAGGCCGCGCCGGTCCTCGTGCACCTCCACCGCGCGGGTCTCGCCGTCGACGGTGATCCACTCGCGCAGCGCCCTGACCCGGCCGGGCGTGTCGCCCTCGTCGACGCCGAGCTGCTCGTAGACCCGGTCGCGCTCGTCCTCGACGACGTCCTCCAGCTCGGGCAGCGGCTCGAACCGGTCGGCGCCGGGCCGGTGGGTGCGCACGGTGACGTAGGGGCCCTGCGGCGAGGCCCAGTCGCCGAAGCCGACCTCGATCCAGCCGGGCGCGGCCCACCCGGCCTCCGCTCCCGTTCCGGCCGGCGGCCCGGCGACCGCCGCGCCGGCGCCGTCCGACCCGTAGCCGACCAGCGCGCCGCCGCCCAGGCCCGGCACGGGGGCGACGCCGTACACCGGGAAGTCGGCCGCGGCGAGGGTGCGGCGGGCGAGTCCCTCCTGAACGGCGAGGAACTCCTCCAGGTCTCCGGCCGGGTACTCCTCCGGGGGGCCGTCCGGGTGCTCCCCCGGGCGGTCGTACGGCTCCGGGTGCACCGTCCCCGCACCGTCCCCGTACCGGCCGTCCCGGCCCGCTCCGCTCGCCCGCGTCATCCCGCGCCGCACCCCCTGCACTCGCCGTCCTCGCCGTGCCCTCGGCACCCGGGCAACGATACGTGGCCCGAACTGCCGGGTCATCAAGCCCTTTGCCCGACGGGCCGATCGGCCGCCCCACCGGACGGCCCCGCCCGGGGCGCCGTTGTCGGTCGCGCTCCCTACGCTGGCGGGCATGACAGCGACCACGCCCTTCCCCGCCCGGCTCAGCATCGTCACCCTCGGGGTGGCCGACCTCGACCGCAGCGCCCGCTTCTACGAGGCGCTGGGCTGGCACCGCTCGGCCGCCTCCAGCCCGGAGATCGTCTGGTTCCGCACCGCCGACTCGGTGCTCGGCCTCTTCCCGCACGACGCGCTGGCCGCCGACGCGGGCGTGCCGTCCGCCGGCGAACCGGCGTTCCGCGGCGTCACCCTCGCCGTGAACCTGGAGTCCCCGGCCCTGGTGGACGCCGCCCTGGAGACGGCGGTGGCGGCCGGCGCCGTCGTGGTCAGGCCCCCGGGTGCGACCGACTGGGGCGGCTACTCCGGGTACTTCGAGGACCCGGACGGCCACCTCTGGGAGCTGGCCCACAACCCGTTCTTCGCCTTCACCGAGGACGGCTCGCTCGACCTCCCGCAGTAACGGGCGTCGCTGGGCGCGGGGCGGCGGCTCAGCCCTGGGAACGGGCCTTGAACGCCGCCTTGCGGGCCTCCTTGGCCACCGCCCGGTCCGGGTGCAGCTCGCCGACCGCCTCCAGCACGTCCGCCGTGTACGGGTGCTCGACCCGCCACAGCTCGCCGAAGTAGCCCACCGGGTCGTCCGTCACCGGCAGCTCGGCGACCAGGTCGCGCAGCTGGTCCGGATCGCCGCCGGTGTCCAGCAGCTGGGCCGCGAAGGCGTCCACCACCGTCCACAGCGCCATCGCCCGGTCCGGCACCGGCACGTCCGCCGCGCCGAGCGCGACCAGCCAGGCCCGCGCGCCGCCGCCCAGCTCCGGGTCGTCCAGCACCTCGCGGACGGACGGCTCGGCGGACGCGCCGAGCAGGGTCAGCGCCGAGTGGCAGAGCAGCCGCCGCATCGGGGCGTACGCGTCGCTGCCGCGCGCCGCCGCCAGCAGCTCGCGCGCCGCCGCCACCGGCTCCCGGTCGGCGACCCAGACCTTCAGCTCCTCCTCGGGCAGCACGTTGGCGGCCTCGCTGACCCCGCGCAGCAGCTCGGCGGCGTCGCCCCGGGCCAGGTCCCCGACCAGCGGCGCGTCGTAGCCGTCCTCCAGCAGCCACTGCCGGATCCCGTACTGGCCCAGCGGGGTGAGCCGGACCAGCCCGAACCGGGCGGACTCCGCCTCGTCCAGCTCGGCCGGCTCGGCCTGCGCCGGCCGCTCGTCCTCCCCTTCCTCCTCCTCGTCGAAGAGCTCCGGGTCGATCGGACGGTACTCCAGCACGCCCAGCTCGGCGAGGTCGGCGAGCATCGGGTCCAGGGCGACCATCACATCGGTGATGTCGCCGAGCAGCTCGTCGCTCGGCTCCTCGCCCTCCGGGACCACCAGCAGCGCCGCCAGCACGCCCAGCGGCACCGTCTCGTTGCCCGGCTCGGCGAAGGCGGTGGTCTCGTACAGCACCTGCAGCGCCTCGTCGAGCAGCTCGGCGGCCTCGTCGCGGGCGTCCTCGACCTCGTTCAGGCCGTCGACGTCCTCTTCCTCCGCCTGCTCCCCGGCCTCCGCCTCCAGCTCCTGGGAGTCCGCCTCCACCGCCAGCTCGCGGACGATCCCGGCGGCCGTCAGCCACAGCTCCAGGACGGTCTCGGGGTCCCCCTCCTCGGCCGGCTCCAGGTCCGGACCGGGGATCGCGACGTGCTCGCCGGCCGCCGTGGTGCCGATCTCGACCAGGTCCAGGTCGCAGGCCAGCGACCAGGCGCGCATCGCCTCGACCACCGCCTCCTCCGGCGCGTCCCCCTCCTCGGGGGCCAGGCCCAGCAGCCGGGCGGCCGGGGCCCGGTCCGGGCCGGTGAGGTCGCCGAACTCGTCCACCGCGCGGTGCGGCGCCGTCCAGCGGGCCAGCTTCAGCGCCCACCCGAACATCGGGACGGCCTTCGCCCGATCGGCCAGCTCCGGCTCGGACGGCAGGACGACCGGCGGCACCAGCACGGCCGCGTCGTCCAGGTCGTCGTCGTCCAGCCCGTGCGCGGCGAACGCCCCGTACAGATCCTGCAGCTCCAGGTCGGCGGGCAGCACCGCGCCCTCGCCCGGCCCACCCGCCGGGGTGTCGGCGTTCCTACGACGTCGTGCGGCCATCGTTGCGCGTTCTCCCTACGCCGAGCGGTCAGCCGGTCCGGCCGCGGGGATCATCACCTCCGCGTCACCGGTCCACCACCTCAGCGTATAGGCCGGGCACCCCGGACGCCCGGCCTCCAGGGGCGCGCGCCGCGACCGTGCGCCCACCCCTTATCCTTCGAAGTCGGTACCGCGCACAACCCCGCGCGCGCCGACGGGCAACGTAGCCCCCCCTCTCAGCTCACCCGCTCCACCAGGGAGCCCGCACCGAGGCCACCACCACAGCGCCGCCAGGACGGGCGCGCCGGCACACCCCGCCGACCCGGGTGGCGCCCGGCCACAGGAGACCCCTGCCATGGCGGACCTCTCCCCCGCCGGCTCCGGCCTGCGCACCGCGCAGCTCGACGGACGCCGACTGTCGGAGGCCCTGCTTCCCCTGGAGCTCGCGCCCCGCGCCCAGCTCCGGCTCGCCGCGATCAGCCGCTGGAACGCGCTGCGCGGAGTACGCGTCGGCCTCGTCGCCGCCGCCCTGCTGCTCATGCTGATCGGCGCCAACCTGGCCACGCCGATCTACTCGCTCCTCCAGCAACAGCTGCACCTCACCGCGCTGGACACCACGATCCTCTTCGCGTTCTACGTGTTCGCGCTGGTCCCGGTGCTGGCCGTGGTCGGCCACTGGTCCGACCACCTCGGCCGACGCGCCCTGATCCTGCCCGCCGTCGCGCTGTCCGCCGTCGGCGACGTCGTGTTCGCGACCTCCGGCAGCTTCTGGCAGCTCGCGGCCGGCCGGGCCGTCCAGGGCATCGCGGTGGGCCTGTCCACCGGCGCCGCCGGGGCCGCCCTGGGCGACCTGATGCCGGACCACCCGACCCGGGCCGCCAAGATCACGCTGGCCTGTTCCGCCGGCGGCGTCGCACTCGGCCCGGTGGTCGGCGCCCTGCTGGCCGGCGGCGCCGACCCGCTGCCGACGCCCTTCCTGCTGCACGCGATCGCCCTGCTCGCCCTCTGCGTGCCACTCGCCCTCGTCCACCCGAGGATGCCCGGCCGCAACCGCCCGCCGGCCGCCCCGCCGCGCATCACCACCCCGGCCCACCTGCGCCCGCAGCGCCTGCGGCTGCCGCGCACCGGCCGCCGGGAGTTCCTGCTCGCCGCCGCGGCCGGGTTCGTCTCCTACGCGGTCTTCGGCGTCTACCTCAGCCTGGCCCCGGCCTTCGCCGCCAAGCTGCTGCACACCGACTCCAAGCTGATCGGCGCCGTGGTCGCGGCCCTGCTGCTCGGCTCCTCGGCCGTCGCCCAGCTGCTCGTCCCGCCGACCGCCGACCGCCTGGTGATCGCCCTCGGCATGGCCGGCCTGGCCGCCGGCCTTGCCCTGGTCGTCACCGCCCAGTACACCGGCACCCCGGCCCTGCTGTTCATCGGCAGCGTCCTCGGCGGCGCCTGCCAGGGCATCGCCTTCCGCTCCCTGTTCACCACCGCCGCCGCCGCGATGAACCCCGAACGGAGGGGCTCCGAGCTGAGCTCGCTGTGGATCATCATCTACCTCGGCTCCTCCCTCCCCATCGTCGCCGTCGGCGCCCTCGTCCAGACCTACGGCCTCCTCCCCGCCACCAGCGGCTTCACCCTCCTCGCCGCCCTCCTCTGCACCGCCCTCGCCATCGCCGTAGCCAAGCGCCCCCGCACCACCTGACCTCCTCGCACGGCAAACGCCGCTGCCCGGGACTTCCTCCGAAGTCCCGGGCAGCGGCGCTTCCGCGCCTCGGCATGCCCGCCCCCGGGTGCCCACCCGAGGCCTGGCCGCGTGCCGCCCGGAGAGGACCTCCACCTCTCAGTGCCGATCTCGAAATCAAACGGCCACGGCGGCGACGCCGATGGGTGGCCGCCCGTAGCGCAGCGCCTCTGCCTGCGTTTCGGGTCGGCCGCGTGCACCGGCACGCGGCCGACACCCAGTACCCCAAATCCTCTGGTTCGATGAGCAGAAGGAACCCGCCCCGCTAAGGAAGAAGGCACCATGCAACACCGAGTCCGGGCCGTCCTCCTCACTCCACATGGCACCATGCTGCTGATCAAGCGCATCCGCCCCGGCGTCGACCCGTACTGGGTGATCGTCGGGGGGAAGGTCGAGGCGACCGATCCGGGGCCCGAGGAGGCGCTGTTGCGGGAGGTGCGGGAGGAGGTCGGGGGCGAGGCACGGATCGTCGGCCTGCTCCACACCATGGAGGGCGAGGGCGAGCGCCAGGACTTCTACCTCGCCACCATCGAGGAGTGGAGCTTCGAGGACCGCAGCGGTCCCGAGTTCAGCCAGGAAGGGCGGGGCGAGTACCTCCTGGAGGAGATCCCGCTGACCACCGGGGCCCTCGACGCGGTCAACCTCCTGCCGCAGGAGATCGCCTTGGTCCTCCGCTCGGCCGTCGCCCGCGGGGACCTCACCGCCGTCAGGTAGTCACAAGCACGGCCGCCCCGAAGCATCCGTTTCGGGGCGGCCAGGCTCGCGGCCAGCTGACGGCTCCGTCAGCTTGTACGGGTGGCACCCTCGGGCCACACGATCGTCACAGGTAGCTGGGCTGCACGGGCTGCACCGGCAGTGTCAGCGGTCCCCCCGCGCCCGTTGCCGGGCCTGCCGTCCCACACGGCGAACAAGTGGTCAGCACGGCGCAGCAGCTCGTTGTTGGCGGCTTCGTAAGCCTCGCGGTCGGCCTCGGCGAACGGCATGACGACAACCTCGGCGGCGGCCTGGTGAAGACGGTCGAACTCGGCTGCGTGTGCCGGCTTGACCTTGGTCCGGCGGTAGTCGGCCGACGGGACCACGGCGACCAGTCGACCGCCCAGCGAGAGCACCGCGTCGGCGAAGATCGAGTCCGCACCCTTGGCGATGCACGGACACCGGTGGGGCCGTGCTCGGCATGGTCAGCGAGTAGCTTCTCCAGCGCACGATCACGCCGTCCCCTTAAGGGCAGTCATGGGGCAGCGGTGGCGGGAGTCGCCGAGCCGGGGAGCCTTGAATCCTATCAGATAGTCACGAATACCTCACGCTGCGTCAAATAGCGTGGTACGTTCCGTGTGCAAAGAGAAAAATGCGACCCCGGCGGTGCTGGAACACCCCGGGGTCCGGCAAAAGGAGCTGACACTCCCATGCGTGTCCATCGTAGCGCCCACGCGCGCAACTTCACCGTGTTGCCCAACTCCGTGTTGCAATACCGGAAGTTGAGCTACACCGCCCGCGGTCTGCTCGCGGATCTGCTCTCCCGGCCCGATGGGTGGCGGGGGGACGGGCGTCACATGGCCGACACCAGTCCGCAGGGGCGTGGGGCCGTGCGCAAGGCCTTGAAGGAGCTCACCGACGCCGGGTACTACCGGGTCGAGAAGGTCCGGCTGCCCGACGGGACGCTCCGCAGTGAGGCGCACGTTGTGCGGCAGGTGCCACGATCCGGTGCCCGCACCGGGGATCTGCCGGGCCTGCGCGGGCCTCGGTGGACGGCCCGAGGCGGTCGGGGGCGGCGCTTGCGTGACGGCCAGGGGTGTCGCACGCGCACGTGCCGCCCTGCTGGGGGCGAGAACGCCGCTGCCGCGCGGCCCCTTCCCCGGAGGGAGGAACCGCGCGGCAGCGGGGTGACGATCGGCGGCGGCCTCAGACGTTGAAGCCGAGGGCGCGCAGCTGCTCGCGGCCGTCATCGGTGATCTTGTCGGGGCCCCACGGCGGCATCCAGACCCAGTTGATGCGCAGGTCCTGGACCAGGCCGTCGGTGGCGGTCTTGGCCTGGTCCTCGATCACGTCGGTCAGCGGGCAGGCCGCCGAGGTGAGGGTCATGTCGATGGTGGCCACGTCGGACTCGTCGATGTGGACGCCGTAGATCAGGCCGAGGTTGACGACGTCGATGCCCAGTTCGGGGTCGACGACGTCCATCAGGGCCTCGGTCAGGTCCTCGACGGAGACGGTTCCGGCGCTGGTGCCGACCGGGCCGGAGGGCGTCTCCTCCGCGGGGGAGGTGGTTTCGTCGCTCATGTGGTGTCCTCAGTCGGTGACGGCGGGGTGCTCGGCGAGGGCCTTGGCGGTGGCGTCCTTCCAGGCCATCCAGCTGAGCAGGGCGCACTTGACCCGGGCCGGGTACTTGGAGACGCCGGCGAACGCGACGGCGTCCTCCAGCACCTCCTCGTCGCCCTCGGCCTGGCCCTTGCTCTGCATCAGCTCCAGGAAGGCCTCCTGGACCGCCTGCGCCTCGCCCACGGTCTTGCCGACCACCAGGTCGTTCAGCACCGAGGCGCTGGCCTGGCTGATCGAACAGCCCTGGGACTCGTAGGAGACGTCCGCGACGGTGGCGCCGTCGAGCTTCACCCGCAGGGTGATCTCGTCGCCGCAGGTCGGGTTGACGTGGTGCACCTCGGCGTCACCGTCGCGCAGACCCTTGCCGTGCGGGTTGCGGTAGTGGTCCAGGATGATGTCCTGGTACATCGAGTCGAGCTTCATGGTCGCGTGCCCAGTCCCCTCAGCCGAAGAAGTTCCGGACGTGGTGCAGGCCGTCGATCAGCGCGTCGACCTCGCCCGGCGTCGAGTACAGGTAGAACGACGCCCGCGTGGTCGCCGGAATTCCGTACCGCAGGCAGACCGGCCGCGCGCAGTGGTGACCGACGCGCACCGCGATGCCCTGCTCGTCGAGCACCTGGCCCACGTCGTGCGGGTGGATGTCCCCCAGCGTGAACGAGATCGCCGCGCCGCGGTCGACGGCCGTGCGCGGGCCGATGATCCGCAGGTCCGGGACCTCCAGCAGCCGCTCGACCGCGTACGCGGTGATGGCGTGCTCGTGGGCGGCGATCCGCTCCATGCCGATGCCGGACAGGTAGTCGATGGCCGCGCCGAGCCCGACCGCCTGGGCGATCGGCGGGGTGCCGGCCTCGAACTTGTGCGGCGCCGGCGCGTAGGTGGACGAGCCCATGGTGACGGTCTCGATCATCTCGCCGCCGCCGAGGAACGGCGGGAGGTCCTCCAGCAGCTCCTGGCGGCCCCAGAGCACGCCGATGCCGGTCGGGGCCAGCATCTTGTGGCCGGTGAAGGCGACGAAGTCGGCCTCCAGCGCCTGGACGTCCAGCACCATGTGCGGCGCGGCCTGCGAGGCGTCGATCACGACCAGCGCGCCGACGTCCTGCGCCTTGCGCACGATGGCCTCGACCGGGTTGACCGTGCCGAGCAGGTTGGAGACCAGGGTGAAGGAGACCACCTTGGTCTTCTCGGTGATCAGCTCGTCGATGTTGGAGAGGTCGAGCCGGCCCTCGTCGGTCAGCCCGAACCACTTCAGCTTCGCGCCGGTGCGCTGCGAGAGCAGCTGCCACGGAACGATGTTGGAGTGGTGCTCCATCTCCGTGATGACGATCTCGGACTCGGCGTCCACCCGGTACGGCTCGTCCGCCCAGGTCAGCATGTTGGCGACCAGGTTGAGCGACTCGGAGGCGTTCTTGGTGAAGACCACCTCGTCGCGGCTCGGCGCGTTGATGAACGCCGCGACCTTGTCACGGGCGCCCTCGTAGAGCGCCGTGGCCTCCTCGGCGAGCACGTGCACGCCGCGGTGGACGTTGGCGTTGTGCCGCTCGTAGTACGCGTTCAGCGCGTCGAGCACCTGGCGGGGCTTCTGCGAGGTGGCCGCGTTGTCCAGGTAGACGAGCGGCTTGCCGTCGTGCAGCAGGCGCTGCAGGACCGGGAAGTCCTTGCGGATCGCGTCGGTGTCGAGCAGGCCCGGCAGGATCGCCGGCCCGTGCGACTCGTGCGTCTGGGTCACTCGGACGCGCCACCCTTCACGTAGGCCTCGTAGCCCTCCTCCTCCAGCTTGTCGGCCAGCTCGGCACCGCCGGACTCGACGATGCGGCCGCCCGCGAAGACGTGGACCTGGTCGGGCTTGATGTACCGCAGGATGCGGGTGTAGTGGGTGACCAGCAGGGTGCCCACCTCGCCGGTCGAGCGCACGCGGTTGATGCCCTCGGAGACGACCCGCAGCGCGTCGACGTCCAGGCCGGAGTCGGTCTCGTCGAGGATCGCGATCCTCGGCTTGAGCAGCTCCAGCTGGAGGATCTCGTGGCGCTTCTTCTCACCGCCGGAGAAGCCCTCGTTGACGTTGCGCTCGGCGAAGGCCGGGTCCATCTGGAGGGCGGCCATCGCCTCCTTGACCTCCTTCACCCAGGTGCGCAGCTTGGGGGCCTCGCCGCGGACGGCGGTGGCGGCGGTGCGCAGGAAGTTGGAGACCGAGACGCCGGGGACCTCGACCGGGTACTGCATGGCCAGGAAGACGCCGGCCCGGGCGCGCTCGTCGACGGACATCTCCAGCACGTCCTCGCCGTCCAGCAGGACGGAGCCGCCGGTGACGGTGTACTTGGGGTGGCCGGCCAGCGAGTAGGCGAGGGTGGACTTGCCGGAGCCGTTCGGACCCATGATGGCGTGGGTCTCGCCCTGCTTCACGGTCAGGTCGACGCCCTTCAGGATCTCCCGGGGGCCGTTCTCGGCTTCGACGGAGACGTGCAGGTCGCGGATTTCAAGGGTAGCCATGTGTACTCAGGACTCCTGGTTGACGGAGACGAGCACATCGTCCCCTTCGATCTTTACGGGGTAGACAGCGACCGGCTTGGTGGCGGGCAGGCCGGAGGGCTTGCCGGTGCGCAGGTCGAAGCTGGAGCCGTGCAGCCAGCACTCGATCATGCAGTCCTCGACCTCGCCCTCGGAGAGCGAGACGTTCGCGTGCGAGCAGATGTCGTTGATCGCGAACACCCCCTCGTCGGTGCGGACGACGGCGACCGGGACACCGTTGAGGTCGACGCGCTTGGGCACGTCCTCAGCCAGTTCGCTCAGCGCGCAGGCGCGAAGGAAGCTCATGGGTGTCAGACCGCCGATTCCAGCTCGGCCTCGATCTTCTCCATGAGCTGGTCCTGGATCTCGGCGACGCCGATCTGCTGGACCAGCTCGGCGAAGAAGCCGCGCACCACCAGGCGGCGGGCCTCGTCGGCCGGGATGCCGCGGGCCTGCAGGTAGAAGAGCTGCTCGTCGTCGAAGCGGCCGGTCGCGGAGGCGTGGCCGGCGCCGACGATCTCGCCGGTCTCGATCTCCAGGTTCGGCACGGAGTCGACCCGGGCGCCGTCGGTGAGCACCAGGTTGCGGTTGTGCTCGTAGGTGTCGGTGCCCTCGGCCGCGGCGCGGATCAGCACGTCGCCGATCCACACGGCGTGCGCGTCCTGGCCCTGCAGCGCGCCCTTGTAGACGACGTTGGAGCGGCAGTGCGGCGTGTCGTGGTCGATGACCAGCCGGTGCTCCAGGTGCTGGCCGGCGTCGGCGAAGTAGAGGCCGAACAGCTCGGCCTCGCCGCCGGGCGCGGCGTAGTTCACGCGCGGGTGCAGGCGGACGACGTCACCGCCGAAGGTGACGACGACGGACTTCAGCGAGGCGTCGCGGCCGATCAGCGCGGTCTGCTGGGCGGCGTGCACCGCGTCGCGGTCCCAGTCCTGGACGGAGACGAAGGTGAGCTTGGCACCGTCGCCGATCAGCAGCTCGACGTTGGCGGCCCGGGCGCCGGTGCCGGTGTGGCCCAGCACCACGACGGCCTCGGCGAACGGCTTGACGTCGATGACCACGTGGGCGAAGCGGACGCCGCCCTCGCCGTGCACGTCGATCCGCACCGGCTCGGTGAGCACCGTCTCCTTGGGAACGGTGACCACGAGCGCCTGCTCGAAGGCGCTGAACGCCTGCGCGGCGACCCGGTCGACCGGCTTGCCGGCCTTGCCGAGGCGGGCGTCGTCACGGCCGACGGTCTCGGCGGTGACGCCCTCGGGCAGGCTCAGCTCGACCTTGTCGACGCCCGCGGCGATCTTCTCGGCGTCCGCGGCGGCCGTGCCGTCGTGCAGGCCGGCCAGGCGGTGCAGCGGGGTGAACCGCCAGTCCTCCTCGCGGCCGGTGGGCACCGGGAAGTCCGCGACGTCGAAGGAGGGCTCGACCGCGACGCGGGCGTCGATCGGCTGCCGGACGCTGTCCCGGCCGGTGCCGGGGCCGGCCAGCTGGGCGCCGGCGCCGGCGGTGCCGACCTCGATCGAACCGGCGGTGGTGGAGCCGGTGTTGTTCGCAGCGGCATTCAAAGGCGTGTCAGCCATGGCTGTTCGTTGTGCTCTCTTCCTCAAAAAAATGTCGATGGACGGCGGGGCGGCCGGGGGTCAGCCGACGGAGCCCTCCATCTGCAGCTCGATCAGCCGGTTCAGCTCCAGCGCGTACTCCATCGGCAGCTCGCGCGCGATGGGCTCGACGAAGCCGCGGACGATCATCGCCATGGCCTCGAACTCGGTCATGCCGCGGCTCATCAGGTAGAAGAGCTGGTCCTCGCTGACCTTGGAGACGGTCGCCTCGTGGCCCATGGACACGTCGTCCTCGCGGACGTCCACGTAGGGGTAGGTGTCCGAGCGCGAGATCGTGTCGACCAGCAGCGCGTCGCAGAGCACGTTGGACTTGGCGCCCTTGGAGCCCTCGCCGATCTCGATCAGACCGCGGTAGGAGGTGCGGCCGCCGCCCCGGGCCACCGACTTGGAGACGATGTTGGAGGAGGTGTTCGGCGCCATGTGGACCATCTTGGCGCCGGCGTCCTGGTGCTGGCCCTCGCCGGCGAAGGCGATGGACAGGGTCTCGCCCTTGGCGTGCTCGCCCATCAGGTAGACGGCCGGGTACTTCATGGTGACCTTGGAGCCGATGTTGCCGTCGATCCACTCCATGGTCGCGCCCTCGTACGCCACGGCGCGCTTGGTGACCAGGTTGTAGACGTTGTTCGACCAGTTCTGGATGGTCGTGTAGCGGCAGCGGCCGCCCTTCTTGACGATGATCTCCACGACCGCCGAGTGCAGCGAGTCGGAGGAGTAGATCGGCGCGGTGCAGCCCTCGACGTAGTGGACGTAGGCGTCCTCGTCGACGATGATCAGCGTCCGCTCGAACTGGCCCATGTTCTCGGTGTTGATCCGGAAGTAGGCCTGCAGCGGGATGTCGACGTGCACGCCCTTCGGCACGTAGATGAAGGAGCCGCCGGACCAGACGGCCGTGTTCAGCGCGGCGAACTTGTTGTCGCCGGCCGGGATGACGGTGCCGAAGTACTCCTTGAACAGCTCCGGGTGCTCGCGCAGCGCGGTGTCGGTGTCCAGGAAGATGACGCCCTGCTCCTCCAGGTCCTCGCGGATCTGGTGGTAGACGACCTCGGACTCGTACTGGGCGGCGACACCGGCGACCAGGCGCTGCTTCTCCGCCTCCGGGATGCCGAGCTTGTCGTACGTCGCCTTGATGTCCGCCGGCAGGTCCTCCCAGGACTCGGCCTGCTTCTCGGTGGAGCGGACGAAGTACTTGATGTTGTCGAAGTCGATGCCGGACAGGTCGGAGCCCCAGGTCGGCATGGGCTTCTTCCCGAACAGCTTGAGGCCCTTGAGACGCAGGTTCAGCATCCACTCGGACTCGTTCTTCTTGGCCGAGATGTCGCGGACGACGTCCTCGTTCAGTCCGCGCTTGGCGGCGGCGCCGGCCACGTCCGGGTCGGCCCAGCCGTACTCGTAAGTGCCGAGGCCTTCGAGCTCGGGGTGCGAAACGGTGTCAGTCATGCGGGCTTCCTAACGCGCGGACGCTGAATCTTCGGTGGACGTACCGGCAGTCGGCGCTGCACCGGTGTCCCGGCCCGCGGCGGAGCGCAGGGCGGGCGACGATGCGGCACCGGGTGCCGGCACATAGGTGGTGCAGACCCCGTCGCCGTGGGCGATGGTGGCCAGCCGTTGCACATGGGTGCCCAGCAGCTGGGAGAAGACCTCGGTCTCCGCCTCGCAGAGCTGCGGGAACTGCTCGGCGATGTGCGCGACCGGGCAGTGGTGCTGGCAGAGCTGGGCGCCCGCCGGGGCCTTCGCCGCGGCCGACGGGACCCGCCGCACCGTGGCAGCGTACCCGTCGGCGCTCAGGGCCTGGGCGAGGGCCTCGGTGCGCTCCGCCGCCCCGGTGGTGCGCAGGGCCTCCAGGTACTTCTCGGCCTGCCGGCCGAACCGGGCCCGGGCGAAGGCGGCGACCGCCTCCTCGCCGGCCTTGCCGCCGCCCACCGAGTCCGAGATCCAGCGCAGGGCGTCGGCGGCGAGCTGGTCGTACTCCTGGTAGAAGGCGTCACGACCGGCGTCGGTGAGGGCGAAGACCTTGGCCGGGCGGCCCCGGCCGCGGCTGCCGTAGACCCGCTGCTCGCGGGACTCGACCAGCCCGGCGGCGGCCAGTCCGTCCAGGTGACGGCGGACGGCCGCGGCGGTGAGGCCGAGCCGGCTCGCCAGGTCGGCGGCGGAGGAGGGGCCGTGGTCCAGGATCGAGCGGGCGACCCGGTCGCGGGTGGCGCGGTGGCCGTCCAGCAGCACCTCGGCCGCCGTCGCGGGCACGGCGCAGCCGGGGGCCGACTCGGCCTCCTGCTGCGTGGCGTGCTCGCGCATGTTTTTCACAACACCAGTGTTGCGTAATTACTTCCGACAGGACAAGCCGTGATCCAGGCCTCACCCGTGGCATCTGTCACGCAGGTAAGCCTTACCTGACCTGCGGATGAAATGATCAAGCCCAGTGACCGAACGGCCTGTTGGGGCCTCTTAGACTCACCCGTATGCAATCCGAACCCGCGGTCCAGATCACCGGGCTGGTCAAGCGCTACGGGGACAAGCCCGCGGTGGACGGTCTCGACCTCAGCATCGCGCGCGGCGCCGTGACCGCCGTCCTCGGCCCCAACGGCGCCGGCAAGACCACCACCATCGAGACCTGCGAGGGCTACCGCCGTCCGGACGCCGGCACCGTGCGCGTCCTCGGTCTCGACCCGGTCACCCGGGGCGCCGAGCTGCGCCCCCGGATCGGCGTGATGCTGCAGTCCGGCGGTGTCTACGCGGGCGCCCGCGCCGTCGAGATGCTCCGGCACACCGCGAAGCTGCACGCCCACCCGCTGGACGTCGACGCGCTGGTCGAGCGGCTCGGCCTCGGCTCCTGCGGCCGCACCACCTACCGCCGGCTCTCCGGCGGCCAGCAGCAGCGGCTCGCGCTGGCGATGGCCGTGGTCGGCCGCCCCGAACTGGTCTTCCTGGACGAGCCCACCGCGGGCCTCGACCCGCAGGCCCGCCGCGCCACCTGGGAGCTGGTCCGCGACCTGCGCCGGGACGGCGTCACCGTGGTGGTCACCACCCACCACATGGAGGAGGCCGAGCAGCTCGCCGACCGGGTCGCGATCGTCGACCGCGGCAAGGTGATCGCCGAGGGCAGCCCGGACGAGCTCTGCCGCGGCGGCGCCGAGTCCACCGTGCGCTTCGACGCCCCGCCCGGGCTCGACCTCACCGTCCTGCTCAAGGAACTCCCCGAGGGCGCCACCGCCGCCGAGACCTCCCCCGGCAGCTACCGCGTCGAGGCGCCGGTCGACCCGCAGCTGCTGGCCACCGTCACCGCCTGGTGCGCGGCCGGCGGGATCCTGCCCGAACGGCTCGCGGTGCAGCGCCGCGGCCTCGAAGACGTCTTCCTCGACCTGACCGGACGGGACCTGCGTTCATGACGACCACCGACTACGCCCCGAAGCCCGGTGCCGCGCCGGTCGGCCGGATGCTGCTCGCGCAGACCGCGTTCGAGACCCGGATGCTGCTGCGCAACGGTGAGCAGCTGCTGCTCACCGTGGTCATCCCGACGGTGCTGCTGGTGCTCTTCTCCGCGGTGGACGTCGTCGCCGTCGAGGGGCCCGGCAAGCGGGTCGACTTCCTCGCCCCGGGGCTGCTCGCGCTCGCGGTGATGTCCACCGCCTTCACCGGCCAGGCCATCGCCACCGGCTTCGAGCGCCGCTACGGCGTGCTGAAGCGCCTGGGCGCCAGCCCGCTCCCCCGCTGGGCGCTGCTCACCGCGAAGACCGGCTGCGTGCTGGTCACCGAGGCGCTCCAGGTGGCGCTGCTGTCGGTGATCGCGCTGGCCCTCGGCTGGTCCCCGCAGGGCAACGTGCTCGCCGTCGCCGCGCTGCTGGTGCTCGGCACGGCGGCGTTCTCCGGGCTCGGACTGCTGATGGCCGGCACGCTGCGCGCGGAGGCGACGCTGGCCGCCGCCAACCTGGTGTTCGTCCTGCTGCTGCTGGCCGGCGGGGTGGTCGTCCCGCTCTCGAAGTTCCCCGCCGCCGTCCAGTCCGCCCTGGAGCTGCTGCCGATCGCCGCCCTCTCGGACGGCCTCCGCTCGGTCCTGCAGACCGGCGCCGGCACGCCCTGGGCCGACCTCGGCATCCTCGCGGCCTGGGCGGTGGCCGCTCTCGCGGCCGCCGCGCGCTTCTTCCGCTGGGAGTAGCGGCCGCGCCGCACCCCCGGTACGACGACGGCCCCCGGCTCATCCAGTGAGCCGGGGGCCGTCGTCGCTGTCCGGTGCTCCGGCTCAGCCCTCGCTGTTGCCGCGACGGCGGCGGGTGAGCAGCAGGAGCGCGCCGCCGAGCACCACGACACCGCCGCCGACGGCCGCGATGACCGGGGTGGCGTCGCTGCTACCGGTCTGCGCGAGCGCCGGCGCGACCGGGGTGTGCGTGGCGGTCGGGGTCGGCGTCGCGGTACGGCTGGGGGTGGGCGTCGCCGTCCGGGTCGGCGTGGGCGTCGGGGTCGGCGTCGCCGTACGGCTGGGCGTCGGCGTCGGGGTCGGGGTGAGCGTCGGCGTCGGCGTCGGGGTCGGCGTGGGAGTCGGCGTCGGGGTCGGGGTCGGGGTCGGCGTCGGGGTGGGCGTGGGAGTCGGGGTGGGCGTCGGGGTCGCGCAGACCGGGATCGTCTTGGTCTCGGTCTTGTTCCAGTCCGTGTTCTTCGGGTCCTCGGTGGTGGTCACCACGAGGACGGCGTCGACCGGCGCGCTGTGCGCGGCCACCGGGAAGGTCTGGTGGAACTCCTTGCCGAACTCCTTCTGGTCGAGCACCTTCACGCCGTCGATGCTCAGGCTGACGGCGTTCTTGATGCCCGCTTCGGTGCTGTAGTTGGTCAGGTCGACCACGATCGTGTCGCAGGTGACCTTCCAGGTCGGCACGTGCGCCGAGGCACTGCCCGCCAGCACCACCGGCAGCAGGACGGCGGCGGCCGCCGTCCCCGCGATCGCCGCGCCGCTCCTGGCCACTGTCTGCCGCCGCTGTCGCGCCATCTCGTTGTCCCCTCCGAAACGTCTTGTGCAGCAGGCGCGTTGAGTGGAACAGCGGTGGCCCGCTACGACCGTCCGGGGGACTCTACCGGCAGTCCCGCACCCCTCCACACCCCGCTGCGCGGCCGGATTTCCTCTGTCCGTCCGCCCACTCGTGTGCTTCGGCAGCCCATCACACCCACTGCCTCGGAAGACACCGCTTCGGCCAACATGGAATGAACTCTGTCACAGTGGCCGAAAAGAGCGACCCCCGATGATCGTTCTCGATCATCGGGGGTGCCTGTTCGGGCAATTCAGGTCAGCCCGGAGTCGGCCCGGTATCAGCCCGGAGCCACCGCGCGGCGGGGCTCAGGCCTGGCCGGCCGCCTTGCGCCGACGCGCGACCACCACCAGCGCACCACCGGCGGCGATCACCACCGCGCCGCCGATCGCCAGCGGCACGACCGGACCGGAGCCGGTGTGGGCGAGACCGCCCCCGGCGCTGGCCTCGGCCGACGGGCTCGCGGAGGCGCCCGGCACCGCCGCGGAGCCGGAGGCGGAGGCCGACGGGCTCGCCGGGGCGCTCGCGCTCGTACTCGCGCTCGGCTTCGCCGAACCGGACGCGGACGGGCTGCCCGAGCCGCCCGGCGTCACGGAGGGACCGGGGGTGCCCGGGGTGCCCGGGGTGCTCGGCGTCCCGGTGCTGCCCGGCGTGGTCGGCGTGGTGGTGGCGGACGGCGTACCGGTCGGCACCACGACCGGCGGCGTGGTGGCCGGGGTGGTCGGCGGCGTGGTGGGCGGCACGACGGTCGGCAGGCAGCCGGTGAACGGGTAGTGGTGCGTCTCCGCACCGCCCTTGCCGGTCAGCGACTTGACGATGACCGAGCCGTTCACCGGGGCCGCGGAGCCGAGGTCGAACGCGGCGTTCGGCGCCAGCACGGTGCCGGACCAGGCGGCCTGGCTGCTCTTGACCACCTTGGTGGCGGTCGGGAAGTTCCAGAGCAGCTTGGAGCGGATGGCGCCGCCGTGCGCGCTCTGCAGCTTGTCGTCCAGGACGTAGGCCTTCTTGCCCTCGTCCCACAGGTGGAAGCCGGTGGTCTTCGCGGCGGCCTGGTCGTACGACGAGCCGGTCACGGTGACCACGGTGACCGCGCCGGCCGGCACCTTCACGAAGATGTCGGTCGCGCCCTGAAGGGTGGCGGCGGGGACCGTGAAGCTGTTGAACTTCGCGTCGCCGCTGGTGAGGTGGAGCTCCTTGCCCTTGGCCTCGACCGTGGCGCCGGCGGTCTGCGGCAGCCCCGCCAGCGTGGTGGCGACGGCGCGCGCCCGGGCGAACTCGGCGGCGAAGTCGATCGGCGAGCCGCCCTGGGCGGTGGTGCCCTGGTGGGCCTGGATGACCGCGCCGGCGGCGGCCGAGCCGTAGACGCCGTTCCCCTTCATCACCTGGGTGTTGCCACCGGTCAGCTTGCCGGCGACGACCAGGGCGTTGCCGCCGGGCAGCGCCTTGACCTGGTCCGCGGTCAGTTCCTGGCCGACCGAGAAGCCACCGGTGAAGTCGGCGTTGCCGCCGACCGCCACCGCACCCTCGGCGTCCGGCGTATGGGTGTCGTCACCCTCGACGAACTCACCGTAGAGGTTGGCGACCCCGAGGCTCAGGCACTGGTTCGGGTCGGCTGCGTGGGCGGCGGCCGGGGCGATGAGACCGGCCAGTACGAGTGAACCGCCGAGCGCGAGCGCTGCGGCGGGAACGGATATGCGCATGTGCAGGTTCTCCGCTTACGTGCGGGGGGTGGGAGGGGTCCACCTGAAAAAGGTATGGACCAACCCGCACTCTTTCGGCCAAATGGGTGATTGGTCAAGACCAATGCCCGCGTTGCCCGAACAGTCCTTTTTGCTCCGTCTTTACGGTCAACGGGTTTAGCGCTATGTCGACTCGGGAAAGCTCCGCCGTCAGGTCGGAACGACGGCGTCCGCCCCGCTCCAAGATCGGCCGTAAGGCCGCATACCATGGACGCCGTGCCTAACACCACCCCCTTCTCCCTGCTCGCCGAGCGCTGGCAGCCCTCCGCCGCCGTGGTCAAGCGCGCCGCGTTCGCCGCGCTGGTGATGAGCGTGGTGATCGTCGTCACCGGCGGTGCCGTCCGGCTCACCGCCTCCGGCCTCGGCTGCACCACCTGGCCGCGCTGCACCGACGAGAGCCTCACCCCGACCGCCGAGATGGGCTTCCACGGCGTCGTCGAGTTCGCCAACCGGATGCTCACCTATGTGCTGAGCGCCGCCGTCGGCTGGGCGATCCTCGCCGCCCGCTGCCACCGGCCCTGGCGGCGCGGCCTGACCAAGCTCGGCTGGGCGCAGTTCTGGCTGGTGATGAGCAACGCCGTGCTCGGCGGCATCACCGTGCTGACCGGCCTCAACCCCTACACCGTGGCGCTGCACCTGATCGCCGCGATGGGGCTGGTCTGGGTCGCCACGCTGATGTGGGAGCGCAGCAAGGAGGGCGACGGCCCGGCCCGCCCGCTGGTGGCCGAGCCGATCAAGCGGCTCGGCTACGTCCTGGTCGGCGCGATCGGCCTGCTGGTCGCCGCCGGCACCCTGGTCACCGGCGCCGGCCACCACCCCGGGACGCCCAAGGACAACAAGATGGTCCCGCGCATCCCGATCGACTACGACCGCCTCGCCCAGGCCCACGCCGACCTGGCCTTCGTCTCGATCGGCCTCTCCATCGCGGTGATCTTCGTCTTCGCCGCCGTCAAGGCCCCGCCGGCCGCCAAGGCCCGGGCCCGCGAGCTGCTGATCGGCCTGCTGCTCCAGGGCGTCATCGGCTTCGTCCAGTACTTCACCGACGTCCCGGAGCTGCTGGTCGGCCTGCACATGCTGGGCGCCACCCTGATCTGGATCGCCGCCCTGCGCATCCCCCTCGCCCTGCGCACCCGCGAGGACGCCCCCGCCGACACCCCCGCACCCCGCGCCCCCGAGCCCGCCACCGCCTGACGCCCGCGACACCACGAGGGGCCCCGGTCTTCCCGACCGGGGCCCCTCGGCACGCGTGCGGCGTACGGAGCGCGGGCGTCAGCCGCCGAGCTGGATGCCGGCCATCCGCTTCCACTCGTAGGCGCCGGTCTTCACCTTCAGGGCCAGCTCGCCCTCGAAGTCGTCGTGCAGGGTGAGCCCGGCCAGCTCGGCGGCCCGGCGGCCCACCGCGTAGCTGGGCGCGACCTGGTCGCCCCAGGTGCCGTCGGCGCCGACCACGACGATCCGGGTGGCGACCGCGCCGACGTACTCGACGACGCCGTCGGCGCTGCCGCCGTGCTGCTCGGCGAAGGCGGTCAGGTTCCTGGCGATGCGCTTGGCGCGGCGCTCGGCGCGGGCGTCCGGCGCGGCGGGGGTGGCGGTCTCTGCGCTGCTCATGCCCGCATGCTACCCAGCGGTAGGGAAGCTGGCGACGGGAGCGCGGTGTGCACCGGGCCACATACTGGTGGGGTGACCTTCGACGGCTGGCCGGCCGAGGCCCTCGACTTCTACGAGCACCTCGAGGCCGACAACTCCAAGACCTTCTGGCAGTCCCACCTGGACCGGTACGAGCACGCCGTGCGGGAGCCCATGGAGGACCTGCTGGCCGAGCTGGAACCCGAGTTCGGGCCCGGCAGGATCTTCCGCCCCAACCGCGACGTGCGGTTCAGCGCCGACAAGTCCCCGTACAAGACCCACATCGGCGCCCACCTGCGGGCCGGCGGCTACGTCCAGCTCTCCGCCGACGGGCTGGCCTGCGGCAACGGGCTGTACCGGCTCGCCCCCGACCAGCTGGACCGCTACCGCGCCGCGGTCGCCGAGGACGTCTCCGGCGCGGAGCTGGAGCGCGTGGTCGCCCGGGTCCGCGCGGAGGGCCCCGAGGTCGTCGGCCGGGACTCCCTGAAGTCCGCCCCGCGCGGCTACCCCAAGGACCACCCGCGGATCGCGCTGCTGCGCCACAAGGGGCTGATCGCCTGGCAGGAGTGGGCCCCGGAACCCTGGCTGGGCACCCGGGCGGCGTACGAGCGGATCACCGGCTTCCTGCGCGCCTCGCAGCCGCTCAAGGACTGGCTGGACGGCCACGTCGGCCCCTCCGAGCTCCCCGACCGCTGAGCGGCGACGAAAGAAAAAGGCCCCGGTCGGATCGACCGGGGCCTCACTCACCACATCACTTCACGAACGGATCCACCGCGATCACCACGAACAGCAGCGTCAGGTAGGTGATCGACCAGTGGAACAGCCGCATCTCCTTGAGCTTCGCGCCCACGACACCGGCCTTGGCCCGCGCGTACAGCGCGTGCGCCTCCTTGAGCCAGGCCGCGCCCAGCAGCACCGCCGCCACCGGGTAGAGCCAGCTGGTGTCGGCCAGCGGCCACAGCAGCAGCGAGACCCCCACCATCACCCAGGAGTAGGCGACGATCTGCTTGGCGACCGCCAGGTTGCCCTTGATCACCGGGAGCATCGGCACCCCGGCCCGGGCGTAGTCCTCGCGGACCTTCATCGACAGCGGCCAGTAGTGCGGCGGCGTCCAGAAGAAGATCACCAGGAAGAGCACCAGCGCCGACCAGGAGAGCGAGTTGGTCACCGCCGCCCAGCCGACGAAGACCGGCATGCAGCCGGCGATGCCGCCCCAGACGATGTTCTGCGCGGTGCGCCGCTTGAGCCCCAGCGTGTAGACGAACACGTAGAACAGCAGGGCGCCGAGCGCCAGCGCCGAGGACAGCCAGTTGACCAGGACGCCCAGCCAGACCGTCGACAGCACGCCGAGCGCGATGCCGAACACCAGCGCCTCGCGCGGCGAGACCATGCCGGTGACGATCGGCCGGCGCTCGGTGCGGGACATCACCGCGTCGATGTCGCGGTCGATGTACATGTTGAGGGCGTTCGCGCCGCCCGCCGAGAGGTATCCGCCGAGGACCACCTTCAGCACCAGCACCAGGTCCGGCACACCGCGCTCCGCCAGGAACATCACCGGCACGGTGGTGATCAGCAGCAGCTCGATGATCCGCGGTTTGGTCAGTGCGACGAAGGCGCCGACACGGGCCCCGAACGGCCGGTGCGCAGGCGTCGCCCCGGTGACCCCGGCGGGACGGGATTCGACGGCGGTCACTAACACCCCAACTGAAGATGAATCCTCACAGGCGGCCACCGGAACGTTGTCTCCCGAATCGTCCGCTCTGCGCGTACCACGCCACCTTAGACGCTCCATATCTCCCCACCGGCCCCGGGGTGCCCCGGCGAGGCGGAACGCACACCTCCGGGTGAACCCCCGCCGCCCCGACCTGGAGCGTTGTCCGCCGGACCCCCGCGAGGCCCGCCGTCCCCCTCCCGCACCCCGGAGAGGCGAACCGGACGGATCCGGGCGAGGGTGGACAAAGGGGCCTGCCGCGACGGCCCGCGGTCGTCCACGGACCGACCGGGGAATGACGGCCAACATGCCTGAGTTGTCCCACCACGGAGGGTGAGCCCCGGCCCGGACGGTAGGCTCGCCCACAGAAGCGGGATCTACCCTCCGTGACCGGCACCACCTCAGCGTCCGGCCCCAGCGACGTGGCCGACCCGGTCCCTCACGGGGTCACTCTTCACCATGGAAGGAGCCCTGAGACAGGGTGAGCACGACGCCGAATGCATTCGAGTGGTCGGACCTCGACGAGCGGACCGTCGACACGGCCCGCGTCCTGGCGATGGACGCGGTTCAGAAGGTCGGCAACGGACACCCGGGGACGGCCATGTCCCTGGCCCCCGCCGCCTACCTGATCTTCCAGCGCTTCCTGCGCCACGACCCCACCGACCCGTCCTGGGTCGGCCGTGACCGGTTCGTCCTCTCCCCCGGTCACACCAGCCTGACGCTGTACACCCAGCTCTACTTCTCCGGCTACGGCCTGGAGCTCGACGACCTCAAGGCCTTCCGGGTGGCCGGCAGCCGCACCCCGGGCCACCCCGAGCACGGCCACACCGCCGGCGTCGAGACCACCACCGGCCCGCTCGGCCAGGGCATCGCGAACGCGGTGGGCATGGCCATGGCCGCCCGCTTCGAGCGCGGCCTGTTCGACCCGGACGCCCCGGCCGGCGAGTCGCCGTTCGACCACACCGTCTGGGCCGTCGTCTCCGACGGCGACCTGGAGGAGGGCATCTCCGCCGAGGCCTCCTCGCTGGCCGGCCACCAGAAGCTCGGCAACCTGGTCGCCCTGTACGACGACAACCACATCTCGATCGAGGGCGACACCGAGACCGCCTTCTCCGAGGACGTCCTCAAGCGCTACGAGGCGTACGGCTGGCACGTCCAGCGCGTCACCCCGAAGAGCAACGGCGACATCGACGTCGCCGCGCTCGCCGAGGCGCTGGCCGCCGCCAAGGCCGAGACCTCCCGCCCGTCGATGATCGCGATGCGCACGATCATCGCCTGGCCGGCCCCGGACGCCCAGAACACCGCCAAGGCCCACGGCTCCGCGCTCGGCGCCGCCGAGATCGCCGCCACCAAGAAGGTCCTGGGCTTCGACCCGGAGAAGACCTTCGAGGTCAGCGACCAGGTCATCGAGCACGCCCGGCTGGTCGTCAAGCGCGGCAAGGCCGCCCGCGCCGAGTGGGAGCAGTCCTTCGGGGCCTGGCGCGCCGCCAACCCGCACCGCGCCGCCGAGTTCGACCGGATCGAGGCCGGCGAGCTGCCCGAGGGCTGGAAGAAGGCCGTCCCGGTCTTCGAGGCCGGCAAGGACGTCGCCACCCGCAAGGCCAGCGGCGAGACCCTCAAGGCCCTCGGCGCGGTGATCCCGGAGCTGTGGGGCGGCTCGGCCGACCTCGCCGAGTCCAACCTCACCACGATCGACGAGGACAGCTCCTTCCTCCCCGACGGCAACCCGCTGAAGACGGCCGGCCCCTACGGCCGCACCATCCACTTCGGCATCCGCGAGCACGCCATGGGCTCCACCATGAACGGCATCGCGCTGCACGGGAAGACCCGCGTCTACGGCGGCACCTTCCTGGTCTTCGCCGACTACATGCGCCCGGCCGTCCGCCTGGCCGCCCTGATGAAGCTGCCGGTCACCTACGTCTGGACGCACGACTCCATCGGCCTCGGCGAGGACGGCCCGACCCACCAGCCGGTCGAGCACCTGGCCTCGCTGCGCGCCATCCCGGGCCTGTCCGTGGTCCGCCCGGCCGACGCCAACGAGACCGCCGTCGCCTGGCGCACGGTCATCGAGCGGCAGACCACCCACCCCGGCCCGGTCGGCCTGGCGCTCACCCGCCAGAACGTCCCGACCTTCGACCGCTCGTCCTTCGGCAGCGCCGAGGGCGCCGCGAAGGGCGGCTACGTCCTGGCCGAGGCCTCCACCGGCACCCCGCAGGTGATCCTGCTCGGCACCGGCTCCGAGGTCCAGCTGGCCGTCAAGGCCCGCGAGGTCCTGGAGGCCGAGGGCATCGCGACCCGCGTCGTCTCTCTGCCCTCCTTCGAGTGGTTCCAGGAGCAGGACCAGGCCTACCGCGACAGCGTGCTGCCGCCGTCGGTCAAGGCCCGCGTCTCGGTCGAGGCCGGCATCGCCCAGGGCTGGCGCGAGCTGGTCGGCGACCACGGCCGGATCGTCTCGCTGGAGCACTTCGGCGCCTCCGCCGACTACAAGGTGCTCTTCGAGGAGTTCGGCATCACCGCCGAGCGCGTCGTCGCCGAGGCCCACAACGCGCTGCGCTCGCTCGAGGCCGTCAACCGCTAGCGGCACCGGGCCGGGGCGCCGACCGCACATCGGCGCCCCGCCCGGCCCCACACCCCACAGCAGAAGAAACAAAGGGACGGAAGCACCATGACTGACGCACTGAAGCGCCTCAGCGACGAAGGCGTTGCGATCTGGCTGGACGACCTCAGCCGCAAGCGGCTGAACACCGGGAACCTCGCCGAGCTGGTGCAGCACAAGCACGTGGTCGGCGTGACCACCAACCCCACCATCTTCCAGAAGGCCATCGGCGGCGGCGACAGCTCCTACGACGGCCAGCTGCGCGACCTCGCCGTCCGCAAGGTCACCACCGACGAGGCCGTCCGCATGATCACCACCTCGGACGTGCGCGACGCCGCCGACGTGCTGCGCCCGGTCTACGACGCGTCCAACGGCCGCGACGGCCGGGTCTCCATCGAGGTGGACCCGCGGCTGGCCCACGAGACCGCCGCCACCGTGGCCGAGGCCAAGCAGCTGTGGTGGCTGGTCGACCGTCCGAACGTCTTCATCAAGATCCCCGCCACCAAGGCCGGCCTGCCGGCCATCAGCGAGGTCATCGGCAAGGGCATCAGCGTCAACGTCACGCTGATCTTCTCGCTGGAGCGCTACAAGGCCGTCATCGACGCCTACCTGACCGGTCTGGAGGCCGCCAAGGCCAAGGGCCTGGACCTCTCCCAGATCGAGTCGGTCGCCTCCTTCTTCGTCTCCCGCGTCGACACCGAGATCGACAAGCGCCTGGAGAAGATCGGCGGCGACGCGAAGAACCTCCGCTCCAAGGCCGCCCTGGCCAACGCCCGCCTCGCCTACCAGGCCTACGAGGAGGTCTTCGGCAGCGTCGACGGCAAGACCGCCGGCAGCGCCCGCTGGACGGCCCTGGAGGCCGCCGGCGCCAAGCCGCAGCGCCCGCTGTGGGCCTCCACCGGCGTCAAGGACCCGGCCCTGCCGGACACCCTGTACGTCACCGAGCTGGTCGCCCCCGGCACCGTCAACACGATGCCCGAGGCCACCCTGGACGCCACCGACGACCACGGCGTCGTCACCGGCGGCACCATCGTCCCCAACTACGCCGACGCCAAGGCCGTGATGGACGCCGTCGCCGCCGCCGGCGTGGACTACGACGACGTGGTCCAGGTGCTGGAGGACGAGGGTGTGGAGAAGTTCGAGCAGTCCTGGAACGAACTGCTCGACACCGTCACCGCCTCGCTCGCCGCGCTGTCGGACAAGCACGGCGCCGACGAGAAGTGACCCCTGCTCACAGCGCACGAAAGCGGAGCCCA
This sequence comes from Kitasatospora sp. NPDC001527, assembly GCF_040298605.1. Lineage (NCBI taxonomy): Bacteria > Bacillati > Actinomycetota > Actinomycetes > Kitasatosporales > Streptomycetaceae > Kitasatospora > Kitasatospora sp. NPDC001527. The sequence continues at coordinate 165,413 of NZ_JBEPAM010000007.1, read as the reverse complement.
TCCAGTGAGCACTGATTTCCCCGAGTTGGCGCCGGACTCGGACGCGGACAACCTCCCGTCGCCCCCCGTCAACCCGCTTCGCGACCCCTCCGACCGGCGGCTCCCGCGCATCGCGGGCCCGTCCGGCCTGGTCATCTTCGGGGTCACCGGTGACCTGTCCCGCAAGAAGCTGATGCCGGCCATCTACGACCTGGCCAACCGCGGCCTGCTGCCGCCGGGCTTCTCGCTCGTCGGCTTCGCCCGCCGCGAGTGGAAGGACGAGGACTTCGCCCAGGAGGTCCACGACGCGGTCAAGGAGCACGCCCGCACCCCCTTCCGCGAGGAGGTCTGGCAGCAGCTCGCCAAGGGCATGCGCTTCGTCCACGGAACCTTCGACGACGACGAGGCCTTCGACAAGCTCCGCGAGACCATCGAGGAGCTGGACAAGGCGCAGGGCACCAGCGGCAACTTCGCCTTCTACCTGTCCGTCCCGCCGAAGTTCTTCCCGACCGTCGTCCAGCAGCTCAAGAAGCACGGCCTGGCCGACCCCCCGCAGGGCTCCTGGCGGCGCGCCGTCATCGAGAAGCCGTTCGGCCACGACCTGGAGTCCGCCCAGGAGCTGAACCGGATCGTCCACGAGGTCTTCCCCCGGGACGAGGTCTTCCGGATCGACCACTACCTGGGCAAGGAGACCGTCCAGAACATCCTGGCGCTGCGCTTCGCCAACCAGATGTTCGAGCCGATCTGGAACCGGTCGTACGTCGACCACGTGCAGATCACCATGGCCGAGGACATCGGCATCGGCGGCCGGGCCGGCTACTACGACGGCATCGGCTCGGCCCGTGACGTCATCCAGAACCACCTGCTCCAGCTGATGGCGCTCACCGCCATCGAGGAGCCGGCGTCCTTCCACCCGAAGGCGCTGGTGGCCGAGAAGCTCAAGGTGCTCAGCGCCGTCAAGCTCCCGGCCGACCTCGGCCTGCACACCGTGCGCGGCCAGTACACGGCCGGCTGGCAGGGCGGCGAGGAGGTCGGCGGCTACCTCGACGAGGACGGCATCGACCCGGACTCCAAGACCGACACCTACGCCGCCATCAAGCTGGAGATCAACAACCGCCGCTGGGCGGGTGTGCCGTTCTACCTGCGCACCGGCAAGCGGCTGGGCCGCCGGGTCACCGAGATCGCGGTGGTCTTCCAGCGCGCCCCGTACCTGCCGTTCGACTCCTACGCCACCGAGGAGCTGGGGCAGAACGCCCTGGTCATCCGGGTGCAGCCGGACGAGGGCGTCACCGTGCGGTTCGGCTCCAAGGTGCCGGGCACCTCCTTCGAGGTCCGGGACGTCACGATGGACTTCGCCTACGGCGAGTCCTTCACCGAGTCCTCCCCGGAGGCGTACGAGCGGCTCATCCTCGACGTACTGCTCGGTGACGCCAACCTCTTCCCCCGTCACCAGGAGGTCGAGCTCTCCTGGCAGATCCTCGACCCGATCGAGAAGTACTGGGACACCCACGGCAAGCCCGCCGAGTACGCGGCCGGCACCTGGGGCCCGGCCGAGGCGGACGAGATGCTCGCACGAGACGGCAGGAGCTGGCGCCGGCCATGAAGATCGACCTCACGAACACCACCTCCGGCAAGATCAACGCAGCGCTCATGGAAGCGCGCCGGGGCAGTGGCGCCACCGCCGCCGGCATGGTGCTCACCCTGGTGATCGTCACCGACGAGGGCAGCGCGTACGACGCCCTCAAGGCGGCCAACGACGCCTCCCGCGAGCACCCCTCGCGCACCCTGGCGGTCATCAAGCGCGCCGGGCGCTCGCCCCGGGCCCGCGCCGAGACCCGCCTGGACGCCGAGATCCTGGTCGGCTCGGACGCCGGCTCCGGAGAAACGGTCATCCTGCGGATGCACGGCGAGCTCGCCGCGCACGCCCAGTCGGTCGTTCTGCCGCTGCTGCTGCCGGACGCCCCGGTCGTGGTCTGGTGGCCGGACAACGCGCCGCTGCACCCGGCGCAGGACCCGCTGGGCGCGCTCGCCCAGCGCCGGATCACCGACGCGGTCACCGCCGAGTCCCCGGTCGGCCAGCTCGCCCAGCGGGCCCAGAGCTACACCCCGGGCGACACCGACCTGGCCTGGACCCGGATCACCGGCTGGCGCTCGATGCTGGCCGCCGCGCTGGACCAGCGGCCGTCGACGATCACCTCCGCGGTGGTCGAGGGCGAGTCGTACAACCCCAGCGTCGAACTGCTCGGCCTGTGGCTGCACACCCGGCTGCACGTGCCGGTCGAGCGGGTCGTCACCAACGGCCCGGGCATCACCGCGGTGCACCTGCGCACCACGGACGGGGACGTCACCCTGGACCGCCCGGACGGCCTGATGGGCACGCTCTCGATGCCCGGCTCGCCGGACCGCCAGGTGGCGCTCAAGCGGCGCGAGACCTCGGAGCTGATCGCCGAGGAGCTGCGCCGGCTCGACCCGGACGACATCTACGCGGCCGCCGTGCGCACGCCGGTGGACCGGCTCAAGGAGCCGGACAACGCCGAGCAGGCCGCGGCCGGCGAGGTGGCCGCCGAGGCCGGACAGGACGCCGGGCAGGACGCCGGGCAGCCGTCCGGGCAGGACGGCGAGCACGTCGCCAACCCGGCCCGGGTGACCGCCGAGAGCCCCGCCGCCGGCCCCGCGAAGAAGGCGGCCGGCAAGCGCACCACCAAGAAGGCGGAGGCATGACGGCCGCCACCCCGCAGCTGGTCGTCCACCGGGACAAGGAGCTGATGGCCCAGGCGGCCGCGGCCCGGCTGATCACCCGGATCGTGGACGCCCAGGCCGCCCGCGGCAGCGCCTCGGTGGTGCTCACCGGCGGACGCAACGGCAACGCCCTGCTGGCCGCGATCGCCGCCTCCCCGGCGCGCGACGCGGTCGACTGGGCGCGGCTGGACCTCTGGTGGGGCGACGAGCGGTTCCTGCCCTCCGCCGACCCGGAGCGCAACGCCGTGCAGGCCCGTGCCGAGCTGCTGGACGCCGTCCCGCTCGACCCGGCGCGGGTGCACGAGATGCCGGCCTCGGACGGCCTCGACGGCTCGGACGTCGACGCGGCCGCGGCCCGCTACGCGCAGGAGCTGGAGAAGGCGGCCGAACCGGGGTCCCGGCTCGGCGTCCCGGCCTTCGACGTGCTGCTGCTCGGCGTCGGCCCGGACACCCACGTCGCCTCGCTCTTCCCGGAGCACCCGGGCGTGCGGGAGACCGAGCTGACGGTGATCGGCGTGCGCGGCGCGCCGAAGCCGCCGCCGACCCGGATCTCGCTCACCCTCCCGGCCATCCGCTCCGCCCGCGAGGTGTGGCTGCTGGCGGCCGGCGAGGACAAGGCGGGCGCGGTGGCGGTGGCGCTGTCCGGCCCCGGCGAGCTCCAGGCACCCGCCTCCGGGGCGCACGGCACCGGCCGCACCCTGTGGCTGCTGGACCGCGCCGCGGCGTCCCGGCTGCCGCCCCAGCTGTACCCCCCGGCCTCGGCCTGAGGCCCGCGGAACACCTGAGGCCCGCAGCGAACAGCAGGGGCGCCACCCGTTCACCGGGTGGCGCCCCTCTGTACGTTTCGCCCGTCCTCAGATCTCACCGCGGAGCTTGGCCAGCGCCTCCGCGAGGATCGCCTCGCCGTCGGCGTCGGTGCGCCGCTCGCGGACGTAGGCGAGGTGGGTCTTGTACGGCTCGTTGCGGGACGGCGCGGGCGGGTTGTGCTCGTCCTGGCCGGCCGGGAAGCCGCAGCGCGGACAGTCCCAGGTCTCCGGGATCACCGCTTCGGCCGCGAAGCTCGGCCGGGTCTCGTGCTTGTTCGCGCACCAGAAGGAGATCCGGTTGCGGGGGGCGGATTCGCCTCGCTCCGCCTCGCCCATCGGGCCGGCTCCGACCCTGCTGCCACGGATGGCGTTGCCACTTGCCACGGTCTGACTCCCCTGCGTGCTGGTGCGCCGACGCGCGCGACGCGCGTCGGTGGCGAAAGTCGTCCTAGTGTAAGCAGGAGTTAAGCATGCGCCACCACCGGCTCCGCCCCGGACCTTCCAAGAATAGGCCGCGGGGCGACGGGGTGTCAGAGGTATGTCAGCCCTGGTACTTCAGGACCAGGCCGAGCACCAGGAGGCAGGCGAACCAGCCGAGACCGACCACGATCGTGATGCGGTCCAGGTTGCGCTCGGCCACCGCCGAGCCGCCGCCGGTGGACATCGCGCCGCCACCGAACATGTCCGACAGGCCGCCGCCCTTCCCCTTGTGCAGCAGCACCAGGAGGATCATCAGCAGGCTGAAGACGATCAGGGCAATCGAGAACCCGAGAACCACGACGCGACCAACTCTCTCGTATCTTCGGCGAAGGGGCCGGACCACGTCGGGTGGTCCGGCCCCAAAGCCTACGTTGCTGCGGCGGCGTTAGCCTACTGCCTGCTCACGGTACCGCACGATCTTGACGAACTCGTCGGCGTCCAGCGAGGCTCCGCCGATCAGGCCGCCGTCGATGTCGGGCTTGGCCATCAGACCGGCCGCGCTCGACGACTTGACCGAACCGCCGTAGAGCACCCGGACCTTGCCGGCCAGCTCGGCGTCGTACAGTTCGGCGATCCGCGCGCGGATGGCGGCGCAGACCTCCTGGGCGTCCTCGGGGGTCGCCACCTCGCCGGTGCCGATCGCCCAGACCGGCTCGTAGGCGACCACGACGGACTCGGCCTGCTCGGCCGGGACGCCCTCAAGGGCGCCGTCGAGCTGGGCCAGGGTGTACTCGACGTGGGTGCCCGCCTTGCGGACCTCCAGCGGCTCGCCGATGCACAGGATCGGGGTGATCCCGTTGCGGTAGGCGGCCTTGACCTTGGCGTTGACGATCTCCTCGTTCTCGCCGTGGTACTGGCGGCGCTCCGAGTGGCCGATCACCGCGTAGGCGCACTTCAGCTTCGCCAGCATCGGGCCGGAGACCTCGCCGGTGTAGGCGCCGCCGTCGTGCCGGGAGATGTCCTGCGAGCCGTACTTGATCTTCAGCTTGTCGCCGTCGACCAGGGTCTGCACCGAGCGGAGGTCGGTGAACGGCACGAGGACGGCCACCTCGACCGCCGCGTAGTCCTTGTCGGCCAGCGCGAAGGCCAGCTTCTGGGTGTGCTGGATGGCCTCAAGGTGGTTGAGGTTCATCTTCCAGTTGCCCGCCATCAGCGGGAGACGCTCAGTCATGCGTGATTCAGCCTTCCAGGGCGGTGAGACCGGGGAGCTGCTTGCCCTCCAGGTACTCCAGGCTCGCGCCACCGCCGGTCGAGATGTGCCCGAACTTCGTCTCGTCGAAGCCCAGGATGCGGACGGCCGCGGCGGAGTCCCCGCCGCCGACCACGGAGAACGCGTCACTGTCGAGCAGGCCCTGCGCCACGGCCGCGGTGCCGCCGGCGAAGTCCGGGTGCTCGAAGACGCCCATCGGGCCGTTCCAGAACACCGTCTTCGCGTCGGCCAGCTTCTCCGCGAACAGCTTGCGGCTCTCCGGGCCGATGTCCAGGCCCAGCTGGTCGGCCGGGATCGCGTCCACGGAGACGACCGAGTAGGTGGCCGGGGCCTTGGTCTTGACGTCCGGGAACCCGGTGGAGACCAGGACGTCCGTCGGCAGGACGAACTCGACGCCCCGCTCCTTCGCCTCCGCCAGGTAGCCCTGGACGGTCGGGATCTGGTCCTCCTGCAGCAGCGAGGCGCCGACCTCGTGGCCCTGGGCCTTGAGGAAGGTGAACACCATGCCGCCGCCGATCAGGATCCGGTCGGCCTTCTTCAGCAGGTTCTCGATCACACCGACCTTGTCGGAGACCTTGGAGCCGCCGAGCACCACCACGTACGGGCTCTCGACCTCCTCGGTGAGGCGCTTGAGCACGCCCACCTCGGTGGCGATCAGGTCGCCGACCGCGTGCGGCAGCAGCGCCGGCAGGTCGAACACCGAGGCGTGCTTGCGGTGCACCGCGCCGAAGCCGTCGCCCACGTAGAGGTCGGCCAGCGCGGCCAGCTGCCCGGCGAACGCCGCGCGCTCGGCGTCGTCCTTGCTGGTCTCGCCACCGTTGAAGCGCAGGTTCTCGAGCAGCGTGACCTCGCCGTCGGCCAGGGCGGCGACGGTGGCCTTCGCGCTCTCGCCGACGGTGTCGGTCGCGAAGGCGACCGGCCTGCCGAGGAGCTCGCCGAGGCGGACGGCCACCGGCGCGAGGGAGAACTGCGGGTCCGGCGCGCCCTTGGGGCGGCCGAGGTGGGAGGCGACGACGACCTTCGCGCCGCGCTCGACGAGCTTGGCGATGGTCGGGGCGACGGCACGGATCCGGCCGTCGTCGGTGATCGTGCCGTCGGAAAGCGGAACGTTCAGGTCCGCGCGCACGAACACGCGCTTACCGGCGACGTCCAGATCTTCGATGGTCTTCACGGGCTTCGGTCTCCTGGCGAGATGGTGGAGCAGGCGACGACACAACGTTGTGCCGTCAATGGGGAGTTGAGGGTGCGCAGACGGAGGGCCCGGTCGGCTTCGCACATGCCTTCCGGGCCCTCCCCCCTACTTCACGTCAGCTCCCGCTGCGTCAGAGCCCGGCACCGACGAGGGTGGTCAGGTTGACGAGGCGGTTCGAGTAGCCCCACTCGTTGTCGTACCAGCCGAAGATCTTGACCTGGTTGCCCTGGGCCATGGTCAGCAGCGAGTCGAAGATCGTGGAGAACGGCGAGTTCACGATGTCGGAGGAGACGATCGGGTCCTCGGTGTACTGGAGGATGCCCTTGAGGGTGGTCTCGGAGGCCTTCTTGAAGGCCTCGTTGACCTCGGCGACGGTGACGTCGCGCTCCAGGGTGACCACGAGGTCGGTGATCGAGCCGGTCGGGACCGGGACGCGCAGCGAGGTGCCGTCCAGCTTCCCCTTGAGCTCCGGCAGGACCAGCGCGGTGGCCTTGGCGGCACCGGTCGAGGTCGGGATGATGTTGAGGGCCGCGGCGCGGGCGCGACGCAGGTCCTTGTGCGGGAAGTCCAGGGTGACCTGGTCGTTGGTGTACGCGTGCACCGTGGTCATCAGACCCTTGACGATGCCGAAGCTCTCGTTCAGCACCTTCGCCAGCGGCGCCACACAGTTGGTGGTGCAGGAGGCGTTGGAGATGACGGTGTGCTTGGCGGCGTCGTACTTGTCGTCGTTGACGCCCATGACGATGGTGATGTCCTCGTCGGTGGCGGGCGCGGAGATGATGACCTTCTTGGCGCCGGCCGCGACGTGCTTCTTCGCCGCCTCGGCCTTGGTGAAGATGCCGGTCGACTCGATGACGATGTCGGCGCCCAGCTCGCCCCAGGGGAGGTTGGCCGGGTCACGCTCGGCGATGACCTTGAAGGTCTTGCCGTCGACGGTGATGCTGTCGGCGGTGTGCGAAACCTCGCCCGGGAAGGTGCCCAGGATCGAGTCGTACTTGAGCAGGTGCGCCAGGGTCTTGGTGTCGGTCAGGTCGTTGACACCGACGATCTCGATGTCCGCCCCCTGGGCCTTAACCGCACGGAAGAAGTTGCGGCCGATGCGGCCGAATCCGTTGATGCCTACCCGGATCGTCACGAACCGATCTCCTCGTTAGGTACGCCGGACGCTATGCCGACGGGGTGGAATTTTGGGATGTCCCCGACCGCCTATGACCCTACCCCTCCGAGGCCGGGTAGAGCACATCAGGCGCACGCGCAAGCCCTGGCGTGGCGCGTGTTCACAACAATTCCGGGCCCGTCCGGCCTTGCCCCTCCGGGCAGTTGTCCCCGACCCCGCGCGGCCCCCGCCGCGGTCCCCCGTCCCACCCTCCGGACACGGCTCCGCCGGTGCCCGCGGGAGGCGGACACCGGCGGAGGAGGACCGGTACCGGGCGCGGCCGTCGGAGGCGACGGCCGCCCCGCGTCAGTTGAGCGCCATCTCGTCCGTGAGGTTGGCCTCGGTGCTCGGCAGGCCGAGCTCGGAGGCGCGCTTGTCGGCCATCGCCAGCAGCCGGCGGATCCGGCCGGCCACCGCGTCCTTGGTCAGCGGCGGGTCGGCGAGCGCGCCCAGTTCCTCCAGCGAGGCCTGCTTGTGCTGCATCCGCAGCTGGCCGGCGGCGGCCAGGTGCTCGGGCACCTCGTCGCCGAGGATCTCCAGCGCGCGCTGCACCCGGGCGCCGGCCGCCACCGCGGCCCGGGCCGAGCGGCGCAGGTTGGCGTCGTCGAAGTTGGCCAGCCGGTTGGCGGTGGCCCGCACCTCGCGGCGCATCCGGCGCTCCTCCCAGGCCAGCACCGACTCGTGCGCGCCGAGCCGGGTGAGCAGCGCGCCGATCGCGTCGCCGTCGCGGATCACCACCCGGTCGACCCCGCGCACCTCGCGGGCCTTGGCCGGGATGCCGAGCCGGCGGGCGGCGCCGACCAGGGCGAGGGCCGCCTCCGAGCCGGGGCAGGTGATCTCCAGCGAGGACGAGCGGCCGGGCTCGGTGAGCGAGCCGTGCGCCAGGAAGGCCCCGCGCCAGGCCGCCTCGGCGTCGCAGGTGGCGCCGGAGACCACGGCCGGGGGCAGGCCCCGGATCGGGCGGCCCCGGCCGTCTACCAGGCCGGTCTGGCGCGCGAGCAGCTCACCGTCCTTGACCACCCGCACCACGTACCGGCTGCCGCGCCGCAGGCCGCCTGGGGCCATCACGACCAGGTCCGAGGAGTGTCCGAAGATCTCCAGCAGGTCCTTGCGCAGACGCCGCGCGGCGGCTCCGGTGTCGAGCTCCGCCTCGATCACGATCCGGCCGCTCACGATGTGCAGCCCGCCCGCGAACCGCAGGATCGCCGACACCTCCGCCTTGCGGCAGCAGGCCCGGGTGACCGGGAGCCGGCTGATTTCGTCCTTCACCGCTGGAGTCATCGCCATGGCCCGATCCTTCCATGTGTCCGGAAAATCCGGTCGTACGCGGCTGCCAAGAGCTCCGGGTCGTGTCGCGGCGTGCCGTCGGTGCGGGCGACCCGGCCGAGCACCAGGGCTGCTCCCATCCGCTCGGCGGCCTTTTCCAGGCCGGCCAGGTCGGCCTGGCCGAAGGCGCCGCCGGTGACGGCGCGCTCGTCCACCAGGATCGCATCCACCGCGAGGTCCGGGGCGTGGTCGGCGATGACCTCCAGGTGACGCTGCGGGGTGAAGCCCTCGGTCTCGCCGGGCTGCGGGGCCAGGTTCAGGGTGAGCAGGCGGCGGGCGCGGGTCTCCACCAGGGCCTTGACCAGCTCGGGAACCAGCAGGTGCGGCAGCACGCTGGTGAACCAGGAGCCGGGGCCGAGCACCACCCAGTCCGCCTCCCGCACGGCGGTGACCGCCTCCGGCACGGCGGGCGGCTCGTCCGGCACCAGCCGGACGGACTGCACGGTGCCGGGGGTGACCGCGACGCTGGCCTGGCCGCGGACGGCGGCCAGCTCGGCCGGGAAGGCCGGGTCGTGGCCGCGGACCACCGCCTCGATGTCCAGCGGCACCGCCGACATCGGCAGCACCCGGCCCTGCACGTTGAGCAGCCGGCCGACCCAGTCCAGGGCGGCGACCGGGTCTCCGAGCTTCTCCCAGAGCGCGACGATCAGCAGGTTGCCCACCGCGTGGCCGCCCAGCTCGCCGGTCCCGGTGAAGCGCTGCTGGATCACCTCGGACCAGGTGCGGCCCCAGTCGTCGTCCCCGCAGAGCGCGGCGAGCGCCTTGCGCAGGTCGCCGGGGGGCAGCACCCCGAGCTCCTCGCGGAGCCGGCCGCTGGAGCCGCCGTCGTCGGCGACGGTGACCACGGCGGTGAGGTCGCTGGTGAGCCGGCGCAGCGCGGAGAGCGAGGCGGACAGCCCCTGCCCGCCGCCGAGCGCGGTGATCCGCGGCGCCTGGTTGGTCCGGGCGGCCGGACTGGTCCGGGGCGCCGGGTGGGGACGGGAGGGACCCGTGCGGACCGCCCCGGAGCGGGGCCGGCCGGCCGCGGTGGACCGGGCCTGGGCCCCACTCCGGTCGGCGGTCCTGTTCTGGAACTGCCGCCCGGGCACGTATCCCGTCACACCTACCTCGCGTTCCTCTAGCCCGCCGCCGGCCTCCGCCGGCGGCCCGGCAGGGCGCGGCGGCTACTCCCGTCCCATGTCACGGTGGACGAGCACCGTTTCCACTCCGTCCGCGATGAGACGCTTCGTCAGGCGCTCGGACATCGCGACGCTGCGGTGCTTGCCACCGGTGCAGCCTACGGCAAGGGTCATGTAACGCTTCCCCTCGCGCCGATAGCCCTCGGTGACAATGCGCAGCAGCTCGGCGTAACCGTTGAGGAACTCGTTGGCTCCGGGCTGCTGGAAGACGTAGTCGGCGACGTCCGCGTCGGTGCCGGTGCGGGCCCGCAGCTCGGGCACCCAGTGCGGGTTGGGCAGGAATCGGCAGTCCACCACGAGGTCGGCGTCGACCGGCAGGCCGTACTTGAAGCCGAAGGACATCACGGTGGCGCGCAGCTCGGGCTCGTCGTGGTCGGCGAACTGGGCGTCGAGCTTGGCCCGCAGCTGGTGGACGTTGAGGTTGGAGGTGTCGATCACCAGGTCGGCCTCGCCGCGCAGCTCGCGCAGCAGGTCGCGCTCCTGGGCGATGCCGTCGACGATCCGGCCGTCGGCCTGGAGCGGGTGCGGGCGGCGCACGCTCTCGAAGCGGCGGACCAGTGCCTCGTCGGAGGAGTCCAGGAAGACGACGCGCAGCCGCACGCCGCGCTTCTCCAGCTCGTCCAGCGAGGTCAGCAGGTCGTCGAAGAACTGCCGGCCGCGGACGTCCACCACGGCGCCGATCCGGGCGACGTTGCCCTGGGAGCGGGCGCCGAGGTCGACCATGGTCGGGATGAGGGCCGGGGGCAGGTTGTCCACCACGAACCAGCCCAGGTCCTCCAGGCACTTGGCGGCGGTGGAGCGGCCGGCTCCGGACATGCCGGAGATGATCACCAGCTCCGGGGTGTTCTCGCCGCCGGCCTCGGGCCTGGCGGTCCCCCCGTAATCGGACACGGTCACTTCGGTTCCCCGCTCTCGGTGGTTCTGCTGTGGAGAACGCGCGTCGCGCGGGCGCGCTTCCCCGGCTCACTCGGACGAGTGGAGCGGGGGCGCGCCGGCTGACGGGCGGCGTCGGCCGTCATGGCGTCTCCTGGATGGGTGCGGTCTCGGGCGCCGCGGGCGCCGGCTCGTCGACGCCGTCCTCGATGATCTCGCCCGTGGCGGTGTTCACGGCGGGTGCGGCAGGTGTACGGGACGACAACGCCGCCGCAACGGTCTCCGCCGTCCGCCGGCCGATGCCGGGGACGGCGCAGAGTTCGTCGACGGTGGCCGCCCGGAGCTTCTTCAGCGAGCCGAAGTGCTTGAGCAGCGCCTGACGGCGAGTCTCGCCGAGGCCGGGGACGGAGTCCAGTTCTCCGGCGGTGAGTCGCTTGGAACGCTTGCCGCGCTGGTAGGTGATCGCGAAGCGGTGGGCCTCGTCGCGGACCCGCTGGAGCAGGTAGAGGCCCTCGCTGCTGCGCGGGAGCACGACCGGGTCGTCCTCGCCGGGCAGCCAGACCTCCTCCAGGCGCTTGGCCAGGCCGCAGAGCGCGACGTCGTCGATGCCGAGCTCGTCCAGGGCCCGCCGGGCGGCGGCGACCTGGGGCTGCCCGCCGTCGACGACGAGCAGCTGCGGCGGGTAGGCGAAGCGCTTGGGGCGGCCGTCCTCGGTGCGCGGGCCGTCCTCGGCGTCGGCCTCGTCCGGGCCGGTCTCGGGGACGGCCCACTCGCCGGTCTGCTCGCGCTCCTGGAGGTAGCGGCGGAAGCGGCGGCTGATCACCTCGTGCATCGAGCGGACGTCGTCCTGGCCCTCGAAGCCCTTGATCTGGAAGCGGCGGTACTCGCTCTTGCGGGCCAGGCCGTCCTCGAAGACGACCATGGAGGCGACCACGTCCTCGCCCTGGAGGTGGGAGATGTCGAAGCACTCGATGCGCAGCGGCACGCTGTCCAGTTCGAGCGCGTCGGCGATCTCCTGGAGGGCGCGGCTGCGGGTGGTGAGGTCGGAGGCGCGCTTGGTCTTGTGCAGCGCGAGCGCCTGCTGGGCGTTGCGCTGCACGGTGGCCATGAGGTCCTTCTTGTCGCCGCGCTGCGGGATGCGCAGGTCGACCTGGGCGCCCCGCAGGCCGCTCAGCCAGTCGCGGACCGGCTCGACCGGCTCCGGCAGGGCGGGGACGAGCACCTCGCGGGGGACGGACTCGCTGCCGCCGCCGTAGAGCTGCTGGAGGGCGTGCTCGACCAGGCCGGCGGTGTCCACGTCCTCGACCTTGTCGGTGACCCAGCCGCGCTGGCCGCGCACCCGCCCGCCGCGGACGTGGAAGATCTGGACGGCGGCCTCCAGTTCGTCCTCGGCGACGGCCAGCAGGTCGGCGTCGGTGGCGTCGGCGAGGACGATGGCGTTCTTCTCCATGGCCCGCTTGAGCGCGCCGATGTCGTCGCGCAGCCGGGCCGCCTTCTCGTACTCCAGGTCGGCGGCGGCCTCCTGCATCTCGGTCTCCAGCCGGCGCAGGTAGTTGCCGGTACGGCCGGCCATGAAGTCGCAGAAGTCCTCGGCGAGGGCGCGGTGGTCCTCGGGCGAGATCCGGCCGACGCAGGGGGCGGCGCACTTGCCGATGTAGCCGAGCAGGCAGGGGCGGCCGACCTGGCGGGCGCGCTTGAAGACGCCGTTGGAGCAGGTGCGGACCGGGAAGACGCGCAGCATCAGGTCGACGGTCTCGCGGATCGCCCAGGCGTGGCCGTAGGGGCCGAAGTAGCGCACGCCCTTCTTGTGCGCGCCGCGCATCACCTGCACCCGCGGGTACTCCTCGTCGAGGGTGACGGCGAGTTCCGGATAGCTCTTGTCGTCGCGGTACTTGACGTTGAACCGGGGGTCGAACTCCTTGATCCAGGAGTACTCCAGCTGGAGCGCCTCGACCTCGGTGGAGACGACGGTCCACTCCACCGAGGCGGCGGTGGTGACCATGGTCGCGGTGCGCGGGTGCAGCCCGGCGAGGTCCTGGAAGTACGAGGAGAGCCGGGGCCGCAGGCTCTTGGCCTTGCCGACGTAGATGACCCGACCGTGGGCGTCGCGGAACTTGTAGACGCCGGGCGAGGTGGGGATCGCACCCGGCGCCGGGCGGTAGGTGGACGGGTCAGCCATGGGTCCACCGTACCGACTCGGGCCGGGGGCGCGTGCGGGAGATCAACTGCTTCAGCGGGGGGTCACCTTGAGGTTGCCGCCCTCGACCGCCACGGTGTACTCGGGCAGCGGGGTGGGGGCCGGGCCGTCCAGCACGGCGCCGTCGGTGATGCCGAACAGGCTGCCGTGGCAGGGGCATTGGATCTTCTGGTTCTTGACCTGGTCGACGACGCAGCCGGCGTGGGTGCACTTGGCGCTGAACGCCTTGTACTGGCCCTCGGTGGGCTGGGTGACGACGATCTTCTTCTCGCGGTAGACGGTGCCGCCGCCGACCGGGACGGCGGAGGCCGGGCCGACGTCGACCGGGGTCTTGGCGGCGGAGCCGGAGTCGGAGGAGGACGAGGAGCAGCCGGAGACGGCGAGGGTGCCGCCGGCGGCGAGGACGGCCGCCGCTCCGCAGAGCAGGGTGCGGCGGGTGGGGGCGGGGCCTTCGGGTGCCTCGGACATGTGGTTCAGCTCCTGGTCGCACAGCGGCCCGCGGCTGCGGGCCGCCCGGCAGTCTATGCGCCCTCACAACGGCCGCCCCCGGAGCGTCCGGGGGCGGCCGTGGTCGTGTCCGGGCTACTTCTTGGCCGCGGCGGCCGCCCGCTTGCGCGGGGCGCGGGCCTTGGCCGGTGCCTTGACCGGGGCGTCGGCGAACTCGCCCGGCAGGATGTCGCGCAGGAACTTGCCGGTGTGGCTCTCCGGGACGGCGGCGATCTGCTCGGGGGTGCCCTCGGCGACCACGGTGCCGCCGCCGGAGCCGCCCTCGGGGCCCATGTCGACGATCCAGTCGGCGGTCTTGATGACGTCGAGGTTGTGCTCGATGACGATCACCGTGTTGCCCTTGTCCACCAGGCCGCTGAGCACCTTGATCAGCTTGCTGATGTCCTCGAAGTGCAGACCGGTGGTGGGCTCGTCCAGCACGTAGACGGTCCGGCCGGTGGAGCGCTTCTGCAGCTCGGAGGCGAGCTTGACGCGCTGGGCCTCGCCGCCGGAGAGGGTCGGCGCCGACTGGCCGAGCCGGACGTAGCCGAGGCCGACGTCGTTGAGCGTCCGCAGGTGGCGGGCGATCGCCGGGACGGCCTCGAAGAAGCCGAGCGCCTCCTCGATCGGCATGTCCAGCACCTCGGCGATGGACCTGCCCTTGTAGTGGACCTCCAGCGTCTCCCGGTTGTACCGGGCGCCGTGGCAGACCTCGCACGGCACGTAGACGTCCGGCAGGAAGTTCATCTCGATCTTGATGGTGCCGTCGCCCGAGCAGTTCTCGCAGCGGCCGCCCTTGACGTTGAACGAGAACCGGCCGGGCAGGTAGCCGCGGACCTTGGCCTCCTGGGTCTCCGCGAAGAGCCGCCGGACGTGGTCGAACACGCCGGTGTAGGTGGCCGGGTTGGAGCGCGGGGTGCGGCCGATCGGCGACTGGTCGACGTGCACCACCTTGTCCACCAGGTCGGTGCCGGTGATCCGGGTGTGCCGGCCGGGCACCGTGCGGGCGCCGTTCAGCTCCCGGGCGAGGTGGGTGTAGAGGATGTCGTTGACCAGGGTGGACTTGCCCGAGCCGGAGACACCGGTGATCGCGGTGAAGGTGCCGAGCGGGAAGCCGACCGTGACGTCCTTGAGGTTGTGCTCGCGGGCGCCGTGCACGGTGAGCTGGCGCTTGCGGTCCCGCTCCCGGCGGGCGTCCGGGATCGGGATGGAGCGCTTGCCGGAGAGGTACTGGCCGGTCAGCGACTCCTTGTTGCCGAGCAGCTGCTTCAGCGAGCCGGAGTGCACCACCTTGCCGCCGTGCTCGCCGGCGCCGGGGCCGATGTCGACCACCCAGTCGGCCATCTTGATGGTGTCCTCGTCGTGCTCGACGACGATCAGCGTGTTGCCGATGTCGCGCAGCCGGACGAGGGTCTCGATCAGCCGGTGGTTGTCGCGCTGGTGCAGGCCGATGGACGGCTCGTCCAGCACGTAGAGCACGCCGACCAGGCCGGAGCCGATCTGGGTGGCGAGCCGGATGCGCTGGGCCTCGCCGCCGGACAGGGTGCCGGCCGCGCGGTCGAGCGAGAGGTAGTCCAGGCCGACGTCGACCAGGAAGCGCAGCCGCTCGTTGACCTCCTTGAGGACGCGCTCGGCGATCTGCTTGTCCCGGGCGTTGAGCTTCATCGCGCCGAGGAAGTCCGAGCAGTCGCTGATCGACATCGAGGAGACCTCGGCGATCGACCGGCCCTCGACGGTGACCGCGAGCACCACCGGCTTGAGCCGGGTGCCCTGGCAGGTCGGGCAGGGCACCTCGCGCATGTAGCCCTCGAAGCGCTCGCGGCTGGAGTCGCTCTCGGCCTCCTGGTGGCGGCGCTGGATGAACGGCACCGCGCCCTCGAAGCCGGTGCTGTAGGAGCGGTCGCGCCCGTAGCGGTTGCGGTAGCGGACCTGCACCTGGTGCTTGTGGCCGTACAGCAGGGCCTTCCTGGCGCGGGCCGGCAGCCCGGCCCAGGGGATGTCGGTGCGGAAGCCCAGCTCGCCGGCCAGGGCGTCGATCAGCCGCTGGAAGTACTCCTTGGTGTGGCCGCCGGACCACGGGTGGATGGCGCCCTCGTCCAGCGAGCGCTCCTCGTCGGGCACCACCAGCTCCGGGTCCACCTCCATCCGGTTGCCGAGGCCGGAGCAGTCCGGGCAGGCGCCGAACGGCGAGTTGAAGGAGAACGAGCGCGGCTCCAGCTCCTCGAACGACACGTCGTCGTACGGGCAGTAGAGGTGCTCGGAGTACATCCGCTCGCGCTCGGGGTCGTCCTCGGGGAGGTCGACGAAGTCGAGCACGACCATGCCGCCGCTCAGCCGCAGGGCGGTCTCCACCGAGTCGGTCAGCCGGCGCTTGGCGCTGTCCTTGACGGTGAGGCGGTCGATCACCACCTCGACGGTGTGCTTCTCCTGCTTCTTCAGCTTGGGCGGCTCGGCGAGCTGGATCGTCTCGCCGTCCACCCGGGCGCGGGCGTAGCCCTTGGACTGGAGGTCGGCGAAGAGGTCGACGAACTCGCCCTTGCGTTCGCGCACCACCGGGCTGAGCACCTGGAAACGGGTGCCCTCGGCGAGTTCGAGCACCTTGTCGACGATGGCCTGCGGGGACTGCTTGGCGATCGGGCGCCCGCAGTGCGGGCAGTGCGGCTTGCCGATCCGGGCGAACAGCAGGCGGAGGTAGTCGTAGACCTCGGTGATGGTGCCGACGGTCGAGCGCGGGTTGCGGTTGGTGGACTTCTGGTCGATCGAAACGGCCGGGGAGAGGCCCTCGATGAAGTCCACGTCGGGCTTGTCCATCTGGCCCAGGAACTGGCGGGCGTAGGACGACAGCGACTCGACGTAGCGGCGCTGGCCCTCGGCGAAGATGGTGTCGAAGGCGAGCGAGGACTTTCCGGAGCCGGAGAGGCCCGTGAAGACGATGAGGGAGTCGCGGGGCAGGTCGAGCGAGACGTTCTTGAGGTTGTGCTCGCGAGCACCGCGGACGATGAGGCGGTCGGCCACTGCTTCTGGCGCCTTTCTCCGGGGCGAGAGGGCTGGGAAACGCAAGGTGTACTTCTTCCAGGATGCGGCAGCCAGCCTACTAGCTCACGCGTTCGATTAACGACCATGTCCAGCCGGGTCCACCCGAACGAGTGAGGACGGCTTGCGGAGCCTTGACGAGCGGTCCGCAAAGCCCCTGCTCAGCAGCGGGAAACGGCGGTAGCGTCGTCCCGGTGTCACCCCTTCAACGAGCCGAGCCCCGCCCGGGCAACGCGCCGCACCCCTGGAAGGCCGATCCGATGACCGACCCGCAGTCCGCCGCCGCCACCGCCTCGCGCTACCTCGCGCTGGTCGAGGAGGGCACCCGGCACCTGCTGCACACCGTCGCCGAGCTCAAGCCCGACGCCGTCGCCGAGCCCTCCGCGCTGCCCGGCTGGACCCGCGGCCACGTCCTGGCCCACCTCGCCCGCAACGCCGACTCCCTGGTCAACCTGCTGGACGGCGCCCGCACCGGCACCGACATCCCGCAGTACACCAGCGAGGAGGCCCGCGACCTGGGCATCGAGGAGGGCGCGCCCCGCCCGGCGGACGTCCAGCTCGCCGACCTGCGCGCCACCGGCGAGCGCTTCGCCTCGGCCGCCGCCCTGCTGCCCGCCGAGGCCTGGGCCGCCGAGGTCCGGCACCGCAGCGGCTACCTCTTCCCGGCCGCCGACATCCCCTGGAGGCGGCTGATGGAGGTCGAGTACCACCACGTCGACCTGGACGCCGGCTACACCCCCGCGCACTGGCCGGCCGAGTTCGCCTCCGCCGAGTTCCGCCGCCTCGCCGGCAAGCTCGCGGGCGCCGACCTGCCCGCCGTCGAACTCTTCAGCGACGACACCGCCGAGCGCGCCGTGATCGGCACCGGCACCCCCGCCCTCACCGTCGAGGGCCCGGTCCGCGCGCTGCTCGCCTGGCTCTCCGGCCGCGCCGACGGCGACGGCCTGCGCCGCACCCCCGACACCCCTCTGCCCACCCTCCCCCCTCTGGGCTGACCGGCCCGCCAGGCGCGAGGATGACCAGGAACCTGTAGCCCGACAAGGAGCGGACGGATGACGTACCACGGAGCGGTCAAGGTCGGCGGGCCACCGGACGTGCGCGAGCTGGCGCACCTGATCATCACCAAGGTGGCGGTCGGCCCGTACGAGAACAACGCCTACCTGCTGCGCTGCCGCGACACCGACGAGCAGCTGCTGATCGACGCGGCGGCGGAGGCGCCGGTGCTGCTGGAATCGGTCGGCGAGAACCTCGCCACCGTGGTGACCACCCACCGGCACCACGACCACTGGGGCGCGCTGGCCGAGGTGGTCGCCGCCACCGGGGCGCGGACCGCGGCCGGCGAGCACGACGCGGAGGGCATCGAGGTGCCCACCGTGCTGCCGCTGGCGGACGGCGACACCCTCACGGTGGGCCGCTGCGCGCTGACCGTGCGGCACCTGGTCGGCCACACGCCCGGGGCGATCGTGCTGGTCTACGACGACCCGCAGGGCCACCCGCACGTGTTCACCGGCGACTGCCTCTTCCCCGGCGGGGTGGGCAACACCTGGGGGGACCGGGACGCGTTCGCGAGCCTGTTCCGGGACGTCAACGAGAAGATCTTCGACGTCCTGCCGGACGAGGCCTGGGTCTACCCCGGCCACGGCAACGACACCACCCTCGGCGCCGAGCGCCCCCACCTCCCCGAGTGGCGCGAGCGCGGCTGGTAGCCGACCCGGACGAGCGACGGGCGGGCCCGCGACCACTGCTCGGTCGCGGGCCCGCCCGGTCCTGGGGGGTGGTGCGTCAGGCGTCCAGCTTCTCCGGCTCGGACTGCTCGGCCAGGGCGGCCCGCTTGGAGGCCATCAGGCTGGTCACCGTGGTGATGGCGAGCACGACCACGATGAAGCCCAGCGAGAACGGGATGCCGATCTCCGGCACGTGCACGCCCTGCTCGTGCAGCGCGTGCAGCACCAGCTTCACGCCGATGAAACCGAGGATCACCGACAGGCCGTACGAGAGGTGGACCAGCTTCTTCAGCAGGCCGCCGATCAGGAAGTACAGCTGGCGCAGGCCCATCAGGGCGAAGGCGTTGGCGGTGAAGACGATGTACGGGTCCTGGGTCAGGCCGAAGATCGCCGGGATCGAGTCCAGCGCGAACAGGACGTCGGTGGTGCCGATCGCCAGCATGACGATCAGCATCGGGGTCATCAGCCGGCGGCCGTTCTCCCGGATGAAGAGCTTGGTGCCGTGGTACTTGTCGGTCGACGGGAAGCGCTTCTCGATCGACTTGAGGAGGCGGTTCTCCTCGAACTCCTCGTCCTCCTCGTCGGCCCGGGCCTCCTTGATCAGCTTCCACGCCGTCCAGATCAGGAAGCCGCCGAAGATGAAGAACACCCAGGAGAACTGGGCGACCAGCGCGGCGCCGCCGGCGATGAAGACCGCGCGCAGCACCAGGGCGATGATCACACCGAACATCAGGACGCGCTGCTGGTAGATCCGCGGCACCGCGAACTTGCCCATGATCAGGATGAACACGAAGAGGTTGTCGACGCTGAGCGACTTCTCGGTGATGTAACCGGCGAAGAACTCACCGGCCGGCGTCGCGCCGGAGTGCCACCAGAGGAACCCGCCGAAGAGCGCCGCCAGCACGACCCAGACCGTGGTCCAGATACCGGCTTCCTTGATCGACACCTCGTGCGGCTTGCGTCCGCCGATGAAGAAATCGGCCACGACCAGGGCCAACAGCACCACGATGGTGCCGACCCAAAGGCTTACGGAAACGTCCACTACTGCTCCTCCGGCAGGTAGGCGAGACAGTCATCGTCACTGCCGGAGGTCTCTTCCGCCCGTCGGGCACGCGAGGGCGCGCCCGCGGACCAGCGCCCCGGGGCACCGCGACGGGTGCCCGTGATGACGGGGACGGCTGCGTGGGAATACTCCCCTCCGCTGCCAAGAAGGGTAACAGCACCACCAAGGAAAGGTAAAGAAGGTAAAGACCCGTCAGATGGGGGCGTCAGCCGGCGGGCGTCAGCGGTGCTACGTCAGAGGTGCGGCTCGATGGCCGGCAGCAGGTCCTGGAAGGTCCGCCCCTTGGCCGGGGCGCCGATCGCCTGCATCTCCCAGCCGCCGTTGCCGTCGCGGAACACCTTCGCCATGATCTGGCCGGTGTGCGGGCCGCCGCCGGTCAGCTCGTAGCGGGCCAGCTCCAGCCCGGTGGACTCGTCCACCAGCCGGCAGTGGGCGTTCTGCACCTCGGCGAAGGTCTGCCCGGTGTACGAGCTGACCGTGAACACCACCTGGGTGATCTGCGGCGGCACGTGCGCCAGGTCCACCAGGATCGACTCGTCGTCCTCCCCCGCCCCGGAGCCGCCGACCAGGTTGTCCCCGGTGTGCCGCACGGAGCCGTCAGCGCTCTCCAGGTGCTGGAAGAACACCACGTCGGACGGGGTGCGCTCCTCGTACAGCAGCGCCGAGGCGTCCAGGTCGATCTGCCGGGTCCGGCTGCCGAACAGGCCGCGCCGGGGCGCCGCCTTCCAGCCCAGGCCCATCCGGACCACGGTGAGCGTCTCCCCCGGCCCCTTCTGCAGACTGACCCGCTGGCCCTTGGCAAGGTTCACCGACACGGCGTATGTCCTCTCTGCCCGCCCGCGCGGCAACCCCGCGCCGGCTCCACGGTGGAACACCCCGTTGCCGTCCCCCGGCTGAGGCCCCCTCTTCAGGCCCGCCCGTCCCGGGGCGGCACCGCAGGCCAGCCTAAGGCCTGGTCCTCGGGCCTGGCCCTGCGGCAAATTGCCCTGCCCGCCGTGTACCCCTTCGCGGCGGTGCTGAGACACCGCCGGGCCCGACCGGGAACGGAACCGGCCACGCCCGGCGGGCGCCTTCCGCGGGAGCCTCCCGACCGGCTAGGCGATACCGGCCTCGCGCATCTGCCGCAGCTCCTTCTTCAGCTCCTTGACCTCGTCGCGCAGCCGGGCCGCCACCTCGAACTGGAGGTCGACGGCGGCGGCGTGCATCCGCTCGGTCATCGACTGGATCAGCTCGGCCAGCTCCGCCGCCGGCAGCGACTTCGCCGGCTTGCGCTCGGCGCCCAGCGCCGGCACCGGGGCCTTGCCGCCCTTCGCCGCGCCCGAGCCGCGGTACCCCGTGGAGAGCAGCTCGCCGGTGTCCACGTCCTCGCGGGCGAGGGTGTCCAGGATGTCGCCGATCTTCTTGCGCAGCGGCTGCGGGTCGATCCCGTGCTTCTTGTTGTACGCCTGCTGCACGGCCCGGCGCCGGTTGGTCTCCTCGATGGCCTTCTCCATCGCCGGGGTGATCCGGTCCGCGTACATGTGGACCTGGCCGGAGACGTTGCGGGCCGCGCGGCCGATGGTCTGGATCAGCGAGGTGCCGGAGCGCAGGAAGCCCTCCTTGTCCGCGTCCAGGATCGCCACCAGGGAGACCTCCGGGAGGTCCAGGCCCTCGCGCAGCAGGTTGATGCCGACCAGCACGTCGTACTCGCCGGCCCGCAGCTCGCGCAGCAGCTCGACGCGGCGCAGCGTGTCGATGTCGCTGTGCAGGTAGCGCACCCGGATGTCCAGGCCGAGCATGTAGTCGGTGAGGTCCTCGGCCATCTTCTTGGTGAGCGTGGTGACCAGGACGCGCTCGTCCTTCTCCACCCGCCGGCGGACCTCGTGCACCAGGTCGTCGATCTGGCCCTCGGTCGGCTTGACGATCACCTCGGGGTCGATCAGGCCGGTCGGTCGGATGATCTGCTCGACCTGGCCGTCGCCGCGCGACAGCTCGTACTGGCCCGGGGTCGCCGACAGGTAGACGGTCTGGCCGATCCGCTCCAGGAACTCCTCCCACTTCAGCGGGCGGTTGTCCATCGCGGACGGCAGCCGGAAGCCGTGCTCCACCAGGGTGCGCTTGCGCGAGGCGTCGCCCTCGTACATCGCGCCGATCTGCGGGACGGTGACGTGCGACTCGTCGATCACCAGGAGGAAGTCCTCCGGGAAGTAGTCGAGCAGGGTGTTCGGCGGGGAGCCGGGCTCGCGGCCGTCGAAGTGCATCGAGTAGTTCTCCACGCCGGAGCAGGTGCCGATCTGGCGGAGCATCTCGATGTCGTAGGTGGTGCGCATGCGCAGCCGCTGGGCCTCCAGCAGCTTGCCCTGCTTCTCCATCCGGGCGAGGGTCTCCTCCAGCTCCTTCTCGATGCCGTTGACCGCGCGCTCCATCCGCTCCGGGCCCGCGACGTAGTGCGAGGCCGGGAAGACGTACACCGAGTCGTCCTGGCTGATGATCTCGCCGGTGAGCGGGTGCAGCGTGTACAGCGCCTCGATCTCGTCGCCGAACATCTCGATCCGGACGGCCAGCTCCTCGTAGACCGGGAAGATCTCGATGGTGTCGCCGCGCACCCGGAAGGTGCCGCGGGTGAAGGCGAGGTCGTTGCGGGTGTACTGGATGTCGACGAAGCGCCGCAGCAGGACGTCCCGGTCGATCTCCTCGCCGACCTTCAGCCGCACCATCCGGTCCACGTACTCCTGCGGCGTGCCGAGGCCGTAGATGCAGGAGACGGACGCGACCACGATCACGTCCCGGCGGGTGAGCAGCGAGTTGGTCGCCGAGTGGCGCAGCCGCTCGACCTCCTCGTTGATCGAGGAGTCCTTCTCGATGTAGGTGTCCGTCTGCGGGACGTACGCCTCGGGCTGGTAGTAGTCGTAGTACGAGACGAAGTACTCGACCGCGTTGTTCGGCAGCAGCTCGCGGAACTCGTTCGCCAGCTGCGCGGCCAGCGTCTTGTTCGGCGCCATCACCAGGGTGGGCCGCTGCAGCTTCTCGATCATCCAGGCCGTGGTGGCCGACTTGCCGGTACCGGTGGCACCGAGCAGGACGACGTCCTTCTCCCCGCCCCGGATCCGCCGCTCCAGCTCCGCGATCGCCGCCGGCTGGTCGCCGTTGGGCTGGTAGGGACTGACGACCTCGAAGGGCGCCACTGACCGCTCAATACTCGTGATGGGTCGCACGCCTCCACCGTACGACCCACCACCGACAACCGAGGACCGAACCGAGGACCGTCCGCTCAGGCCGCGTGGGCCTCGAACCTGATGGTGGGCTCTCCCGCGGGGTCGATGCGGACCGCCGAGTCGAAGGCGGCGGCCAGCCGCTCGATCAGCGGCAGGGTGGGATCGACCCCGCTCTCCTCGATGCTCTCGACGGTCTCCTCGTCCAGGCCCGCCCGCCCCGCGAGCTCGGCAGGGGTCCAGCCGAGGGCCGCGCGACGGGCGTACACGGCCTCGGCCAGCGCCATCCGCCGGCCGGCCGCCCGGTACTCCTCGGTCTCCCGGTGCTCCGGCGGCACGACCCAGCGGGTGTGGTAACCGCTGCTCATCGCTCCTCCTCGTCCCTGTCGTAGACCTGGTGGTCGCCGGCGGGGCCGTGCTCGGCCTCGCACACCTTCTGGGCCCGGTGCGCCCGCCCGACTGCAGCACAGCCCGCCGGCCGGGGGCGAGCCAGTACGTGATGCGCATCGGCCCGACCCGCAGTTCCCGCAGCGGGCCGCCGAGGTGGCTGGCCAGCGGGAACTGCAGCAGCTCACCGTCCTCGGCCAGCCGGTCGGCCGCACGTTCGGCCGCCCGGTACTCGGTGGTCGAGCAGGTGCGCAGCCACGCGCGCACCTCGGGCTCGATCTCGATCGTCCAGGCGGCCTGGTCCCCGGTCATGTTCTCCCCTCTCCGGCTCTCCCCTCCGCAGAGAGCAACGCCCGACCGGGGCTCGGGTCACGCCCGTCAGTTCCCGGCGCTGTCGCGGGCGAGGGCGACGAGGCGGGAGATGGCGCGGAGGTACTTCTTGCGGTAGCCGCCGCGGAGCATCTCCTCGGGGAAGACCTGGTCGAAGGGGAGGCCGGAGGCGGTGATGGGGAGTTCGCGGTCGTACATGCGGTCGGCGAGGACGACCAGGCGCAGGGCGGTGGACTGGTCGTCGACCTGGTGCACGCCGCGCAGGCAGACGGCGGTGACGTCGTCCAGCAGGGCGCCGTAGCGGCTGGGGTGGACGGCGGAGAGGTGGGCGAGCAGGGCGTCGAAGTCGTCCAGGGAGGCGCCCGGGGTGCGGGCGGCGACGGCGTCGACCTCGGCGGCCGGGTAGGGCGGCGGGGCGTCCGGCAGGCCGCGGTGGCGGTAGTCCTGGCCGTCGATCCGCATCGGGCGGAAGTGCGCGGACAGGCCCTGGATCTCGCGCAGGAAGTCGGCGGCGGCGAAGCGGCCCTCGCCGAGCTTCTCGGGCAGGGTGTTGGAGGTGGCGCAGAGCTTCACGCCGTTCTCCACCAGGCGGCCGAGCAGGGTGGAGACCAGGACGGTGTCGCCCGGGTCGTCGAGCTCGAACTCGTCGATGCACAGCAGCTTGTGCCCGGACAGGGTCTGCACGGCCTGCTGGAAGCCGAGCGCGCCGACCAGGTTCGTCAGCTCGACGAAGGTGCCGAAGGCCTTGGGGCCGGGGGCGGCGTGCCAGAGCGAGGCGAGCAGGTGGGTCTTGCCGACGCCGTAGCCGCCGTCCAGGTAGACGCCGGCCGGACCGGCCGGGGCCGGGGCGCCGCGGCGGAACCAGCTGCGCTTGGGCGCGGAACCGTTTCCGCTGTTGAGCGTGCCGGCGAACTGCTCCAGGACCTGCACGGCCTCGTACTGGCTGGGCTGGGCCGGGTCCGGGATGTACGTCCCGAAGCTCACGCCGGAGAAGCGCGGCGGCGGCACCATCTCGGCGACCAGGCGCTCGGCGGGCACCACGGGGCGCCGGGAGGTGAGGACGATCGGCGAACCGGGGACTATCCGCTCGGTCGCGTCGGGGTGGGAGGCTGCTGCGGGCACGGTGATAAAGGGTACGCCTGGTCGGTAGGGCCCCGGGACGGTGGCCGGTGGAGCACCCGCCCCGAGCCGGAGGGCGCCGGGTTCGAGCGCCCCGCGGGCTCGCGGGCGAGCGGCTGCGAGACTGGGGGCATGCGACAGCTGATCAGTCCCGTGGCGGAGACCTTCGACGATCCCGGCTCGCTGGAGGCGCTGGCCGCCGTCTACGCGTACCCCGGGCAGGTGAACCGGGGGCACCCCTGGCTGCGCGCCAACATGGTGGCGGGGCTGGACGGCGGGGCCCGCCTGGACGGGCTCTCCGAGGGGCTCTCCGGCGACGCCGACAAGCGGATCTTCGGTGTGCTGCGGGCGCTGTCGGACGTGGTGCTGGTGGGCGCCGAGACGGTGCGGGCGGAGGGGTACCGGCCGGCTCGGGCGCGGGCCGACTTCGCCGAGGCGCGCCGGGCGGCCGGGCAGGCGCCGGCGCCCGCGATCGCGGTCGTCAGCCGCTCGCTCGGGCTGGACCTCGCGGCGCCGCTGTTCACCGAGCCGCTGGTGCGCACCGTGGTGATCACCACCGAGGACGCGCCGGTGCGCAGCCTGGCGGCGGTGACCGAGGTGGCCGACGTGATCGCGGTCGGCCGGGGCGCGGTGGACCTGCGGGCGGCGGTCGCGGCGCTGGCCGACCGCGGCTGGACGCGGATGCTCACCGAGGGAGGCCCGCGGCTGCTCGGACAGCTGGCCGCCGAGGACCTGCTGGACGAGCTGTGCCTGTCGCTCGCTCCGCTGCTCACCGGCGGCGACGCGCCGCGCATCCTGCACGATGCGCAAATGCCTGACGTGCAGCGGATGCGACTGGTCTCATTGATCGAGCAGAAAGGATTCCTCTTCACCCGCTACCTGCGTCCGCCCAGCCCCTGACCTCAGGACCGTGATCCCGCTCCCACTTGGGGCTTCCTCCGCGTGGCCCGTGTGCCGGGTGGGCGGCGTGCGGAAAGCTTCCGCCGGGCAGTATGGGATGCGAAGCCGGAGCCCGGGGGCCGGCGACTGGAAGGGACTCACGTGTTCAAGACGGTACTGATGATCGAAAAGGCGCTCTCCGACGCGGACGTGGAGCTGGTCACCACGCTCCACAGCGAGGAGAAGGTGTCCTTCGTCGTCCTGATGCAGCCGCGCGGCAAGCAGGACGAGCTGCTGAGGGCGCTGGACGACGTCGCCCTCGGCCACCTGGACAAGGTGGTGCGCGAGCACGACGAGTCCGAGAGCGGACCGACGGTCGCCACCGAGTCGCTGGAGCACAGCCTGCGCCACCTGCGCCGGGCCGGTGCCGAGGCGGTCGGCGAGCTGGTCGAGGAGAAGCCGCTGGACCGGCTGCGCGCCGTGGTCGAGGAGCACCAGGCCGACGAGGTGGTGGTGCTCACCTCCCCGCACTTCGTGGAGGAGTTCTTCCACCGCGACTGGGCCTCTCAGGCCCGCCACAAGGTGGGCGTCCCGGTGCTGCGGCTGTTCGCCAGCGACTCCTGACGAAACCCCGACGTGGTGCAGAATCGTCCTTGCGGTCCGGCCGCGAGGACGATTCGCACGTCGTCCGCCCCTCCCCTGATCCCCGCCCGTACGGAGCCCCGCCTTGAACGACGCCGCGCACGACCTGCACGCCCCGCACTTCATCGGCATCGGCGGCGCCGGGATGTCCGGTCTGGCGAAGATCCTCGCGGCGCGCGGGGCCAGCGTCTCCGGCAGCGACGCCAAGGAGTCCGAGACCGTCCGCGCGCTGCGCGCCCTCGGCGCCGGCGTGCACATCGGACACGCCGCCGAGCACGTGCCGGACGGCGCGAGCAGCATCGTCGTCTCCAGCGCCATCCGCGCCGACAACCCGGAGCTGGCCGCCGCCCGCGAGCGCGGCATCCCGGTCGTGCACCGCTCCGACGCGCTGGCCGCGCTGATGGGCGGGCGCCGGGCGCTGGCCGTGGCCGGCACCCACGGCAAGACCACCACCACCAGCATGCTCGCCGTCGCCCTCGGCGAGCTGGGCCTGGACCCGTCCTACGCGATCGGCGGCGACCTCGACGCCCCCGGCTCCAACGCCCAGCACGGCACCGGCGAGATCTTCGTCGCCGAGGCCGACGAGAGCGACCGCAGCTTCCACAAGTACGCGCCCGAGGTGGCGATCGTGCTCAACGTGGAACTGGACCACCACGCCAACTACGCCTCGATCGACGAGATCCACGAGTCCTTCGAGACCTTCGTCGGCCGGATCGTGCCCGGCGGCACCCTGGTCGTCTCCGCCGACCACGACGGCGCCCGCGAGCTGACCTCCCGGGTGGCCGGCCGCGAGGGCCTGAACGTGGTCACCGTCGGCGCCGCCGAGGACGCCGACGTGCGCGTGCTGTCGGTCGTCCCGCGCGGCATGACCAGCGAGGTCACCGTGCTGCTGGACGGCGCCGAGCTGGGCTTCACCGTCTCGGTGCCCGGGCGGCACTACGCCCACAACGCGGTCGCCGCGCTGGCCGCCGGTGTCGCCCTGGGCGTGCCGGCCGCCGACCTGGCCAAGGCGCTCGGCGCCTACACCGGGGTGCGCCGCCGGCTGCAGCTCAAGGGCGAGGCGGGCGGCGTCCAGGTGATCGACTCCTACGCCCACCACCCCACCGAGATGACCGCCGACCTGGAGGCGATCCGCGAGGCCACCACCGGCCGGGTGCTGGTGGTCTTCCAGCCGCACCTGTTCAGCCGCACCCAGCAGCTCGCCGAGGAGATGGGCGCCGCCCTGGCGCTGGCCGACGCCTCCGTGGTGCTCGACATCTACCCGGCCCGCGAGGACCCGATCCCCGGCGTCACCAGCGAGCTGATCATCGACGCCGCCCGCCGGGCCGGCGCCGAGGTGACCGCCGAGCACGACTTCGCCGCCGCCCCCGCGGTCCTGGCCGGCCTGGCCCGCCCGGGCGACCTGCTGCTCACCATGGGCGCGGGCGACGTGACGAACCTCGGCGAGGAAATCCTGGAGCACCTCGCGAACGTTGCCACCAACGTCTGATCCCCCCGACGTGGAGCCGTCATGAGCTACGAGATCGAGAAGACCGACGCCGAGTGGCGCGCCCAGCTCACCCCCGAGGAGTACCACGTCCTGCGGGAGGCCGGCACCGAGCGCCCCTTCACCGGCGAGTACACCGACACCAAGACGGTCGGCGTCTACGGCTGCCGCGCCTGCGGCGCCGAGCTGTTCAGCTCGGAGACCAAGTTCGACAGCCACTGCGGCTGGCCGTCCTACTACGCGCCGCTCGCCGGTGACCGCGTCCAGTACATCGAGGACACCTCGCTCGGGATGCGCCGGGTGGAGGTCCGCTGCGCCCGCTGCGGCGGCCACCTCGGCCACGTCTTCGAGGGCGAGGGCTACGGCACGCCCACCGACCAGCGGTATTGCATCAACTCGGTCTCGCTCACGCTGAAGCCCGCGGAGTGACGAGGAGCCGAACCTGAAGGCCCGGGCACCGAGAGGTGTCCGGGCCTCGTGTCATCCGGCGACCGGGGTGAAGCGGACCGGGAGGCGGACCAGGGCGCGGTGGAAGGGGCCGGGGCGCCAGTGCAGGGTGTCGGCGGGTTCGGCGAGTTCGAGGTCGCCGATCCGGCTGGTCAGCTGTTCGATCGCGGTGATCGCGATCAGCAGGGCGGGGTCGCGGGCGGGGCAGGCGTGCGGGCCGGCCGCCCAGGCCAGGTGGGCGGACTCGCCGCTGCGCAGCCCGGCGGTGTCCGCGGTGTCGGCGGGCGGGGCGGCCTGGGAGTTGGCGGCCGCGTAGGAGACCAGGACGAGCGAGCCGGCCGGGATCGCGCGGCCGTGGAAGGTGACGTCGACGCGCGGGTAGTGGGCGGAGAGGTTGGCCAGCGGCGGCTCGTGCCAGAGCACCTCGTCGATCGCCTGGTGCGCCGTCATCGCGCCGCCGAACAGCGAGCCGGCGTAGCGGGCGTCGGTGAGCAGGCGCAGCAGGGCGTTGCCGATGAGGTTGGTGGTCGGTTCGTTCCCGGCGATCATGGTGAGGGTGATCTGCCGGACCACCTCGTCGTTGTCCAGGCCCGCCGGGTGGGTGAGGAACCAGGAGGTCAGGTCGTGCCGGGGGCGTTCGCGGCGCTCGGCGACCATCCCGGTGACCACCTCGACGAGGTCGGTGTACGCGGCCACCGCGTGCCGGGTGGACTCGATCGAGCCGACGATGCCGGCCACCAGCCGCTCGCGGTGCTCCTCGGGCACGCCGAAGCCGGTGGTGAGGACGTGGACGGGCAGCCGGCGGGCGTAGTCGACGATGAGGTCGGCGGAGCCGCTCTCCCCGAAGGCGTCGATCAGCCGGTGGGAGACCTCGGCGACCCGGCGCTGCAGCTGGTGGGGTTCCAGCAGGGCCAGACCGTCGGTGATCACCTGCCGGTAGCGGGCGTGCGTCGCGCCGTCGCTGAACAGCGCGGTCGGCCGGTAGCCGAGCACCGGCAGCAGCGGGGAGTCCGGCGGGACGGTCCG
Organism: Kitasatospora sp. NPDC001527; assembly: GCF_040298605.1. Classification (NCBI taxonomy): domain Bacteria; kingdom Bacillati; phylum Actinomycetota; class Actinomycetes; order Kitasatosporales; family Streptomycetaceae; genus Kitasatospora; species Kitasatospora sp. NPDC001527. The sequence goes on along the minus strand of NZ_JBEPAM010000007.1, from coordinate 136,464 downwards.
CTGCCAGGCGCGGGAGTCCTTGGAGAAGGTGTCGGTGTCGCGCAGCAGGTCGAGGGCGGCCTGGTAGTCGGTGACCAGCAGGGCCGTGACGCCGGGCGCGATCTCCACCTCGGCGACCGGCCCCTGGCGGCGCAGCCGCTCGTAGACGGCCCGCGGGTCGGCGGCGAAGGCCGGGCCGTGGAGCGCGGCCGGGGGGTGCGCGGGGGTCATGGCTGCTCCGGGTCGGCGGCGGGGAGGCCGTGCAGGACGTGCTCGGTGAGGGCGATCAGCGCGTCCAGGCTGGAGCCGCGCTCCCGGGCGTCGCAGAGCACCAGCGGGGTGCTCGCGTGCAGGTCGAGGTGGCTGCGCAGGACCGCGGCCGGGTGGACCGGTGAGTCGGGGAAGCGGTTGACGGCGACCGCGTAGGGCAGTCCCTGCTCCTCGACCATGTCCATGATCTCGAAGGAGTCGGCGAGCCGGCGGGTGTCGGCCAGGACGAGGGCGCCGATGGCCCCGCGCGCGATGTCCTGCCAGAGCGGGAAGAACCGCCGCTGGCCCGGGGTGCCGAACATGTAGAGCACCAGCTCGCCGGGCAGGGTGAGCCGGCCGAAGTCGACCGCGACCGTGGTGGTGGTCTTGCCCGGGAGGCCCGCCACGTCGTCGACGGGGGCGCCGGTCTCGGTCATCGCCTCCTCGGTGTGCAGGGTCGGGATCTCCGAGAGGGTGCGGATGAAGGTGGTCTTGCCGACGCCGAACGGGCCGGCGACCACCAGCTTCATCAGGGTCTGTTCGGGGTCGGGCAGGTAGCCCACCCGGTCCGGCCGCCCCGGGCCGGGCGGATTACCGGAGAGTGCGGAGTCCAACGAGGAGCCTCTCGACGAGGGAGCGGTCGGTCTGCTGGGCGCGGGGGATCGGCGCGCGGGCGTGCAGGCAGCCCGCCTCGACCAGATCGGCCGCGAGGAACACGGTGGCGCTGACCGGCAGCCGCAGGTGCGCGGCGGCCTCCACCACGGTGAGCGCGCCGGGCCGTAAGAGTTCCCAGAGCCGCCGGTGCTCCGCCTCCAGTTCCGCGAGCGCCGACGGCCGTTCGGCGCCGGCCGCGAACAGCACGGTGAGCCGTTCGAAGCCGTCGCCGCCCGGTCGGGTCCGGCCGCCGGTCGCCAGGTAGGCGGGGACCATCCGCCTGCGGGGGGTGGGGGTCATGACCGCGCGGGGGCGTCCTGCCGCCTGGCCGGGCTCGCCAGTGCCCGGCCCAGGGCGGCGACCTGGACCTGCATCTGGTAGGCGACGTTGCCCAGTTGGGCGTCGGGCGTGGTGAAGACGGCGAGCGAGGTGTTCTCGCCGGCCGGGACGACGACGGCGAAGCCCAGCTCGGACTCGACGACGGTCTGCGCGAGCCGGGGCTGCTCGGCGTCGGTGAAGGCGGTGGTGAACGCCCGGGCGGCGGCGTGCACGGTGGCGGTCATCGCGGCGACCCGCTCGGCGGAGGCGCGGGCGAGGCCGTCCGAGGCGGCCTCGACCAGGCCGTCGCCGGTGGCGACCACCGCGTGGACGACGCCCGGCAGTTCCAGGAGCGGGGTCAGCACCCAGGCGATGCCGTCGGTGTCGGACGGGCTGGGCGTGGTGCTGGTGGGGCTGGGCGTGCTGCTCACGGCGCGGCTCCTCAGGGGGTCTGGGTGGTGCGGCGGCCGGACGCGTCCGCGGGGCCGTCGCCGGTGTGCGCGGCGTCGGGGCGGGGCGGGGCCGCCCGGTCGGCGCCGGTGGGGCCGGTCGCCGCGGGGGACGGGGGGTGGGGGCTGGGGGCGGGGCCGGCCGGATCGGCGGCGGCCCCGGTGGCGGCGTCGGCCCCGGATTCGGCTTCCGCGACGGCGGCGCGGCCGGAGCCGGTGCCGTGCTGGAGCGCCTGCCAGCGGGCGGCGGCCTGCTCGGGCGTCCGTACCGGCCGGCCCGGGGTGCCGGCCGGGGCGGCCGGGGCGGCCGGTACGGCCGGCGCCAGCGGGCGGCGCCGGCGGCGGCTGGGCAGCCCGGTGCCGTCGTCCGCCGCGCCCGGGCCGTCCGGGACCGCGCGCACCGCCGGGACGGCGTGCACGGGCGAATCGTCGGGGCGGCCGGGCCGGTCGGGCACGTCCGCCGGGTCCGGAGCGTCCGCCGCTCCGGGGGTGTCCGGCACCGGCGGGACGACGCGGATGGCCGGCACGCCGTCACGGCCCCGGCCGCCGGCCGGTCCGGGGGCGGACGGTGCGGTGGGCGCGGCCCCGGCGCGCAGCGGCAGCGGGGTGAGCACCGAGAGCTGCTGCTCCTTGTCCACCACGGTCAGCAGACCGGCCGGGATCCGGACCAGCGCGCGCATGCCCCCGTAGGGCGACGGCTCGACGTGACAGGAGAAACCGTACTGCCGGGCCAGCTTGCCGACCACCGCGAACCCGGTCTTCGGCGGGTTGCCCAGCTCGGTGAGCAGCACCTCGGGCGGGCCGGCCAGCAGCCGGCGGGCCCGGCGCAGCTGGTCCTCCTCCATGCCGATGCCGCTGTCGTCGACGATCACCAGCGCGCCCCGGCCGCCCTGCTGGACGGTGACCGGGACGTCCGTCTCCGGGTGCGAGTACGCGGTGGCGTTGGCGAGCAGCTCGGCGACGGCGATGGCCACCGGTTCGGCGGCCCGGGCGACCACGGCGAGCCGGTCCTCGCGCAGGTGGTTGGCGACCTTGATGCGGGCGTAGCCGGGCACCCGGGAGAGCGCGCCGACGACGACCTCGGCGAGCGGCGAGTCGGTGCGGGCCAGTCCCGGCCAGGCCTCGCAGAGCACGGCGACGGTCTGGATCCGGCGCAGCGCGACCTCGTTGCGGAAGTCGACCTCCAGCAGCCGGGGGTCGTCGTTGTCGTGCTGGAGCTGCTGGACCAGGCTCTGGATCTGGTAGAGCAGGGTCTGGATCTTGGACGTGGCGCCGCGCATCGCGGAGCGGGCGGCGGCGTCGACCCGTTCCCGCTCGTCGGTGACGGCGGCGGAGGCGGCGTCCAGGACGGCCTGCAGGGCCTGGAGGGCGTCGGGGCCGACGGCGGCGGCGTCGAGCGGTGCGGCGATCGGCACGTGGGGGTGGCTCAGCCGCAGGGTGGCGGTGGCCACGCGTTCGGTGGCGAGGTGGCCGATCTCGGCCAGCAGGGCGGCGGTGCGCCGCTCGGCCCCGGCGGCGCGCTGCCCGGCCTCGGCGGCCCGCTGCCCGGTCTCGGTCGCCCGGTCCTCCGCCCGGCGGGCGCGGTCCTCGGCGGCCAGCGCGCGGTCCTCGGCGGCGCCGGCCCGCTGGGCCGCGTCGTGCGCCTCGGCCCGTGCCTCGCGCGCCTGCTGCTCGGCCCGGCCGGCCCGGCCCTCGGCGACCCGGGCGCGCTCCTCGGCCAGAGCGGCCGCGGCCTCGCCGGAGGCGGCCCGGGCGAGCGCGCCGGAGCGGCCGCGGGCCAGCCACCCGGCCGCGGCGAGCGCGGCCAGCGCGATCAGCGCCAGGGCCGGTACCAGCAGCTGCGTCATCGACGTCCTCGGAGTTTCCTTGTACGAAGAACGGAGTGGGGCGGGGCGGTGCGAAGGGTTCGGGCGGGGCGGCTGGCTCAGGCCGCGTCGCCGGCGGTGGCGCGCGGGCGGGGGGCGCGCCGTTCGGCGTCCTCCTCCAGCTCCCGGGCGACCAGGGCCACCTGGCCCATCGCCTCCAGGATGTTCGGCACCCCGGTGCCGTCCAGGTGCCGGTACTCGGCGGCGACGGTGAGCACCAGCCGCTCGGGCAGGCCGAGTTCGGGGTGGCGCTGCTCGGCGATGATCCGGCGGGCCGCGTCCAGGGCGGGCAGACCGGCCCGGTGCAGGGCGTGCGCGCGCTCGCGGACGTAGCCGAGGTAGGCGATGTGCTCGCGGACGCCGGCCCGGTCCAGCACCGGGCCGTGGCCGGGGACGATGACCTCGGCGCCGGTGGCCAGGATCGCCTCGCAGGCGGCGATCACGTTCTCCAGCGGACCGGCCCAGTGCGAGGGGTGGTCGCCGGGCTGTGCGGCGCTCGACCCGAAGATCACGTCGCCGGCGAACACCGCGCGCTGGTGCGGGAGGTGGACGATGAGGTCGCCGCCGGTGTGCGCGGAGGGCAGGCCGGTGATCTGGACGGGGTACTCCCCCACCCGCAGTTCCAGTTCGCCGCGGAAGACGGTGTCCGGGTGGACGGGCTCGGTCCGCGACCAGTCGAACTGCCCGAAGTGGCGGCGGAGGTAGCCGCCGAGCGGCGAGTCCGGGTCGCTGCCGACGACCAGGGCGTGGGTCTGCTGCGGCGTCGGCTCCCAGTGGATGTGCTCCAGCGCCTCGCGGGTGGCGATCACCTCGGCGTCCGGCAGGACGCCCGCGCCCCAGAGGTGGTCGCCGTTGGCGTGGGTGACGACGATCCGGTCGACGGTGACGCCGTCGGCCAGCCGTTTGCGGCTCTCGGCGAGGAACTCGGCGGCCAGCGAGGGGTCGTAGGGCGTGTCGATCCACAGCGCCGTCCGCTGCCCGGCGAGCAGTCCGCAGTTGGCCAGGCCCCAGCCGCGCTTCGGCGGGAGCCAGACGTACAGGTCCTCGGCAATCGCGCTCACGTTCGCACGGTTGATCGTCATGGGCGCGATTATGCCGATGATGTGACGATGATGGAGCAAAAGCCCGGCAATTCCGGCCAGTTCCTGCCCCGGAGTCTCCCGGGCTGTCCCCTTTTGCCCCTTCACTCGGCGGCCGAATGCGGCCCGACCGCACCGGGGCCGACGACGCCCGGCGTACCCGTGGACGCTCAGGCCGAGGGCAGGATGCGGCAGACCTCGACGGTCACGTCCACGGTGTCCAGTCCGATCACCCGGCCCTCGACCGCCACGAACCCCTTCTCCCCCGAGCGGAACAGCGCGGCCAGCGGGGACTGCCGCCCGGCGGACGCCAGCGCCTCCACCGCCATCGCCGACCCGAACGCGAACACCCCGCAGAGCACCACGCAGGGCGCCTGCCGGGAGGTGCGGGTGACGAACACGAAGCCGTGGTCGCGGACGAGTTCGTCGGCCGCGTTGTACTGCGCCTCGAAAGCGATCCCGCCCCAGCGGGCCCGGGCCGCCTGCGGGTGCTCCAGCCGGAAGTCCGGGAAGCCGGCGGCCAGCACGCCGGCCGAGTAGGCGTTGACGTTCGGCCCGCCGATCGAGAAGGTCGGCATCCGCGGGTCCTGCGCGCCGGCGGTGACCAGTTCGATGGTGGCCTTGCGGTTGATCTTCCGCAGCAGGTCGGTGAGCTGGGCGATGGCCCGCGCCTCGGCCATCGGCATGAAGAGCAGGTTCCGCGGCCCCCGGCTGGTGAGCCGGCAGCCGTCCTTGGCGTAGACGAACTCGGCCACCTCGATGCTCGGGGTGACGATCTGCACCCGGCCGTAGGGTCCGAGCAGCACCCGCAGGAAGCCGTAGCGCAGGAAGAGGCGGGTGCGGGCGAGCGAGCGGGCGGCGAGAAAACCGATCACGGCCGGGACGAACCCGACCAGGATCTGGAGCAGGATCTCCATAGCGTCCCCCTGCGCGGAAGACTCGGGCACGAACAGTCTGCGCGGATGTGATGCCCCGTGAGGCGCCGGGAACTCCCGCGCCCGCCGCCCTCCCGGCTGCCACGCCGGTGAACGCGCCGGATTCACCCGTCCGGCGCAATCGATATCACGCTCCGTCACCGTTCCCGGGCGTGTGCGGCGACCCCGGGTGGCCTCGGGCAGCCCCGGGAGGCCTCCGCCGGCGCCCGGCAGCCCCCCGGGGCTCAGGCGTCCAGACGCTTGATGAACTTGCGCTCGCTCGCGCAGCGCTCGTAGCCCAGCCAGACGTTGATCGCGAGCATCGGCTCGTTGGTGGCGTCGTTGGAGGTGAAGGCGTGCCGCAGGCCGGCGGCGCGGGCGCGGCGCAGCGACTCCCGCTTGGCGAGCTTGCTCAGGCCCCGCCCGCGGTACGCCCGGCGGCAGGCGGTGAAGGCCGACCAGTAGCGCTCGGCGCCGTCCGTGCTGACGGCGCTGAACGCGGCCGGCACACCCTCGACCACGGCGACCACGGTCAGCTCCCGGTCGAGGTCCGGGCGGTGCCACTGCGCCGCCAGCCACTCCTCGTACTCGGTGGCGTCCATCACGATCTCGCCCGGCTCGTCCAGCGCCGCGTCCGCCTCGATCTCGAAGACCGGGTACGGGTCGGCCGCGAAGTCGCTCGCCGGGCGCAGCTCGACGCCGGCCGGCAGCGGCGGGGCCGGCGGCAGCGGGACGCTCAGGTCCCGGGCCGCGAAGTGGGCGGTCCGGCCGGCGGTGAAGCCGCGGGCCTCCGCGAAGGCCCGCGAGCCGGGCTCGTCGTCCACCCAGCTGTGCAGGTCGACGACGCCGTGCCCGGCGAGGTGCCGCTCGGCGGCGGCCAGCAGGGCGGTGAAGACCCCGCGCCGCCGGAACTCCGGCAGCACGCTGCCGTTGGCGTGGCCGACGCCGGTCGTGGTGGTGCCCGTCACCACTCCGCAGCGCACCGAGCCGACCACCCGGCCGTCCAGCTCGGCGACGAAGGTGCGGTAGTGGGCGCCCTCCGCCCGGCGGGCGTTCAGCCAGACGAACATCTCGGGCGTCAGGACCAGGTGCTCGCGCCCGGCGCGGTGGGCCGCCGCGACGGCCTCGGCGTCGTCGGGGCGGAAGACACGAATCGTCAGTGTTGTCATAGGTGCGTCACAGTAGCCGCCGGGCGGGCGGTGCGCCGCCGGTTTTTTCGGCCGGAACCCGCCCCACCTGCGGCGATGCGGCGGGCCCCGGTCACGGGTCGGCCATTGACGCCACGCCAAGCTCAAGTAATGCTCTGAGATGACCGGGTGAGGCTTGGCAATCGCACCGCCCGGGGACATGCTCAGCACCACCGCCCGGCGGCCCTGGCGACGAGGCCAGCGCCGACCGACGGCCTTCCCACCCAGCCCTCCGAAGGGGGCGCACCGATGACGTCTCCCGCCCTGCACACAGGCACCGCCGACATCACCGGCACCACTGGCACCACTGGCACCACCGGTACCGGCGGCACCGGGCGCCGGCTCGGCGTCGGCCTCGGCTGGCGCAGCGAGATCGACACCGTGGTCGAACGGCAGCCCGGCCTGGACTGGGTCGAGGTGGTCGCCGAGAACATCTGCGCCGGCCACCTCCCGGAGTCCCTGCGGATCCTGCTCGACCGCGGCCTCACCGTCGTCCCGCACGGCGTCGGGCTCGGCCTCGGCGGCGCCGACCGCCCCGACCCGGCCCGCCTCGCCCGGCTCGCCGAGACCGCCGGGGCGCTCGGCTCCCCGCTGGTCACCGAGCACCTGGCGTTCGTCCGGGCCGGCGGCCTGGAGGCCGGCCACCTGCTGCCGGTGCCGCGCTCGCGCGACGCCCTGCGGGTGATCGCCGAGAACGTCCGGATCGCCCAGGACCAGCTGCCGGTGCCGCTGGCCCTGGAGAACATCGCCGCCCAGCTGGCCTGGCCGGACGACGAGCTGACCGAGGGGCAGTTCCTCGCCGAGCTGGTCGAGCGGACCGGCGTACGGCTGCTGATCGACGTCGCCAACCTGCACACCAACCGGGTCAACCTCGGCATCGACCCGGCCGCCGAACTGGACCGCCTGCCGCTGGAGGCGCTCGCCTACGTGCACGTCGCGGGCGGCACCATGGTCGACGGCGTCTGGCACGACACCCACGCCCACCCGGTCACCGAACCCGTGCTGGAGGTGCTGGCCGAGCTGTGCGCCCGGACCGCCCCGCCCGGGGTGCTGCTGGAACGCGACGCCGCGTTCCCGCCGCCGGCCGAACTGGCCACCGAACTCGACGCCATCCGGCGGGTGCTGGACGGCGGTGCCGCGCGGTGACCGCCGCCCCGGCCCCCGGCGCCGACGCCGCCCGCGCCCGGCTGGCGGCCCGGCAGACCGCCCTGCTCACCGCCCTGGTGGCCGGCGGCCCGGTGCCGCCCGGCTTCGACCCCGCCCAGGTGCGCGCCCAGGCCGCCGGCCTGGCCGCCAAGCGGCGCGACACCGCCGCCAAGGTCGCCCCGGACCTGCCCCGCCTGCTCGGCACCCGGTACGGCCCGCTGTTCCTCGCCTACGCCCGCAACCACCCGCAGACCGGCGGCGGCTACCGCGCCGACGCCCGGTCCTTCGCCGCCTGGGCGCTCGCCGAGGGCGAGGGCCTGGACGCCGACGCCCGCCGGTCGCTGGCGCAGTGGCTCGATCCCGCCCCGGAACGGCCGCCGGGCCCGCTCGCCCGCCTGCGGCGCGCCCTACGGCCCGGCCGCGCCGCCTGAGCGGCGCCCGCCGGCCCACCCCAGAACCGCCCGAACCGCGGCGCCGCGCGCGCCGGAACCACGTCTCACGACCGGGGGAACCGCCCATGTGGCACAACGCCTACTACCTGATCCCGGCCGCCGCGCTGGCCGTCACCGTCGTGCGGGCCTCCCGCGCCAGGCAGGCCGCGCAGCGCGTCACCGACCCGCAGGGCCTGCCCGGCCGCGGCCTCCAGCTCCTCCACGCCGCCTTCCTCACCGGCGGCCCCGGCCGGGTCTTCGACACCGCCCTGGTGCGGATGCACCGGGCCGGCCACGTCGTGGTCAGCCGCTCCCGGCTGGTCACCCTCACCACCGACAGCCCGTACGACCGGGTCGAGCGGGAGATCGTCGACGCGATCGGCCCGTCCCGCAGCCGCGACCTCGGCTCGCTGCGCGTCGCCGTGATGCGCTCGCCGAGCGTCCAGGCGATCGGCGACGAGCTCGCCGCCCGCGGCCTGCTGCGCAACCCCGCCGCGCTGCGCCGGGCGCGCACCGCGAACCGGTCCATCTGGCTCGCGCTGCTGCTGACGGTGGCCGTCACCGCCGCCGCCTACCTACTGGACTCCGACGAGCCCGGCCGGGACCACCCCGCCCTGTGGATCCCCGTCGTCCTGCTCGGCTTCGGTCTGGTCTCCCTCCTGACCACCCGCTCGCCCCAGGAACGGATCACCCCGGCCGGACGCCGGCAGATCGGGCTGATGGACGGCGGCAGCCCGTGGCGGCCGCGGCACGGAGCCCGCAACGCCGACTCCGCGCTGCTGGGCGCGATCGCGCTCGGCGGTCTGGCCGCCGCCGGCGCCGCCGAGTTCGTCGGCGAGTTCGGCGACGAGGAGCTCCTGGAGGCGCTGATCGCCCCGACGGCCGAGGAGGAGGCGGCCAGGGCGGCCGGCTACTCCACCGCCTCCTCGTCCTCCGGCTCCTCGGGTTCCTCGGGCTCCGGCTGCGGCAGCGGCCCGGCGGTCTGGTGCGGCTCCTCCTCCGACTCCGGCTCGGGCTCCGGCTCCTCCGACTCGGGTTCCTCCGGCTCCTCGGGTTCGAGCTGCGGCGCGAGTTCGTCCAGCTGCTCCTCGTCCTCCGGTTCCAGCTGCGGTTCCTCCTCGTCCTCCAGCTGCGGTTCCAGCTGTGGCGGAGGCTGCGGCTCCTGACCGCGGGCCCCACCGGACGTCACAGTTCGGTATCGCGGTCCGGGAAGACGTTCCACGTGCGGCGCGGCCGGGGCTACAACAACCCCATGTGGTTGCTCTTCCTGCTCCCGGCCTGCGTCGCCGCGGTGCTCTCCTGCATCCGGCTGGTCCGGATGACCGCCGCCGCCGACGCGCTCTCGGAGCAGGAAGGCCCCCGGCCGCCCGAGGCGGTCGGCATCGGGCTGTACGAGACGGCCTACCTGGCCGGCGGACCGGACCGGGTGGTCGAACTGGCCCTCGTCCTGATGGCCTCCCGGGGCCGGCTGCACCTCGCCCACACCGGCTGGACCACCGTGGTCGACCCGCGCGGGCGCAGCCGGCTGGAGCGCGCGGTGGTCGCCACCGTCGGTCCGGAGGGCCAGTGCCGCACCGACGACCTGCGGGCGGCGATGGCCGCCCACCCCACCGTGCTGGAGATCGGCAGCCGGCTGTCACTGGCCGGGCTGGCCACCCCGGCGGCGATCCAGCGGCACACCGTGCTGGTGGTCCGCCAGGTCCGGCAGGCGCTGCTGCTCTCCCTGGTGCTGCTGGTGGTCGCGCTGGTCGTCGGCGGCCTGTTGGACGGTGACGTGCTGACCCCGCTGGCCTGGTTCTCGCTGCCGCTGGTACTCACTTCGGGCACCCTGCTGATGGCCCGGATCGACGTCTACCCCTACACCCGCTGGGCCTCACCCGTCGGCCAGGAGGTGCTGCGCGAGGTCCGCCCGCCGCGCCAGCACGGGCTCACCGACGACGAGGAGCGCGAACTGCTCACCGCCGTGGCCATGAACGGCCCCGCCGCCCTCCCGGACGCCCGCCTGCGCGCCGCCCTGCGCCGCCACTGACACGGCGAGGGGCCCCGTCCGGTGCCCGGTGCCGGACGGGGCCCCTTCCCGTTGCGCTCAGGCCAGGCCGTTGAGAAGCTCGGCGACCGGCTTGCGGCGGCCGGTGAAGAACGGCACCTCCTCGCGGACGTGCAGCCGGGCCCGGGACGGGCGCAGGTCGCGCATCAGGTCCACGATCCGGTGCAGCTCGTCCGCCTCGAAGGCGAGCAGCCACTCGTAGTCGCCCAGCGCGAACGAGGCGACCGTGTTGGCCCGCACGTCCGGGTAGCCGCGCGCCATCTGGCCGTGCTCGGCGAGCATCGCGCGCCGCTCGGCGTCCGGCAGCAGGTACCACTCGTAGGAGCGGACGAACGGGTAGACGCAGACGTAGTCGCGCGGGTGCTCGTCGGCGAGGAACGCCGGGATGTGCGACTTGTTGAACTCCGCCGGGCGGTGCAGCGCCATGTTCGACCAGACCGGCTCCAGCAGCCGGCCCAGGCCGGTGCGGCGGAAGCGGTTGTACGCCTCCTGGAGGTCGTCGGAGTCCCCGGCGTGCCACCAGACCATGATGTCGGCGTCGGCCCGCAGACCGGACACGTCGTAGGTGCCGCGCACCGTCACGTCCTTGGCGGCGAGCTGGGCGAACAGCTCGTCCACCTCGGCGGCCAGGCCGGTGCGGTCCTCGGGCAGGGCGCCCTTGAGCTTGAACACCGACCACATCGTGTAGCGGATGACCTGGTTCAGGTCGCGCGCCTTCTTCTTCGCGGGCTGCTCGGCGGCCTGCTGCTCAACGGTCTCAGTCATGCGCCCATTGTCCTCTCCGTGACGTTCGCCCCGGTCAGCGGGGTAAGCACTCTGTCCAGCCCGGCGACGGCGGCCCGGGCGCTCGCGATGCACGCCGGGATGCCGACGCCGTCGTACGCCGCCCCGCACAGCGCCAGCGCGCCGACCCGGTCCGCGGCCGCCCGGATCCGGGCCACCCGGTCCAGGTGGCCGACCGGGTACTGCGGCAGTCCGGCCCGCCAGCGGGTGACGGCGGTGTCGTAGGGACGGGCGGTCAGGCCGATCGCCTCGCCCAGGTCGGCCAGCGAACGGGCGACCAGTTCCCCGTCGTCCAGCTCCAGCGGCTCCTCCTCGTGCAGCCGCCCCAGCGAGGTGCGCAGCACGAAGGCGTCCGGGGCGGAGCGCTCCAGCCAGCCCCACTTGTTGGAGGAGAACGTCGACGCCTTGATCCGGCGGCCGTCCACCGGCGGGACGAGGAAGCCGCTGCCGGCCGGGGGCCGCGGCAGGTCGGCGCGGCGGAAGGCCAGGGTGACCAGCGCCATCCCGGCGTACTCGACGCCGTCCAGCTCCGCGGCCGCGGCCGGCGCGTCGGCGCGCAGCAGCCGGGCGGCGGCGGGCGCGGGCACGGCCAGTACGACGGCGTCCGCGTCCAGGGTCCCGCCGTCGCCGGTGGTCACCCGCCAGCCGTCGGCGGTGCGCCGCAGCGCGGTCACCTCGGTGCGGGTGCGCAGCTCGACGCCGGCCTCGGCGCAGGCCGCGGCGACCGCCGTCGGCAGGGTGCCGAGGCCGCCGCGCAGGCCCTGGAAGACGGGGGTGTCCGCGCTCTTCGGCCGGTTGGCCAGCTCGCGCACCCCGTCGAGCAGCGAACCGCCGCCCCGGGCGACGGGCAGCAGCGCGGGCACCGCGGCGCGCAGCGAGATCTCGTCGGCGTGCCCGGCGTAGACACCGCCCAGCAGCGGCTCCACCAGCCGGTCCACCACCTCGCGGCCGAGCCGCTCGGCGACGTAGCGGCCGATCGCGACGTCGTCCGCGACCGCGTCCCCGGCCGCCTCGTTCCTGGCCCGCTCCAGCCCCTCGGCGCTCAGCACCCCGGAGTCCGCCAGCGCGGCGAGGTCCCCGGGGACGCCCATGACCTGCCCGCCGGGCAGCGGCCGCAGCGCGCCCCGGGTCCAGATCGCGGCCTTGGCGGTGGTCGGCGGCTCCAGCTCCTCCGCGAGCCCGACCGCCCGCGCCAGCTCGACCGCCTCCGGCCGCCGGGCCAGCATCGACTCGGCCCCGAGGTCCACCCGGACCCCGCCGACCTCGCCGCCCCACAGCTTCCCGCCGAGCCGCTCCGACGCCTCCACCAGCGTCACCCGCGCCCGCGCCGGCTCCCCCGCACCCCCACCGAGCACGGCGGCAGCGGTCAGTCCCGCGATACCGCCGCCGATCACCACGACATGTGCTTGCGCCATGCCTCGCAGTCTCGCAGGTCCTTACACGTTTGCCTCAATCCGCTGCACGCTTCGCCCTGGGGGGGCGGGGACGAGGGCCTCCAGGTCGATGTCGACCGCGAACGGCACCGGCCGCTCCAGCCGCTTGCGGAAGATCCCGGCCGGGGCGTAGGCCGGGACGTTGACGTCGGGCTCGTACGCGTGCACCACCGGAAGACCGTCCTCCTCCTCGATCAGCCAGTAGTGCGGAATGCCGGCCTCGGCGTACTTCCGCAGCTTGACGGGTACATCCGGTCGGCCGGTTCGGACACGGCCGTACGCTGGCCACTCCGGTGTGGCCTCGTCGGGGAGAGTCCTCCGTGGTGGACCTGACGGGTGAAGCGGTGCGGTGTCGACCGCAAAGGATGGCCACCCATGGCAGAGGTGCGGATCCGAACGGGCAGGAGTGGTCGAGTGGTGGACGGGACGGTGGCGTCCGAGGGCGCCGACGGGAAGGTGCTGGTGAGTGCGTGTCTGGCCGGGGTGCCGTGCCGGTACGACGGGCGGGCGAAGACGGCGGAGGTGGCCGTCGGGCTGGTGGCGGGCGGGCGGGGGGTCGTGGTGTGCCCGGAGGGGGCGGGCGGGCTGCCGACGCCGCGGCCCGCGGCGGAGATCGTGGGCGGGGACGGGGCGGACGTGCTGGACGGGCGGGCGCGGGTGGTGGACGCGACGGGGGCGGACCGCACGGAGGAGTTCGTGGCCGGGGCGCGGGCCGCGCTGGCCACGGCCGAGGCGGCGGGGGCGCGGCGGGCGGTGCTGATGGCGCGCAGCCCGTCCTGCGGGTGCGGGCAGGTGTACGACGGCACGTTCGGCGGGACGCTGCGGCCCGGCGACGGGGTGACGGCGGCGCTGCTGCGGCGGGCGGGGATCGCGGTGGAGGCCGTCTGACGCCTTGTCCGCTCCGCGGCCGAGCCGTGATCGAGTTGCGACCTCCCGGGCGGGTCCGATCCGGGCCCGCGCCCGTCGAATGGTGCGAGCGCTCCGGAAGGGGGCGCGGAACGGTCGACGCGGGGAGGGCCCGACGGTGGGACGAGGACGGCGCAGGGCGGGGGTGCTGGCGGCGGTGGCCGTGACGGCGGCGCTGGCGGCGGGGTGCGGGGCGGGTGGCGAGGCGCGGGACAACGCGGCGGCCGCCCCGGCGCAGGCCGCGGCCGGGGAGGCGGCCAAGGGGGACGCCGCGGTGGGGGCACCGGGGGCGGCCGCGTCGGCGGCGCCCAAGGCCGCGACGGGACAGGGCGCGACGGCTCCGGTGGTGGACGCCCGGCAGATCGCCTACTCGGCGCAGCTGACGGTGCGGGCGGCGAAGGTGGACGAGGTACTGGAGCGGGCCCGGGCGCTGGCACTCGCCGCGGGCGGCTATGTGGGGAGCGAGACGGCGAGCGGCGGAGCCGACCAGGCCGAGTCGACCGGCGTCCTGAGGAGCGGGCAGCTCACCGTGAAGGTGCCCTCGGCGGCGTTCCAGCAGACGCTGGACCAGCTGGCCGGACTCGGCGAGGTGGTCTCCCGGCGCAGCCAGGCGGAGGACCTGACCCAGCTGGTCGCGGACGTCAACAGCCGGATGCAGAGCCAGCAGGCGAGCGTGGACCGGGTGCGGGCGCTGATGGCGAAGGCGACGACGCTGGCCGAGGTCGTCAGCCTGGAGAGCGAGCTGAGCCGCCGGGAGGCGGACCTGGAGTCGCTGCAGAAGCAGGTCAAGGAGCTGTCGGCGAAGACCTCGCTGTCCACCATCACCCTGGACGTGCGGCAGAAGCAGGACGAGCGGCCGCAGGACACCCCGGACGCGCCGAAGAAGAAGGACGGCTTCTGGGCGTCGGTCGGCTCGGCGCTGAGCGGCGGCTGGCACGTGCTGGCCGTGATCGTGCGCGGAACCGTCGTGGCGGTGGCGGCGGTGCTGCCGTTCCTGCTGGTGGCGGCGCCGGTCGCGGCGGTGCTGTGGGCGGTGCGCGCCCGGCGCCGGAAGGCGGCCGGCCCCGCCCTCCCGGTGCCGGACCAGGAGGAGGAAGAGGACGAGGAAGAGGAGCCACAGGCGCCCTGACGGCCGCGGGCCCCTCCGGGGAACCGGAGGGGCCCGCCGCCGTCGCGGTGCGTCAGCGGGCGCTGGCCTCGTGCACGAAGGCGACCAGGCGGGAGAGCGCGTCCGGGTCCATGCTGGGCAGCACGCCGTGGCCGAGGTTGAAGATGTGGCCGCTGGTGCCGAGCGCCTGGGCGGCGTGCAGCACCTCGCGGGCCTTGGTCTCGACGGCCCTGGTCGGCGCGAACAGCACCGCCGGGTCGAGGTTGCCCTGCAGGCCCTTGCCGGGGCCGACCCGCTCGGCGGCGACGTTCAGCGGCACCCGCCAGTCGACGCCGACCACGTCGGCGCCGGCCTGGCCCATCAGGCCGAGCAGCTCGCCGGTGCCGACGCCGAAGTGGATCCGCGGCACGCCGTAGCCGGCGACCGCGTCGAACACCTTGGTGCTGGCCGGCATGACCGAGCGGCGGTAGTCGTCCGGGGCGAGCGAGCCGACCCAGGAGTCGAACAGCTGGACCGCGGAGGCGCCGGCCTCGATCTGCACCTTGAGGAAGGCGGCGGTGATGTCGGCCAGCCGGTCGACCAGGGCGGCCCACAGCTCGGGCTCGCCGTACATCATGGCCTTGGTGTTCTCGTGGTTCTTGGACGGACCGCCCTCGACCAGGTAGCTGGCCAGCGTGTAGGGGGCGCCGGCGAAGCCGATCAGCGGGGTGGAGCCGAGCTCGTCGACGAGCAGCCCGACCGCCTCGGTGATGCAGGAGACGTCGTCCGGCTCCAGCGGGCGCAGCCGCTGGAGGTCCGCGGCGGTGCGGATCGGGTCGGCGATGACCGGGCCGATGCCGGGCTTGATGTCGACGTCGATGCCGATCGCCTTGAGCGGCACCACGATGTCGCTGAAGAAGATCGCCGCGTCGACCTTGTGCCGGCGCACCGGCTGGAGGGTGATCTCCTTGACCAGCTCGGGCCGCATGCAGGACTCCAGCATGGGGATGCCCTCGCGGACCTTCAGGTACTCGGGCAGCGAGCGGCCGGCCTGGCGCATGAACCACACCGGGGTGTGCGGTACCGGCTCGTGCCGGCAGGCGCGCAGGAACGCCGAGTCGTACGCGGCGCCGCGGCGCGCGTCGGGCTGCTGACCGGGGGTGGCGCCGGTCGGGGGGACTGCCGGGGTGGCTGCCGTGGTGTCTGCCGTCGTCTCGCTCACGCTCCAAATCTTCGCACGCGGCCCGGATGCCTCCGTCCCGGTGGCCTCGTCGGTTCCTCCAAGATCTGGCCGGATTGCCGCCCCGGCGCGCCGCGCGGGAAGAAGTTGCGGCGATTACCCGCGTTTTCGACCTAGTCTTCGGGTCATGGCAGCGGTCGGAGGGCACCCCTCGCAGGGTGGCGGAGCAGGTGGCGGAACGGGTCGGGAGGCGGCGCCGAGCGAGTTCCGGTCCGCCGTGGAGGCACTCTCCGAGGCCCGGCTGCGCCCCGAGCTCGTCCTCTCCCCCGCCCCGGCGCCCCGCCGGCTGGCGCCGTTCTCCTTCGCGCTGACCGCCGCCGTCGAGGTGGACGGCGAGGAGCTGGCCGACGGCCGGCTGGTGCTGCTGCACGACCCGGCCGGGCAGGAGGCCTGGAACGGTGACTTCCGGGTGGTCACCATGACCCGGGCCGAGCTGGAGCCGGAGATGGCCGGCGACCCGATGCTCTCCGAGGTCGGCTGGGCCTGGCTGCTGGACGCGCTGCAGGCGCACGGCGCCGGGTACGCGGAGCCGTCCGGCACGGTGACCCGGTGCGCCTCGCAGTACTTCGGCGGGCTGGCGGACCGCGCGTCGAGCACCGAGATCGAGATCCGGGCGTCCTGGACGCCGGCCGACGGCCGCTTCGAGCGGCACCTGGCGGCCTGGGGTGACCTGCTCTGCATCAGCGCGGGCCTGCCGCCCGCCTCCCCGGCCCCGCACTCCCCGGCGGACGTCACGTCACTCGGTGGAGTGGTTCCGATGCCGGCGCGGCGACGCCCTCGTTCGCACTGAGGAGTGGCGCCCGCCGGGGCGTCATCGGCGGACGCGTCGCCACCCCCAAGGCTGACGGAGTGTGACTTCATGGCGGCCCTGCGTCAATAACGCGCTCGGAACCGACCACTTTGCGTCGGATCTGATCGATTTTGTACGAATTCCAGGCATGTCGCATCAGTCATCTGCGCGATTTGTCCGTATTGTGACTCACTAGATCGTGATCTTTCGCTAAAGCCGGGCACGGATGCTGCCGAAGCAGACTGTGACCCTTTCCGAACGCGGAACACTCCGACCGCCCCCTCGGGGTTCCGTCCGCCACTCCCGCAGGAGGCCTGGTGTCGGTCCTTCTTGAGCACCCCGCAAACGTGGTCGCCTACCGCCCGACCAAGCCCACCGCCATGGTGGTCATCGCGGATCCCCGCGTCCGAAACACCGTCACCCGTCACCTCTGGGCGCTCGGCGTCCGGGACGTGATCGAGGTGTCCTCGATCGCCGAGGCCCGCCCCCGGGTCTCCACGCCGCGCGACATCTGCGTCGCCGACGTCCACCTGCCCGACGGCTCCGGACTCACCATCCTCGCCGAGACCCGCGCCGCCGGCTGGCCCAACGGGCTGGCGCTCTCCGCCGCCGACGACATCGGCGCCGTGCGCAGCGCGCTGGCCGGCGGGGTGAAGGGCTACGTCGTCACCGGTACCCGCACCAACGTCGCCATGCCGGGCCGCCCCGGCCTGCCGCTCGGCGCCGCCGGGCTGGCCGGCCGGATGCGCCGGCCCGGGATGCCGGGCATGCCGGGCGTGGGCGGGGCGCCGGGCGCTCCCGGTGCGCACGGTGCGCACGGTGCGCCGGGCACGCAGCAGGCCGCCTACCGCGAGCTCTCCGGGCGCGAGGTGGAGGTGCTGCGCCTGGTGGCCGAGGGCCAGTCGAACAAGGCGATCGGCGTGGCGATGGGCCTCTCGGCGCTCACCGTCAAGAGCCACCTCGCCCGGATCGCCCGCAAGCTCGGCACCGGCGACCGCGCCGGGATGGTCGCGGTCGCGTTGCGCACCGGCATCATCCACTGACCCCGGCCGTCGCGGCGGCCCTGGAGGAACGTTTCCTCCGGGGCCGCCGCAACGCGCTGCCCGGAACCGGATCGCCGCCCGGAGGGCGGGCCGGCGGCCCCCCGCCATCGGTCTGACCAGTCCGACAACACTCCCGGTCGCGGGGACCGTCGTACCCTTGGTGGGTGACCGACGCCGTAGCAGCCATCCCAGAAGAAGCAGCCCCGGTCCCGCTCCTCGAACCGAAGGAGGGGATCCCTCCGGTCGTGGCGGACGAGCAGGCGCTGGCCGCCACCGTCGCCGCCTTCGCGGCGGGAACCGGACCGGTCGCCGTCGACGCCGAGCGGGCCTCCGGCTACCGCTACGGCCAGCGGGCGTACCTCATCCAGCTGCGCCGCGCGGGCGCCGGTACCGCGCTGATCGACCCGATCGCCTGCCCCGACCTCGGCGCGCTGGGGGCGGCCCTCGCGGACACCGAATGGGTGGTGCACGCCGCCACCCAGGACCTGCCCTGCCTGGCCGAGGTGGGCATGAGACCCCAGCGCCTGTTCGACACCGAGCTGGCCGGGCGGATCGCCGGCTTCGCCCGGGTCGGCCTCGGGCCGATGACCGAGAGCGTGCTCGGCCTGAGCCTGGCCAAGGAGCACTCCGCGGTCGACTGGTCCACCCGTCCGCTGCCCGAGCCGTGGCTGCGCTACGCCGCTCTGGACGTCGAGGTGCTGGTCGAGCTGCGCAACGCACTCGAACAGGAGCTGGACGCCCAGGGCAAGCTCGGCTGGGCCCTGGAGGAGTTCGCGGCGATCGCCGCCGCCCCCCGCCCGGCCCCGCGGACCGACCCCTGGCGCCGCACCTCGCAGCTGCACAAGGTCCGCCGGCGCCGCCAGCTGGCCGTGGTGCGCGAGCTGTGGCTGGCCCGCGACCGGATGGCGCAGGAGCGGGACGTCTCGCCCGGCCGGGTGCTGTCGGACGCCGCGATCGTCAACGCCGCACTGGCCATGCCGCTGACCGTCGCCGCGCTGCAGGCCGTCCAGGGCTTCGGGCCGCGGGTGCACCGGCGCCAGCTGGAGCAGTGGCTGGCCGCCGTCCAGCGCGGGCGGGAGGTGCCGGAGAACCAGCTGCCGCCGGCCGCCGCGCCGCACGACGGCCCGCCTCCGCCGCGCGCCTGGGCCGAGAAGGACCCGGTGGCCGCCGCCCGGCTGAGCGGGGCGCGGGCCGCGGTGAGCGAGCTGGCCGAGCACCACCACCTGCCGGCCGAGAACCTGATCACCCCGGACCTGGTCCGCCGGGTCTCCTGGGAGCCGCCGGCCGACGCCTCCGCGGCGAACGTGGCCGCGGCGCTGCGCCGGCTGGGCGCCCGCCAGTGGCAGGTGGACCTGGTCGCCCCGGTGATGGCCACCGCCTTCGCCAAGGCGGCGACGGCGGCCCAGCAAGGCTGATCGGAACACCCGGCGGGACACGCAGCAGGACGCACGGAGAAGGGGATGCCGCCCGCGAGGGGCGGCATCCCCTTTTGTCGCACCCGGAGCACAACGTGTCCGGGGACACATCGGGAGAAGCGGCCGACGGGCCTGGGCAGGTTGGTTACCGACGGGTAGCATGACGGTGAAGCGGCGCCGCTCACATCCCCTCGTGCGATGGTGAGCGGCAGCCTGCCCACTTGAACCGTTGGTCCCTGGGAGGAGAGCCCCCGTGCCTCGTACCGTGAGGGACGTCGTCTTCGTCGACGGCGTCCGCACCCCGTTCGGCAAGGCCGGCCCGAAGGGCATCTACCACGAGACGCGCGCCGACGACCTGGTCGTCAAGTGCATCCGGGAGCTCGTGCGCCGCAACCCGAACCTGCCCGTCGAGCGCATCGACGAGGTCGCCATCGCGGCCACCACGCAGATCGGCGACCAGGGTCTGACCATCGGCCGCACCGCCGCACTGCTGTCCGGCCTGCCGAAGTCCGTCCCCGGCTACGCGATCGACCGCATGTGCGCCGGCGCGCTGACCGCCGTGACCACCACCGCCGGCGGCATCGCCTTCGGCGCGTACGACGTGGTCGTGGCCGGCGGCGTGGAGCACATGGGCCGCCACCCGATGGGCGAGGGCGTCGACCCGAACCCGCGCTTCGTCTCCGAGAAGCTGGTCGACGAGTCCGCCCTGTTCATGGGCATGACCGCGGAGAACCTGCACGACCGGTTCCCGCACCTGACCAAGGAGCGCTGCGACGCCTACGCCGTGCGCTCGCAGGAGAAGGCCGCCAAGGCGTACGCCAACGGCGACATCCAGCCCGGCCTGGTGCCGATCTCGGTCCGCAACACCAACCCCGAGGTCGGCGAGACCGGCTGGGGCCTGGCCACCGTGGACGAGCCGATGCGCCCGGGCACCACGATGGAGAACCTGCGCGGTCTGAAGACCCCGTTCCGCCCGCACGGCAACATCACCGCGGGCAACTCGGCCGGTCTCAACGACGGCGCCACCGCCTCGCTGCTGGCCGCCGAGGACGTGGCCGAGGAGCTGGGCCTGCCGGTCAGGATGCGCCTGGTCTCGTACGCCTTCGCGGGCGTCGAGCCCGAGGTGATGGGCATCGGCCCGGTGCCGGCGACCGAGAAGGCGCTGGCCAAGGCCGGTCTGACCATCGACGACATCGGCGCGTTCGAGGTCAACGAGGCCTTCGCCGTCCAGGTGCTGGCGTTCCTGGACCACTACGGCATCGCGGACGACGACGAGCGGGTCAACCCGTACGGCGGCGCGATCGCGTTCGGCCACCCGCTGGCCTCCTCCGGCGTGCGCCTGATGAACCAGCTGGCCCGCCGCTTCGAGCAGCGCCCGGACGTCCGCTACGGCCTCACCACGATGTGCATCGGCTTCGGCATGGGCGGCACCGTCATCTGGGAGAACCCGCACTTCGAGGGTGGTAAGTGAGCATGAGCACCACGACTGAGCTGCTGACCCGCGGCGCCGAGCTCTTCCCCGGCGAGGTCGTCACCACCGCGCACGTGCGCCACCTGGACCTGCCGCTGCAGGCCGGCCGGCTGGCCCTGATCACCCTGGACAACGGCTTCGACCACACCAAGCCGACCACCTTCGGCCCGGGCTCGCTGCTCAAGCTGAACGAGGCGCTGGACCAGGTCGAGGCGGAGGCCGCCGAGGGCACCATCGTCGGTGCCGCCATCACCGGCAAGCCGTTCATCTTCGCGGTCGGCGCCGACCTCAAGGGCGTCGAGCTGCTCAAGGAGCACGGCGACGCGCTGGCCATCGGCAAGGGCGGCCACGAGGTCTTCAAGCGGATCGCCGCGCTGCCCGTCCCGACCTTCGCGTTCTACAACGGCGCGGCGATGGGCGGCGGCGTCGAGGTCGGCCTGCACTGCGACTACCGCACGGTGTCGGCGGGCGTCCCGGCGTTCTCGCTGCCCGAGGTCTTCCTGGGCCTCGTCCCCGGCTGGGGCGGCTGCAGCATCCTGCCGAACCTGATCGGCCCGGCGAAGGCCGTCAAGGTCATCATCGAGAACTCGATGGCGCAGAACAAGCAGCTCAAGGGCAAGGACGTGTTCGAGCTGGGGATCGCCGACGCGATCTTCGAGCCGGCCGACTTCCTGGAGCAGTCGCTGCTCTGGGCGGCCCGCGTGCTCACGGGCGACGTGGTCGTCGAGCGCGAGGCGATCGACCGCGGCAAGGCCTGGGACGACGCCGTCGCCTGGGGCCGGCTGGTCGCCGACGCCAAGGTGCACGGGGCGGCCCCGGCCGCGTACCGGGCGCTGGACATCATCGCCCGGGTCAAGGACGAGAACCTGCAGGCCGGCTTCGACGCCGAGGACGCGGCCCTGGCCGACCTCATCATGGGCGGCGAGCTGCGCAGCGGCATCTACGCCTTCAACCTGGTGCAGCGCCGGGCCAAGCGCCCGGTCGGCGCCCCGGACAAGTCGCTGGCCCGCCCGGTCACCAAGGTCGGCGTCGTCGGCGCCGGCCTGATGGCCTCGCAGCTGGCGCTGCTGTTCGCCCGCCGCCTGGAGGTGCCGGTGGTCCTCACCGACATCGACCAGGAGCGCGTCGACAAGGGCGTGGGCTACGTCCACGCCGAGATCGACAAGCTGCTGGAGAAGGGCCGGATCGGCAAGGACAAGTCCAACCGCCTCAAGGGCCTGGTCTCCGGCTCGCTCGACAAGGCCGCGGCCTTCGGCGACGCCGACTTCGTGATCGAGGCCGTGTTCGAGGAGATGGGCGTCAAGCAGACCGTCTTCGCGGACCTGGAGAACGTGGTCTCGCCGACCTGCGTGCTGGCGACCAACACCTCCTCGCTGTCGGTCACCGAGATGGCCTCGAAGCTGAAGCACCCGGAGCGGGTCGTCGGCTTCCACTTCTTCAACCCGGTCGCCATCCTGCCGCTGCTGGAGATCGTCCGCGGCGAGAAGACCGACGACGCCTCGCTGGCCACCGCCTTCGGCGTCTCGAAGAAGCTGAGGAAGACCTCGGTGCTGGTCAAGGACGCCCCGGCGTTCGTGGTCAACCGGATCCTGACCCGCTTCATGGGCGAGATCCAGACGATCATCGACGAGGGCACCCCGATCGCCACCGTCGAGAAGGGCGTCGAGCCGCTCGGCCTGCCGATGTCCCCGATCGTGCTGCTGGAGCTGGTCGGCCCGGCCATCGCCCAGCACGTCTCGGAGACCCTGCACGGCGCGTTCCCGGAGCGGTTCGCCGTCTCCGAGAACCTCGGCAAGGTGGTCAAGGCCGGCAAGCGCGGCTTCTACACCTGGGTGGACGGCCAGCAGGTCCTCGACCCCGAGGTGCTGGAGCTGCTCTCCTTCGGCGACACCGTGCTGACCGAGGAGCAGGTCCTGGCCCGCGCCCTGGAGGCCGTGGCGCAGGAGATCGGCCTGATGCTGGAGGAGGGTGTCGTCGCCGAGGCGCAGGACATCGACCTCTGCATGATCACCGGCGCCGGCTGGCCCTTCCACCTGGGCGGGATCACCCCGTACCTGGACCGTGAGGGCATCTCGGAGCGGGTGAACGGCAAGCGCTTCCTCGCCCCGGGCGTGGCCTCGGTGCCCGCCTAGCCGCGACGCGCGAAGGGCCCCGGTGACCTTGATGGTCACCGGGGCCCTTCGCGTTCCTCCTGCGGCCCTTCGCGCCCCTCCTGGGGCGCCCCGCCCGGGGCCCCGGCGGGGCGGTCAGCGCTTGAGGCGGTAGACGACGGTGTCGGCGAAGACGCCGACCATCTCGTAGTGGGTCTCCAGCAGGTTCTCGATCTTCGGGATCATGCCGGGCTGGTACGGCGCGAGGCCGGAGTCGTCGACGACGACCTCGGGCAGGCCCTTGGCGATCTCCTGGTCGAAGGTCTGCCAGGCGTTGGCCATCGAGAACTGCTCGCCGACGTTGGCACTGCCGTCCTTGCCGCCGCTGTAGTTGGTCAGGAAGCCCGCGGTGAGGTAGCGGCTGGCGGGCTTGCGGTCGGCGAGCCAGTACAGCTCCGGGTGCATGCCCCAGACCAGCACGGTGTCCTTGGGGGTGGTCTGCGCGGCGACGGCGGTGGCGACCTCGGTGGTGCGGTCCAGCCGCTCCCCCGGCCAGGCCAGCGCCAGGCCCCAGAAGAAGGTGGCGGCGGCCGTGGTGTACGCCAGCACCGGCTTCCAGCGGACGGCCGAGGTGGCGATCGCCCCGGTGCCCAGCAGCACCAGCGGCGGCATCAGCTGGAGGTAGTAGTGGCCGAAGAAGTGGAAGCCGACGCTGACCGCGACGACCGAGGAGAGCAGCCACATCCACAGGTCGGTGGTGGAGCCGTGCTCCTCGCCGGCGACCGGCAGCGGGCGGTGCCGGTACTTCAGCCAGAGCCGGCGGCCGACCGGCAGCAGGAAGCCGAGGCCGGCGCCGATCAGGATCGCCGAGTTGCCGAGCGCCCGGCCGACCATCTGCAGCAAGGCGCCGCCGGCGGTGGCGTAGTCGCCGCTGCCGGTGACCACCCAGAACAGGAAGCCCTTGGGCTTGGTGAGGATCACCGCGACCAGCGCTATCGGCAGGGTGAAGCCGAAGCCGATCTTGAGCAGGGCGGGGATCCAGCGCACACCGCGCCGGCGGGCGTCCTGGAAGAGCATCCAGAGCACCGGCAGCAGCACCGCGCCACCGGTCTGTTTGGTCAGCGAGCAGAGCGCCACCGCGATGCCGGCGGCCAGCCAGCGGCGCCGCTCCGCGTAGCGGAAGGCGGCCACCATGGCGGGCAGCATGAAGACCTCGAAGGTCGCCGCCTGGGTGTCCTCCGGGGAGAGCCCGATGGAGACCAGCAGGTAGAGCAGCCCCGCGCCGACGCCGGCCCGGTCGCCCCAGCGGCCGCGCGCGATCGAGGCCAGCAGGATCGCGGTGACCAGGTGGGCGACCACCGCCAGGGTGCGCAGCGGCCAGAGCGAGGCGGAGCCGAAGACCGCGAAGCAGGCCTGGTAGAGCCAGGGCAGCAGCGGCGGCTTGCGGTCCACCACGGTGTCGTAGAGCACGCCGCCGTCGGCGAGCATCCGGGCCTGGGTGGCCAGGAAGCCCTCGTCGGGGCTCCAGACCGGGCGGATGAAGGACGGCAGGTGGGTGAGCAGGGCGACCAGGGCCAGCAGCGGCACCAGCCGCGACCAGTAGCCGGTCTTCACGCGCTCCCAGCCGGAGGCCGGGGGTACCCCCACGGGCAGGCGCTCGGCGAGCGCGGAGAGACGGGATCGGATGGGGGTCGGCACGGATGACAACCTACCGGGCGGGATCGGCGCGGGCAGCGCCGGTCCCGCCTTTGGTGCGATTATCAGCCCCAGGCCGGTGCGACTGGTACAGAGTTGTCACACACGGCCGGGGCGGGACGGCGGCACGGGGCGGCGGGTCAGGCCTCGACGGTCACGTCGAGGCGGGAGACCAGCGCGGCCACCCGGCGGGCGACGTCCGGGGCGGTGAGGCCGGTCTCGGCGAGGATCTCGGGCCGCGAGGCGTGGTCCAGGAACTCCTGCGGGATGCCGAAGTCGCGCACCGGCAGGTCCACGTCCGCGTCGCGCAGCGCCTGGGCGACGGCCGCGCCGACGCCGCCGACCCGGCCGTTGTCCTCGACCGTGACGACCACCCGGTGCTCGGCGGCCAGGCCGGGCAGCGCCGGGTCGACCGGCTTGACCCAGCGCGGGTCCACCACGGTGGAGGTGATGCCCCGGGCGGCCAGCAGGTCGGCCACCTCCAGGCACATCGGGGCGAGCGCGCCGACCGAGACGATCAGCACGTCGGCCCGGCGGCCCTCCTCGGCGTCCGGGTTGACGCGCAGCAGGTCCATGCCGCCGACCTTGCCGACCGCCGGGACGGCCGGGCCGACGGTGCCCTTGGAGTAGCGGACCACGGTCGGGGCGTCCTTGACCTCGACGGCCTCGCGCAGCTGGGCGCGCAGCTGGTCGGCGTCGCGCGGGGCGGCGAGCCGCAGGCCGGGGACGACCTGCAGGATCGACATGTCCCACATGCCGTTGTGCGAGGCGCCGTCGTCACCGGTGACGCCGGCCCGGTCCAGGGTGAAGGTGACGCCCAGCTTGTGCAGGGCGACGTCCATCAGGACCTGGTCGAAGGCGCGGTTCAGGAAGGTCGCGTAGACCGCGAAGACCGGGTGCAGGCCGCCGGTGGCCAGGCCGGCCGCGCTGGTGACGGCGTGCTGCTCGGCGATGCCGACGTCGAAGATGCGCTCCGGGAAGGCCTCCGCGAAGGGGGCGAGGCCGACCGGGTGCAGCATCGCGGCGGTGATGCCGACGATGTCCTCGCGCTCGTGGCCGAGCGCGACCATCTCCTCGGCGAAGACCGAGGTCCAGCTCCGGCCACCACCGCTCTTGATCGGCAGGCCGGTCTCCGGGTGGATCACGCCGACCGCGTGGAAGCGGTCCTCGTCGTTGTTCTCGGCGGCGTGGTAGCCGCGGCCCTTCTCGGTGAGGCAGTGCACGATCACCGGGCCGCCGAAGCCGCGCGCCTTGGTGAGCGCGGACTCCAGGGCGGTGAGGTCGTGGCCGTCGATCGGGCCGATGTACTTGAGGCCGAGGTCCTCGAACATGCCCTGCGGGGCGATGAAGTCCTTCAGGCCCTTCTTGGCGCCGTGCAGGGTCTCGAACAGCTGCTGGCCGACCACGGGGGTGCGCTGCAGCGCGTCCTTGCCCCAGGACAGGAAGCGCTCGTAGCCCTGGGTGGTGCGCAGGGTGGCGAGGTGGTTGGCCAGGCCGCCGATGGTGGGCGAGTAGGAGCGCTCGTTGTCGTTGACGACGATGACGACCGGGCGGTCCTTGGCGTCGGCGATGTTGTTGAGCGCCTCCCAGGCCATGCCGCCGGTCAGCGCGCCGTCGCCGATCACGGCCACCACCGGGTCGTGCTTGCCGAGCAGCTGGTTGGCCTTGGCCAGGCCGTCGGCGTAGGAGAGGACGGTGGAGGCGTGCGAGTTCTCGATCACGTCGTGCTCGGACTCGGCGCGCGACGGGTAGCCGGACAGGCCGCCCTTGGTGCGCAGGCCGGAGAAGTCCTGGCGGCCGGTGAGCAGCTTGTGGACGTAGCTCTGGTGGCCGGTGTCGAAGAGGACGCGGTCGCGCGGGGAGTCGAAGACCCGGTGCAGCGCGATGGTGAGCTCCACCACGCCGAGGTTCGGGCCGAGGTGGCCGCCCGTCTTGGAGACCTCGGTCACCAGGAAGGTCCGGATCTCCTGGGCCAGCGCGGTCAGCTGTCCGGGCGTGAGCCGGTCGAGATCGCGCGGTCCCCGAATGCGGGTCAGCAGGGCCACCCGTTCCTCCTCGTTCAGTGTTCGCGGACCGCGGGGGCCCGACGGGCGTCGCTGCCCGGTGTCGACCGGTCGAGTCTAATGTCCGCCCACCGGACGCCGGGCGGCGCGTCCGGTGCCGGCGGCCGGTACGCGCCAGCCACCTCGATGGTCACTCTTTCGAGTGAACCTGGAAAACCGGCGTGTCGGTGTGCGTTCAGGAGCGGGCGACCGCGAGCGCGCTGGAGTCGCCCGCCTCGCTCATCACCAGGGCGAGCGCGCCCAGGACCTCCGCGCGGCCGCCCAGGGTACCCGGGACCACCGACAGCTGACGGGCGGCGCTGGGGATGGCGTAGCGGGCCACCGAGTCGCGGATCGGCGCGAGCACCAGCTCGCCGGCGTCGGCGAGGTCGCCGCCGAGGATCACCCGGCGCGGGTTGAGCAGGTTGCACAGGGTGGCGACGCCGATACCGATCTGCCGGCCGGCGTCGGCGATCACCCGGCGGCAGCCGAGGTCGCCCTCGCGGGCCAGCTCCACCACCCTGGGCAGGGTGAGCCCGGTGCCGAGGGTGGGGGTGAGCAGGTTCAGGAGGTAGCGGGAGCCCACGAAGGTCTCCAGGCAGCCCCGGTTGCCGCAGCGGCAGACCGGGCCGGCCTCGTCCAGGGTGATGTGGCCGATCTCGCCCGCGGTGCCGCCCGGCCCCCGGTAGATCTGCCCGTTGACCACCAGGCCGGCGCCGACGCCGCTGGCCACCTTGATGTAGGCGAGGTCGTTCAGGCCCCGGCCGGCACCCCAGACCAGCTCGCCGAGCGCGCCGAGGTTGGCGTCGTTGTCGACGTGCACCGGCATGCCGAGCCGCTCGGCCAGCTCACGGCCGGGGGCGATGCCCGTCCAGCCGGGCAGGATCGCGGTGGAGCCCAGCGCGCCGGTCTCCACGTCGATCGGGCCGGGAACGCCCAGGCCCACGCCGATCACCTTGTCGGGGCGGAAACCGGCCTCCGCGAGCAGCCGCCCGACCAGGGCCTCGGCCCGGTCGAAGCCCTGGGCCGCGGAGACGTCGACGTCCATCGGGGCGCTCTCCTCGGCGAGCACGCGGTGGGCGAGGTTGCCGACGGCGACCCGCAGGTGGGTGTGGCCGAAATCGATGCCCACCACGATGCCCGCGTCCCCGCTGAGCGAGACGCTGCGGGCGCGCCGGCCGCCGGCGGAGGTGTCGGCCACCACGACGGTGCCGCTCTCCTTCAGTTCCCGGACGATGTTGGACACGGTGGCCGCCGAGAGGCCGGTCCCGCGGGCGATCTCGGCCTGGGTCAGCGAACCGGCCATCCGCACCGCGCGGAGCACCCGCTCCAGGTTGGCCCGGTGCAGCGAGGACTGCGAGCCCGGTGTGTCCGTCGACATGATCCACCCTCCCAAGGGCGCGGGGACCCCTCCGCCGGGCGTCCCCTTTCAAGTCCTGAAGCCTAGGCCCTCCCGTGGAAGGTGAAGGCACGGCGGAGGGACGGCGAAGGGACGGCGGAGGGGCGGGGACCGGGCGGGGGCCGCGAGCGGGCCCGGCCGGGCCCCCGGGAAGGGCCGGGGAGCAGGTCAGCGAGGTGGGCCGGGGACTGACAGCACCCCAGGTCGGCGCGGGGACGGCCGGGCTTCCGGGTTCCGCCGCCCGTCCGAAAACCGACCCCCCGTACGATGGTGCCCAATCTCACCTGTCCCGCCGGTCACGGATCGTGCGCCGAGCCCGGGACGCTTCCAGACATGACGGGGCAACAGATGGCAGGGGATCACCCCATACCGGGAGCTGGCGAAGCTCCCGGCGGTGGACCGGACAACCGGGGCGTCGCGTTCGGACGCAAGCCGGGCGGCGTCGACCCGGCGGCCGTGGCGGACCAGCAGACTCAGCTCGACGGGGCGGCGGTCCCCGGTCAGGCCGCGCCGGCGGCCCCGGCCGCGCCGCCCGCCGCACCACCGGCACCGCCGGCCGCGGCTCCGGGCGGGTACGCCTACGCGCCCACCGCCCCGGCCTTCCCCGCGCAGGCACCGGCACCCGGCGCGCCGGTCGGCCCGTACGACCCGGCCCCCGGCCAGCCGCAGTTCGGGGGCCCGGCGCAGCAGCCGTACGGCTACGCGGCGCCGCCGCCCGCCGACGGCGGCGCCGGGTACGGCTACCCGCAGCAGGGCGGCTACTACCCGGGCGCCCCGGTGCCCGCCCCGCCCAAGCGGCGCAACCCCGTCATGGTCTGGGGCGGCATCATCGGCGGTGTGCTGGCGATCGCCATCGTCGCCGCGCTGGTCGTGCTCTTCACCGACGACAACAAGAAGAAGGACGACCCGCCGGCCGCCTCCGGCGGCAGCACCGGCCAGGTCACCGGCGGGACCTCGCCGGACGTCAGCGGCAGCACCTCGCCGTCGGCCGCGCCGAGCACCAGCAGCGGCGGCACCGGGGGTGGCGGCGGCAAGGCCGGCGCCTACAACCTGGCCTGGGCGGCCGACAAGCCGGCCAGCTCGGTCAGCGGCACCACCCGGCTGCTCGCCATCTGGGGTGCCGAGAAGGTCGCGGTGCGCGCCGACACCACCGGTATCCGCGCCGTCAACACCTCCGACGGCAAGGAGGCCTGGACCATCCCGGTGCCGTCCGGCGCCAAGGAGTTCTGCACCGCCTCGTACAACGCCAATTCCAAGCACGTCGCCGCGATCTCGCTGAACACCGGCGACAGCGACTGCTCCACCATCGCCGCCGTCGACCTCACCACGGGCAAGCTGTCGTGGACCGTCAAGGTCGGGCAGAGCCGGATGACCTCCCCCACCCTGACCATCACCGACAAGGTCGTCGGCATCGGCGCCAACACGGCCGCCGCGGTCAACGTCGCCGACGGCTCCGCGGTCTGGGCGTTCCAGCCGCGCGAGAAGGACTGCAGCGTCTACGGCACCGCCGCCGGCGCGCAGATCGTGGTCACCGACCGCTGCTACGGCCTCAACACCACCGTCAAGTCGCAGCTGGTGATCGTCGAGACGGACACCGGCAAGGTCGCCTCGCCCGCGCCGCTCACCCTGACCGGCAGCATCGAGCGGGTCGACAAGGTCCTCTCCGACCAGCCGCTCGTGCTGTCCATGTCCAGCGGCGCGAACGGCGACTACGTGCTGCCGTTCGACAAGACCAACAAGCCGGGCACCCAGATGCCCGTCAAGGAGCCCGGCTACGACAGCCTGCGGCTGAGTGGCCTGGCCGACGCCTTCACCCAGAGCGTGGTCAGCGGCACCACCCTGTACGTGCAGACCAACCCGAGCAAGCCGGCCGTCAACGCCTACGACCTGACCACCGGCAAGCGGCTCTGGTCGACCGACGGCAAGGCCAAGGACGGGCTGCGGCTGGTCTCCGGCACCGACAAGGACGGCAAGGTCCGGGCGATCCTGGACATGGGCTACGGCAACGACGCCAAGCTGGTGGCGCTCGCCCCCGCCGACGGCGCGGTCAGCGAGCTCGGCAACCTCACCGTCGGCAAGGACTCGGCCTTCAACATCGGCATGAGCACCAACGAGTTCGTCCTGAACTCCGACGGGTCGCTGTACGGCTTCTCCCGCGGCAGCTTCGACGCACCGGTGTTCAAGTACGTCAAGAAGTGACGCCGCGCGGGCGGGGCGGAGGGGACGCACGGTTCCCCTCCGCCCCGCCCGCCCCGTATCCGGGCATATACCGACGGGCCCGGCGGGCGGGCATGGCAGGATGCCAGGCATCAGCCTGACAAAGGAGTCCCGCGAGTGCCCGGCACCAACCTGACCCGTGAGGAGGCCCGCACCCGGGCCGACCTCCTGCACGTGGACGCGTACGACATCGAGCTCGACCTGAGCTCGGCCCGAGAGGGGGGCACCTTCCGGTCCACCACCGTGGTCCGGTTCACCGCCACCACCCCGGGCGCCTCCACCTTCATCGACCTGGTCGCCCCGAGCGTCGAGGAGATCGTCCTCAACGGCGAGCGGCTGGACACCGCCGTCTTCGCCGACAGCCGGATCGCGCTGGCGGGCCTCGCCGCCGAGAACGAGCTGCGCGTCGTCGCGAACTGCGCCTACACCAACACCGGTGAGGGCCTGCACCGGTTCGTCGACCCGGTCGACGGCGAGACCTACCTCTACACCCAGTTCGAGGTGCCGGACGCCCGCCGGGTCTTCGCCGCCTTCGAGCAGCCGGACCTGAAGGCCGCGTTCACCTTCACCGTGACCGCGCCCGCCGGCTGGAGCGTGATCTCCAACTCGCCCACCCCCGAGCCGGAGGGCGAGGGGGACACCCGGGTGTGGCGCTTCGCCCCGACCGGCCGGATCTCCTCCTACATCACCGCGCTCATCGCGGGCCCCTACGTCGGGGTCTTCGACGCCTACGAGAGCGGCGAGCAGAAGGTGCCGCTGGGCATCTACTGCCGGCCCTCGCTGCGCGAGTTCCTGGACGCCGAGGCGATCTTCGAGGTCACCAAGCAGGGCTTCGACTACTTCCAGGAGAAGTTCGACTTCCCCTACCCGTTCCCCAAGTACGACCAGCTCTTCGTGCCGGAGTTCAACGCCGGCGCGATGGAGAACGCGGGCGCCGTCACCCTGCGCGACCAGTACGTGTTCCGGTCCAAGGTGACCGACGCCGCGTACGAGGCCCGCGCCGCGACGATCCTGCACGAGCTCGCCCACATGTGGTTCGGCAACCTCGTCACCATGGAGTGGTGGAACGACCTCTGGCTGAACGAGTCGTTCGCCACCTACGCCGAGGCGGTCTGCCAGGCCGAGGCGCCGGACTCGAAGTGGCCCAACTCCTGGACCACCTTCGCCAACCAGATGAAGACCTGGGCGTACCGGCAGGACCAGCTGCCGTCCACCCACCCGATCATGGCCGACATCAACGACCTGGAGGACGTCCAGGTCAACTTCGACGGCATCACCTACGCCAAGGGCGCCTCGGTGCTCAAGCAGCTGGTGGCCTACGTCGGCCAGGACGCCTTCTTCGAGGGTGTGCGCGCCTACTTCAAGCGGCACGCCTGGGGCAACACCCGGCTCGGCGACCTGCTCGGCGCGCTGGAGGAGGCCAGCGGACGCGACCTCAAGGCCTGGTCCGCCGCCTGGCTGGAGACCGCCGGCATCAACGTGCTGCGGCCCGCGCTGACCCTCAACACCGACGGCGAGATCGAGTCCTTCGCCGTGCTCCAGGACGCCCCGGCGCTGCCGGCCGGCGCCAAGGGCGAGGCCGTGCTGCGCCCGCACCGGATCGCCGTCGGCCTGTACGAGCTGACCGACGGCGCGCTGGTGCGCACCGACCGGATCGAGCTGGACGTCGACGGCCCGCGCACCGAGGTGCCGCAGCTGGTCGGCCGCCACCGCCCGGCCGTGATCCTGCTGAACGACGACGACCTGTCCTACGCCAAGGTCCGGCTGGACGAGGACTCGCTGGCCGTGGTCACCGAGCACCTCGGCGGCTTCACCGACGCGCTGCCGCGCGCGCTGTGCTGGGCCTCCGCCTGGGACATGACCCGCGACGGCGAGCTGGCCGCCCGCGACTACCTGACGCTCGCCCTGTCCGGCCTGCCGGGCGAGAGCGACATCGGCGTCGTCCAGTCGGTGCACCGCCAGGTCAAGCTGGCGCTGGACGCCTACACCGACCCGGCCTGGCGCGAGCAGGGCCTGGCCCGCTGGGCCGAGGCCGCCGAGGAGGCGCTGCGCGCCGCCGAGCCGGGCAGCGACCACCAGCTGGCCTGGGCCCGCGCGCTGGCCGGCGTCGCCCGCACCGACGGTCAGCTCGGCCTGCTCGCCGGGCTGCTGGACGGCACCGCGCAGATCCCCGGCCTGGCCGTGGACACCGAGCTGCGCTGGACCCTGCTGGGCCGCCTCGCCGCGACCGGCCGGGCCGACGAGGCCGCGATCGCGGCCGAGCTGGCCCGCGACAACACCGCGGCCGGCCAGGAGCACGCGGCCAGCTGCCGCGCCGCCCGCCCGACCACCGAGGCCAAGGCCGCGGCCTGGGCGTCCGTGGTGGAGTCGGACGAGCTGACCAACTACGTGCAGGCGGCGGTGATCGCCGGCTTCCAGCAGGCCGACCAGCGCGCGCTGGTCGCGCCCTTCGCGGAGAAGTACTTCGCCGCGGTCAAGGGCGTCTGGGAGAGCCGCAGCCACGAGATCTCGCAGCAGATCATCACCGGGCTGTACCCGTCGCTGCTGGTCGAGCAGGCCACGCTGGACGCCACCGACGCGTGGCTGGCCTCGGCCGAGCCGGCGCCGGCGCTGCGGCGGCAGGTCGTCGAGGCGCGGGCCGGGGTGGAGCGGGCGCTGAAGGCCCAGGCCGCCGACCGGGCCGCCGCGGCGCGCTGACGTCCCGGTTCCCCCTCCGCCCCGCGCGGGCGGAGGGGGAACGCACGAGGGGGCGCCGGACCTGGTCCGGCGCCCCCTCGGGGTCTGTGCTGGGGTTCGTGGGCGGAGGAAGGAACCCCTCGGCTACTTCTTCTTGCCCTTGTCGCCGAGCGGCAGCGCGGCCAGGCCGCCGATGATCACGAAGGCCGCGATCGGGAGCAGCACGTACAGGCCGAGGGTCTCGGCGACGCTCAGGCCGCTACCCGGGTCGTCGCCGTCGTCCCGGGTGAGGGCCATGGCGGGCGACGACAGCAGCATCATCAGCGTGACCGTTGCGGTGACCGCGCCGGCTCGCAAAGCGTTCCTCTTGTCCACGGTGCCAACTTACCCGTCACTTACGCCGGCCCGCTCGGCGGGGTCGGCCTTTCGGGAGCGCCCCCGCGGGCGGTGTCCGGCCGCACGCCCACGGAGCGCAGCAGGTCCGCGAGGGCGCGGACGTCCGGGGCGGCGGCCAGGGTGTCCAGGGTGACCGGCGTCCCGGAGCCGTCGGCGACCGGCAGGCGCCAGTTCGGGTACTGGTCCCAGGTGCCGGGCAGGTTCTGCGGGCGCGGGTCGCCGACCACGTCCGGCAGCCAGACACCGACCAGTCCGGCCGGGGTGGCGGCCAGGAACCGGTGGAGCGCGACGGCGGAGAGCGGCTCGTCCGCGCCCAGCAGGCCCAGCCGGACCAGCTCGGCCCGCCAGTCGGCCAGCTCGGCGGCGGCCTGGGCCCGCTCCTCGCCCAGCGGGCGGGCCAGCAGGCCCAGCCGGTGGCGCAGCTCCACGTGCTCGCCGGAGAGCCGGGCGGCGGTGGACGGCAGGTCGTGCGTGGTCAGGGTGGCGAGGCTGCCCGCGCGCCACCGCCGCGGCGCCAGGATCCCGCCGTCGGCCTCCCAGTCCCGCTCGAACCAGAGCACCGAGGTGCCGAGCACACCGCGCTCGGCCAGTTGCTCGCGGACGCCCGGCTCGACCGTGCCGAGGTCCTCGCCGACCACCGCCGTGCCGGCCCGGTGCGCCTCCAGGGCGAGCACGGCGAGCATCGCCTCGGCGTCGTAACGGACGTACACGCCCTCGGTCGGGGCGTGCCCGGCCGGCACCCACCAGAGCCGGAACAGGCCCATCACGTGGTCGATCCGCAGGGCGCCGGCGTGCCGGGCGGCGGAGCGGATCAGCTCGGCGAAGGGCGCGTAGCCGGCGGCGGCCAGCGCGTCCGGGCGCCAGGGCGGCAGGCCCCAGTCCTGGCCGTGCGCGTTGAAGGCGTCCGGCGGCGCGCCGACCGAGATGCCGGTGGCGAGGACGTCCTGGAGCGCCCAGGCGTCGGCGCCGTCGGGGTGGACGCCGACCGCGAGGTCGTGCACCAGGCCGACCGGCATCCCGGCGGTGCGGGCGGCCCGCTGGGCCCGGTCGAGCTGGCGGTCGGTCTGCCAGGCCAGCCAGCGGTGGAAGTCGACCCGGTCGGCGAGTTCGGCGGCCGCGTGCCGCACGTGCGGGGAGTCGGGGTGGCGCAGGCCCTTCGGCCAGCGGTGGTGGTCGGCGCCGTGGCGTTCGGCCAGGGCGTTCCAGAGCGCGTACCGCTCCAGCCACTCGCCCTCGCGGGCCCGGTAGGCGTCGAAGGCGGCGGTGCGGACGGCGCCGTGCCGGGCCGCGTACCGGCGGTGCTCGGCGTGCAGCAGCTCCAGGGCGCGGCGTTTGAGGGCCCAGACCTCGTCCCGGTCGATGAGGCCGTCGTGCTCCAGCACCTCGGCGCGCAGCCGGGCGGCGCGGGTGAGCAGCTCGTCCGCCTCGGCGCGGGGCGGGCCGGTCAGGTAGGCGTACTCGGGGACCTCCTCGACCCGCAGGTGGACCGGGTCGGCGAAGCGGCGGGAGGAGGGGCGGTAGGGGGACGGATCGGAGGGCACGGCGGGCAGGCCCGCGTGCAGCGGGTTGATCTGGAGGAAGCCGGCGCCCAGCGAGCCCGCCCAGGTGGCGAGGTCGGCGAGGTCGGCGAGGTCGCCCATGCCCCAGGAGCGGTCGGAGAGGACGGAGTAGAGCTGGGCGAGGAAGCCCCAGTTGCGGCCGGGCAGGGCGGGGAGGCGGTCGGGGGCGACGATCAGGTGGGCGGTGGCGGCGGGGCGGCCGGGGAGCTCGGCGTGCAGGGTGTGCCGGCCGGGCGGGAGGTCGGCGGGCAGCCAGTGGGCGTGGCCGCGCGGGAGCTCCCAGCGGGCGGCCCGCCCGGGGGCCTCCCGCCCGGGGCCGTCCTGCTCCGGGCCGTCCTGCTCCAGGGTGATGGCGAGCCGGGTCTCGGCGGGGAGGTCGAGCGCGGTGCGGCGTCCGGCCCTGGCCACGACGGTCGGGGGCAGCAGGCGGGCGCGCTGCCGGGCCCGGTGCCGGTCGAGCGCGGCGCGGGCGGCCTCGGGGGTGGCCGCGTCCACGCCGAGCGCGGCGAGGACGGCGACCAGCGTGCGGGCGCCGGCCGGCACTCCTCCGGGGCCGCAGCGGGTGTCCACGCCGTGGGCCTGCGCCAGCGCCACCAGCTCGGGCGGGGGCGGCGGCGCGTCCTGCGCCGGCACGTCCGGTCCGTCGGCTCCGTCACGGTCGAGATAAGCGGCCACTCGCGGCTCCTGCGATGTCTCGGCAACGCCCAGTCAGGACAGCCACAGTCCTACCCGGGTGACGCCCCGGTGACCCGGCGCGACACACAGGGCCGAAGGGGTGGGACGCGGCGGCGGGGGGCGCTCGGGGAGGGAGGAAAGCACTCTTTAAAGGGGCCTTAAGTCCGACGTAAATCGGACAAAGTCGGCATACCCGTCGACGGCGTTGACACCGGGAAACGTAGCTGGTGGGCTGGGGCGCGATGTGGTCCAGGCCTGGCGAGGAGGCTCCTGTGCAAGCCCGAGTGTCCGAGGTGGCCGGGCGGCGGCTTCGTCAGCAGTTGGAGCAGAGTTCGGCGCTGCGCGAGGTGCTGTACCACCCCGCGGCCCTCGCGGCCCGGCGGGCCACGGCGCGGACGTGCCGTCAGCTGGCGCCCAGGACGGCGGACCGGCTGATCGCGGACCTCAAGGGCACCGAACCGCTGCTCCGCTCGGTCCGGGACGAGCGCGCGCGGGCCGCCCGACCGGGGGCGCCGAGCCGGCGCACCCTCCAGGTGGCGGCCACCCTGTCGGCGGCGGCCGTGGTCGGCGGCCTGCTGGTGAGCGGCCCGGCCGCGTACGCGCAGGGGCCCGGCTTCTCCCCCGGGCCGGACGTGGTGAGCACCGCGGGCGGCGGCGCCCCGCAGACCCCGCTCGGCAGTGTGAGCGACCCTCAGGTCTTCCCCCGCCCGCAGGAGCGGAGCGTGGCCGGCAAGCCGGTCACCGTGCCGGGCGTCGTCACCCTGGTCACCGCGCCGGAGGCCGACCCGGGCGCGGTCGCCGCGGTGCAGGAGGTCCTCGGCGTGGCCGGGGCGGCCACCATGACCCCGGTGTCGCAGCCCGGGGCGCCGGTCGCCGGATCGCTGGTGGTGTACGTCGGCGGCCCCGCCGAGGGCGCGGGCGGCGCGACCGACCGGATCCTGCGCGAGCTCACCGTCGCGGCCGGCGGCACGGACACCGCCGCGCCGTCCACCGCCGGGATGCCCGCCGGCGGCTACGTGCTGTCGGCCGGTCAGCTCCCGGTGGCCGGCGGCGGCAGCTACGGCGCGGTCGTGCTGGCCGGCGCGGACGGCACCGGCACCTTCTACGCGGCGCAGTCGCTGCGCCAGCTGCTCGCCGCCGTCCCGGCCGGGCAGGGCCAGGCGCCGGGCGCGGCCGGGCTCGGACTGCCCGGGATCACGCTGCGCGACTGGCCGTCCGGCGCCCCGGTGCGCGGCACCGCCGAGGCCTTCTACGGCACCCCGTGGACCCAGCAGCAGCGGCTGGACCAGCTGGACTTCCTCGGCGGCTCCAAGCAGAACTTCTACCTCTACGCCCCGGGCGACGACCCGTACCGCACCGCCCGCTGGCGGGACGCCTACCCGCAGGCGAAGGCCGACGAGCTGCGCGCGCTGGCCGTCCGCGCCGGGCGCAACCACGTCACGCTCGGCTACGCGATCGACCCCGGCCAGTCCTTCTGCTACAGCTCCGGCAAGGACGCGGACGCGCTGGTCGCCAAGCTGGACGGGCTGCGCCGGCTCGGCTTCGGCGCGTTCCAGCTGCAGTTCCTGGACGTCTCCTACGACGAGTGGCACTGCTCCGACGACCGGGCCAGGTACGGCACCGGCCCGGCCGCCGCCGCCAGGGCCCAGGCCGAGCTGGCCGTCAAGGTGCAGGACCGGCTGGTGGCGAGGAACCCGGAGCTGGCGCCGCTGTCGGTCGTCCCCACCGAGTACCACCAGCAGGGCGCCACCCCGTACCGGACGGCGCTGGCCGCCGCGCTGCCGTCGGCCGTGCAGGTGGCCTGGAGCGGGGTCGGGGTGATCCCGGAGCGGATCACCGGCACGCAGGTCGGCGAGACCTCGGAGCTGTACCGGCACCCGCTGGTCACCATGGACAACTACCCGGTCAACGACGCCAGCCCGGACCGGCTCTTCCTGGGCGCCTACAGCGGCCGCGACACCGAGGTGGCGACGCGGTCGGCCGTGATGCTGACCGGTGCGATGCAGCAGCCGGTCGCCTCCCGGATCGCGCTCTCCACGGCCGGGGACTTCGCCTGGAACCCGGGCGGCTACAAGCCGGAGGACTCCTGGCGGGCGGCGCTGCGCGCGCTGGCCGGGCCGACCGGCGCGACCGCGACGCCCACCGGGGAGACCCTGCCGGCGGTCACCGCGCTGGCCGGCAACAGCGTGTCCTCGCCGCTGGCCAAGCAGGAGTCCGGCTACCTGCTGCCGCTGATGGACCGGTTCTGGGCGACCGCCGAGCCGACCTCCGGCGCCGCGCCCGACCTGACCGGGCTCATCGAGGCCGCCGCCCCGCTGCGGGAGGCGTTCACCGCGATGGCGGGCGCCCAGCAGACCCTGGCCGCCGCCCCGGCGACCGCCCAGCTGGCCGCGGAGGCCGCGCCCTGGCTGGCGCCGCTGCGCGACTACGGCCTCGGCGGGCAGGCCGCCCTGGACATGCTGCTGGCGCAGCGCGGCGGGGACGGCGGGGCCGCCTGGAAGGCCCGGGTGGAGCTGAACAAGCTGCGCGAGCAGCTCGGCCAGAGCCCGGCGACGGTCGGCGCGGGCGTGCTCGGCCCGTTCCTGGAGCGGGCCCTGCGGGCCGCCGACACCTGGGCGGGCGTCCAGGGCGGCGGCATCACCCCGACCACCACGCTGGGCACCGCGCACGACCACCTGCCGGCGCTGATGGCCGACGGCGCCGCCGACACGTTCTACTGGAGCTCGGCGCCGCCGCAGGCGGGCGACTCGGTCGGGCTGGACCTCGGCGGCGGGCGCCCGGTCGGCAGCGTGACCGTGCTGATGGGCTCCTGGGGCAGCGGGCCGGACGGCCAGAGCGCGCTGGACGACTACATCCGCGACGGCGTGCTGGAGTACACCACCGGCGAGGGCGGCTGGAAGAAGCTGGCCTCGGTGAAGAACCAGAAGTCGGTCTCCGCGCAGCTGCCCGCCGGGACGGTCGTCCGGGCGGTCCGGCTGCGGGCCACGGCCGCGCAGAAGACCGCGGTCGCGGTGCGCG
This sequence comes from Kitasatospora sp. NPDC001527, assembly GCF_040298605.1. Classification (NCBI taxonomy): domain Bacteria; kingdom Bacillati; phylum Actinomycetota; class Actinomycetes; order Kitasatosporales; family Streptomycetaceae; genus Kitasatospora; species Kitasatospora sp. NPDC001527. The sequence goes on along the minus strand of NZ_JBEPAM010000007.1, from coordinate 98,211 downwards.
AGTTCTCGGTGACCGCGCCGGACGAGCTGCCGGCCAGCGTCTCCGGCGGCCCGGCCGCGCTGCCCGGCTCCTCGGCCACGGCGGTGCTGGACGGCAACCCGGACACCGCCTACCGGGCGGCCACCGCGCCGACCGCGCGGGACGAGCCGCTCACCGTCGAGCTGGGCGCCGCCCGGCCGCTGGACCGCCTCACCGTCCTCACCGACCCGGGCGTACGGGCCTCGGCCGGCGTCTCGGTGCGGCACCCGGACGGCTCGTGGACCGAGATCGGCACCGTGCAGCCGGGCTGGAACGAGCTGTCGGCCGGCGGCCTGCCCGCCGACGCGTTCCGGCTGGCCTGGAAGCCGGGCGGGGAGCCGCCGGTGGTCAACCAGGTGATCCCCTGGTACGCGGACGCCCCGGCGGCCCGGCTGAGCCTGGCCGACGTCTCGGTGGACGCGGTGATCGGGGAGGACGCGCCGGTGCAGGCCCGGGCGGTCGTCGAGGCCGGTCGGCCGGAGGGGGTCACCGGGGAGCTGCGCACCGAGGTGCCGGCGACCGCCAAGGGGCTGACGGTGGCGCCGGTCACCGGGGTGAGCGTGCCGCGCGGCGGGAAGGTCGGCGTGCCGCTGCTGGTCACCGCCGGGCCGGAGACGCCGTCCGGGACGTACCAGGTGCCGGTGGTGTTCGTGGCCGGGCAGACCTCCGTCCGCCAGGTGCTCCAGGTGCACGTGGTGCCGCCGACCGGCGGGCCGGATCTGGCGATCACCGCGCGGGCGAGCTCCTCGGGCGACGAGACGTCGAACTTCCCGGCCTCGGCGGTGGCCGACCAGGACCCGAAGAGCCGCTGGTCCTCGCCGGCGGCCGACGACGCCTGGGTGCAGCTGGAGCTGCCGGAGGCCACCCACCTGGGCTCGGCGGTGCTGCACTGGCAGGCCGCGTACGCCGCCTCGTACCGGATCCAGACCTCGGCGGACGGCCGTTCCTGGACCACGGTCGCGACGGTGGAGGACGGCGCGGGCGGCAAGGAGACGGTGCGGTTCGACGCGCCGGACGCGAAGTTCGTGCGGATGCAGGGCGTGGCCCGGGCCACCAAGTACGGCTACTCGCTGTGGGGCATCGAGCTGTACGCCGTCGCCGGGGCGGCCGCGACGGTGCCGCCGCCGGTGAGCCCGCCGGTCACGCCCCCGGTCACCGCGCCGACCACCGCGCCGACCGCCCCGCCGGGCGGCGGCCAGCAGGCGGGCGGCCAGGCCGGCGGGCCCGGCGGGCCCGGCGGGCCCGGCGGGGGGACGGCGACCACGCCGTCGCCCGGGCCGACGCCCTCGGGCACCCCGACCGGCCCGCCGCCCCAGCCGACGGGCACCGCCAGGCCGTAGCGACAGGCCCTCGAACGGCGGGCCGCCGCGCTCCCCGGCTGCGGGGTGCGCGGCGGCCCATGAGGCGTACCGAGAGATGTGACGGGCAAGCCCTTGTGGTGCGGGAATCAGGCGGACAGCGGCTCCGGCTGCTCTCCGCGGCGGGCGGGGGCGGGGTGGGCGGCGTGCGCCCGGCCGAGCGGCACCGGATGGGCGGCCTCGGTATGGTCGTGGTGCTCGTACTCGCCCCACTGCGGGGCGCGCAGCTGGTCGCCTCCGCCGTACGGTTCCAGGTAGGGGCGCCAGCGCGGGTCCTTGATGCCGGTGCCGATGATCCGCCAGGCCAGTCCGCTCGGCGGGGCGGGTGGTCGTTTCATCCGCCAGCCGAGTTCGGTGAGGTGGCGGTCGGCCTTGGTGTGGTTGCAGCGGCGGCAGGCCGCCACCACGTTGTCCCACCGGTGCTGGCCTCCCCGGCTGCGCGGGATGACGTGGTCGACGCTGGTGGCGGCGGCCCCGCAGTAGACGCAACGGCCGTGGTCGCGGGCGAACAGCGCCCGGCGGGTGAGCGGGACGGGCCCGCAGAACGGGACCCGGACGAAGCGGGTCAGACGGACGACGGACGGCGCCGGAAGGGCGCTGGTGGCGCTGTGCAGAGTGACACCCGAGTCCTCAAGGCTGACCGCCTTGTGGTTGAGGACGAGGATGAGCGCGCGGCGCATCGATACGACGCCGAGTGGCTCGTACGACGCGTTGAGGACCAGGACATGCGGCACGGATGCCTCCTTGGACGCCTGCGGCGCGTGGCTCGCGCCGGGACGAGCGGTTGGATCGCGCAACGGGTGCGTGATCTCCCCCAGTGTCGCCTTACGCCTTCGTACGGCGCCACCACTCCTGTGTAACGGACCTGACGTGAACTCCGGGTGTGGCTTCTGTCATACCCGGTATGCCCGGGGGAAGCGCGGGTTGCACGCGGGTGCCCCGGCGGGGTACCGCTGGGCCGGTCGGAGCAGTGCGGACAGCGGCGCGCGGGGGTACGGACGGGGCGTTCACGCGGGTCCGCGCGCCCTCCGGACGGCCGATCGGCGTGTCAAGGTGCGGGCCGGGTGGCGGTTAGGGTAGGGCGGACGGTCCGCAGGCCAGGGGCGTGCCTCGCGGCGGCGGGCCGTGCCACGACCCCAGCAGGAAGGTCCCGCACGTGTTCCGGTCCGGTGCCGCCGGTCTCCTCGCCGACGCGTCCGCCACGACGCCGGCCTCGACGCCCGCCCCCTCCCCGACTCCCACGGCCCCGGAGTTGCCCGACCTGAGAATCCCGACGAGCGCCCAGGAGGTCTCCGAGACCACCCGGCAGGCCGCCGGCTGGTTCGACGAGCACTGGCAGGACTGGCTCGCGAGCGGGATCCGGATCGTCTTCATCATCGTGCTGGCGCTGGTGCTGCGGGCGATGGTGCGCAAGCTGATCACCCAGCTGATCACGCGCATGATCCGCCCCGGCGAGAGCGAGGACGAGCCGAGCCGGCTGGGCGGGCTGCTGGCCAACACCGGGGTGGTCAACCCCGAGCGGCGCCAGCAGCGCGCGGAGGCGATCGGCTCGGTGCTGCGCAGCGTCGCGTCGTTCACCATCCTGGGCACGGCGGCGCTGATGGTGCTGTCGGCGCTCGGGATGAACCTGGCGCCGCTGCTGGCGAGCGCCGGTGTGGCCGGTGTGGCGATCGGTTTCGGTGCCCGCAACCTGGTCACCGACTTCCTCTCCGGGGTCTTCATGATCATGGAGGACCAGTACGGCGTCGGCGACGAGATCGACACCGGGGTGGCCAGCGGCACGGTGCTGGAGGTCGGCCTGCGGGTCACCAAGCTGCGCGGCGCCGGCGGCGAGATCTGGTACATCCGCAACGGCGAGGTGAAGCGGATCGCCAACATGAGCCAGGGCTGGTCGACGGCCTCGGTGGACGTCCAGGTCGGTTACAAGGAGGACCTGGAGCGGGTCGAGGCGCTGATCACGGAGACCGCCGAGGCGATGGCCAAGGAGGCGCCGTACGACGAGCTGGTCTGGGCGCCGTTCAAGATCCTCGGCGTGGAGTCGGTCGCGGCGGACTCGGTGGTGCTGCGGATCGAGGCGCGCACGGCCCCCGGCAAGTCGCTGAGCGTGGCGCGGGCGCTGCGCCAGCGGGTCAAGCGGGTGCTGGACGAGGCCGGGATCAAGGTCAAGGAGGAGCTCCCGCCGGTCGCCGCAGGCACCGGTGCCGGAACGACCGCCGCCGCGACGGTGCTGACCACCGCCGCGACCGTCCCCGCCCCGGGCACCGACCCGGCCCCGCCGTCCGCGCTGGCCGACCCCACCTCGGCCGGCTACAAGGCCGCCACCCCGATACCGGCCCCGGTCCGCCCGGCCGACGACACCACCACCAAGGCGCCCTGAGACCTGTGCGGGCGCTCGGCCGGGAGTTCCCGGCCGTCCGGCCCCGTCGCGGGTGAACGTGAGCCCCGCAGCCCGAGCGACTCGGGCGGCGGGGCTTCGTGCTTCGCTCACGGAGACCTCCGAGGCGACGGCCGAGGAGGCGCCGGGCAGCAGGCTCTGCGGCAAGGGCCGACCTTTCTTCAGGGCGGCGGGCCTCCTCGTCCGAGGGGGCCGCCGTACCCGTGTTCAGCAGTGGCCGATCCGCGCTTCGGTTCCGCCCGCCCCACCGTCCGCGTGCGGGCCGGTAACGAGTCGGCATCCTCCGGTGGAAGGGCCATTGACACTCCGCCGACGGGGACCGTACGGTCCTGTCCCGAAGCGACTGGAAAGTTTCCTAACAGTTCGCCATGAGCAGTCGGCCGTCCCGAGGAGGAGGATCTTCGCGTGACCAGAAGCACCGCCAAGGCCCCCCTCGCCGGCACCCCCAGCCTGCTGCGCGCCATCAACGACCGCGCCGCGCTCGAACTCCTGCTGGAGAACGGGCCCCTCTCCCGCACCCAGATCGGCACCCTGACCGGGCTCTCCAAGCCCACCGCCTCCCAGCTGCTGGCCCGCCTGGAGGCGGCCGGGCTGGTGGTGCCGGTGGGCACCACGGCCGGCGGCCCGGGCCCCAACGCGCAGCTGTACCAGGTGAACCCGGCGGCCGGCTACGTCGCCGGACTGGACGTCACCACCAGCCACGTCCGGGTCGCGGTCGCCGACATCACCGGCTCCACGCTCGCCGAGCACGTCGTCCCCACCAAGGGCTGGGCGGCCGCCGAGACGGTGCCCCGGGTCGCCGGGGCGGTCGCCGGGGCGGTCCGCGCCGCCGGGCTCGCCGAGGGCGGCCTGCACTCCGTGGTGATCGGCGTCGGCGGCGCGCCCGACCCGGTCACCGGCAAGCTGCGGTACGCCTCCCACCTTCCCGGCTGGCACGCGCCGCGGCTGGTCGAGCACCTCGCCGCCGCGATCGGCGCGCCGGTGACCATCGAGAACGACGTGAACCTCGCCGCCGTCGCCGAGCAGTCCTCGGGCGCGGCCCGCGGGTTCGAGGACTTCGTGCTGCTCTGGGCCGGGGAGGGCATCGGCGCGGCGATCGTGATCGCCGGCCGGCTGCACCGCGGCTTCACCGGCGGCGCCGGGGAGGTCGGCTACATGCCGGTGCCCGGCGCCCCGGTGGTCAAGGACGTCCGCCGCCGCAACTCCGGCGGGTTCCAGGAACTGGTCGGCGCCCCCGCCGTCCGGGCCCTGGCCAAGGAGCACGGGCTCGGCGCGCCGACCGCCGAGGAGTCGGTCGCCAGGGCGCTGGCCACCCCGGGCGCCGGCGACGCGTTCCTCGCCGAGCTGGCCGCCCGGCTGGCCGTCGGACTGGCCGTGATCGTCGCCGTCGTCGACCCCCGGCTGGTGGTGGTCTCCGGCGGCGTGCCGAACGCGGGCGGCGAGCGGCTGCGGGCGCTGGTCGCGGAGGAACTGGCCCGGATCGCGGCCGCCCGGCCGGAGGTGCGCGGCAGCGCGCTGACCGGCTCGCCCGTCCTGCTCGGCGCACTGCAACGCGCGCTGGCGGCCGCCCGTGAGGCGGTCTTCTCCACACACTGACGCTCCACCGCGCGGTCCCGCGCACCCCGACGCTCCACCGCACTCCCCCCTGCACCCACCTCTCCCCCATCCCCCGAACGCGGGCCCCGAGGCAATGACGCCTGCCCGCGCAGCCCCAGGAGGACCTCGAAGTGCACTCCACCACCTCCCACTCCCGCAGAAGCCGCCGGACACTCGCCGCCGTGACCGGCAGCGCCGTCCTCGCCCTGCTCGCCACCGCCTGCACCGGCAGCAGCGACGGCAGCGGCAGCGACGACTCGGCCAGTGGCAAGGACGTCACCATCACCTTCTGGCACGGCTGGAACCAGGAATCCGAGGTGAAGGCGATCAACGACAACGTCGCCGCCTTCGAGAAGTCCCACCCCAACATCAAGGTCAAGGCCGTCGGCAACATCGCCGACGACAAGGTCAACCAGTCGCTGCGGGCCGGCGGCGACGACGCCCCCGACGTGGTCTCCTCGTTCACCACCAACAACGTCGGCATGTTCTGTTCCACCAAGTCCTTCGTCGACCTCAAGCCGTTGCTGGCCAAGTCGGGCATCGACGCCGCCAAGACCTTCCCGGCCGCGATGCTCAACTACACGCAGTTCCAGGGCAACCAGTGCGCCCTGCCGCTGCTCGGCGACGCCTTCGGCCTGTACTACAACAAGAAGGCCTTCGCCGACGCGGGCATCGCCAACCCGCCGAAGACCTTCAGCGAGTTCGCCGACGTCGCCAAGCGGCTGACCATCGCCGAGGGCGACGGCTACAAGCAGCTCGGCTTCATGCCGCTGTACCACGGCTACGAGTCGACCACCGAGCACCTGCTCGGCCAGTACGGCCCCACCTACTTCGACGCCGCCGGCAAGTCCACCATCGCCACCGACCCGAAGATCGCGGCGATGCTGAACTGGCAGAAGGGCCTGGTCGACCAGCTCGGCGGCTACGACAAGCTGGAGAAGTACCGCGCCACCTTCGGCGAGGAGTTCAGCGCCAAGAACCCGTTCCACACCGGCCAGGTCGCGATGGCCATGGACGGCGAGTGGCGCACCGCCTCGCTCGCCACCGACAAGCCGGACTTCGAGTGGGCCACCGCGCCGTTCCCGGTGCCGGACGACCAGGCCGGCACCTACGGCCGCGGCTACCAGACCGGCACCATCGTCGGCATCGCCAGCACCAGCAAGAAGCAGGCCGCCGCCTGGGAGTTCGTCAAGTTCCTGACCACCGACACCGACGCGGTCGTCTCCTTCGCCAACGCGATCCACAACGTGCCGAGCACCTTCGCCGCGCTGGAGTCGCCGAAGCTGATCGCCGACGAGAACTTCAAGACCTTCGTGAACATCGCGAAGCACGCCAGCTCCGGCACCACCCCGCCGGTGGTCAACGGCGGCGGCTACATCGTCTCGCTGCAGAACCTCGGCTACGACTACGAGTCCGGCAAGCAGGGCGATCTCGCGGCCGGCCTCGCCGCCACCGCCAAGGAGATCGACGCCGCCATCGCCCAGGCCAAGTAGCGCGCGGCGCCCCGCGCGTCCGGCCCGTCCACGGAGCTCCCATGTCACTCGCGTCCGCCACCCGCAAGGGGGCCGGAGCGACCGCCCCGGCGGCGCCTCCCGTGCAGCAGCAGCTGCGCCGGAAGCGCCGCCGGGCGGCGGCCCGCACCCTCGCCTTCCTCTCCCCCTGGCTGATCGGCTTCAGCGTCTTCTTCCTGTACCCGCTGATCTCGACGATCTACTTCTCGTTCACCAAGTACAACGGCTTCGGCTCGCCCACCTTCAACGGCCTGGGGAACTGGGACTACGTCTTCAACGACCTCCCGGCGTTCTGGCAGGGCCTGCGCAACACCCTGTGGCTGGTCGTCATCATGGTGAGCCTGCGGGTGGCGTTCGGCCTCGGCGTCGGGCTGCTGATCACCAAGATCAAGAGCGGGGTGGGCTTCTTCCGCACCGCCTTCTACCTGCCCTACCTCGCCCCGCCGGTGGCCGCCACCGTCGCCTTCGCCTTCCTGCTCAACCCCGGCACCGGCCCGGTCAACCACTTCCTCGGCGAGATCGGGCTGCCGCAGCCCGGCTGGTTCGCCGACCCGGACTGGTCGAAGCCGGCGCTGACCCTGCTCGCCATGTGGGGCGTCGGCGACCTGATGGTCATCTTCATGGCCTCCCTGCTGGACGTCCCCCGGGAGCAGTACGAGGCCGCCGAGCTCGACGGGGCCGGCCCCTTCCAGCGGTTCCGCTACGTCACCCTGCCGAACATCTCGCCGATCATCATGTTCGCGGTGGTCACCGGGGTCATCCAGACCATGCAGTACTACACGCAGGCGATCGTCGCCGGGAAGGTCGCCGGCGGCATCGCGGGCAACTCCGGCCAGCAGTTCGAGCCCGGCTACCCGTCCGGCTCCACCTGGACCCTGCCGCAGATGGTCTACAACCTCGGCTTCCAGCGCTTCAACTACGGTGCGGCGTGCGTCGTCGCCCTGGTGCTGTTCGTCATCTCGATGGCCGTCACCTCGGTGCTGATGCGCCGCCGGTCCGGCTTCATGGCCAGCGACGACTAGCGGCCCAGTGAGGACACGATCATGACTCTCAGCTCGACCCTCCCCGCCGAGGCGCCCGGGAAGCGGCCCGGCCGGGGCGCCGCCCGCGGCCCCGTCACCGCCGCCGCCCGCACCGCCCGCCGCCGGGCGCTGCTCAACTGGGTGGCCGTCCACTCGCTGGCCGTCGCCGCCGGCCTGTTCTTCCTGCTGCCGTTCGTCTTCGCCTTCCTGACCTCGGTGATGTCGGACAGCCAGGCGCTCACCACCGACTACTGGCCCACGTCCTGGAACTGGGGCAACTACGGGAAGGTCTGGGACACCCCCGGCTTCCTCACCTGGTGGCGCAACACCCTGCTGTACGCCGGCCTCGGCACCGTGCTGACCATCGTCTCCAGCCTGCCGGTCGCCTACGCGCTGGCCAAGTTCCGCTTCCGCGGCCGCAACCTGGCGCTGATGGCGGTCATCGCGATGATGATGCTGCCGCCGCAGGTCACCATCATCCCGATGTACCTGTTCTGGGCGAAGCAGATGGGCCTCGGCGGCTCGCTGTGGCCGCTGATCATCCCGATGGCCTTCGGCGACGCCTTCTCGATCTTCCTGCTGCGGCAGTTCCTGCTGACCATCCCCAAGGAGTACATCGAGGCGGCCCGGATCGACGGCTGCGGCGAGCTGCGCACCCTGCTGCGGGTGGTGCTGCCGATGGCCAAGCCGGCCATCGCCGCCGTCGCGCTGTTCCAGTTCTTCTACTGCTGGAACGACTTCTTCGGCCCGCAGATCTACGCCAGCAGCAACCACGACGCCTGGACCCTCTCCTACGGCCTGGAGTCCTTCAAGGGCGCCCACCACACCAACTGGAACCTCACCATGGCCGCCACCCTCCTGGTGATGGCCCCGGTGATCGTCCTCTTCTTCTTCGCACAGAAGGCCTTCATCGAAGGCGTGACACTGACAGGGGTCAAGGGCTGATGTCCGCACTCAAGCTGGCCATCGTTGGCGGCGGTTCGACGTACACCCCGGAGCTGATCGACGGCTTCGCCCGGCTGCGCGACACCCTGCCGATCGGCGAACTCGTCCTGGTCGACCCGGCCGCCGACCGGCTGGAGCTGATCGGCGGGCTGGCCCGGCGGATCTTCGCCAAGCAGGGCCACGGCGCGGTCGTCACCACGACCACCGACGTCGCGGCGGGCGTCGCCGGCTCCGACGCGGTGCTGCTGCAGCTGCGGGTCGGCGGGCAGGCCGCCCGCAACCAGGACGAGACCTGGCCGCTGGAGTGCGGCTGCGTCGGCCAGGAGACCACCGGTGCCGGCGGCCTCGCCAAGGCCCTGCGCACCGTCCCGGTGGTGCTCGACATCGCCGAGACCGTCCGGCGGGCCAACCCCGACGCCTGGATCGTCGACTTCACCAACCCGGTCGGCATCGTCACCCGCGCCCTGCAGGAGGCCGGCCACAAGGCCGTCGGCCTGTGCAACGTCGCCATCGGCTTCCAGCGGCGCTTCGCCAAGCACCTGGGCGTCGACCCGGAGCTGGTCCGGCTCGACCACGTCGGCCTCAACCACCTCACCTGGGAGCGCGGGGTCACCCTGCTCGACGCCCCGGGCGCGGCCGGCGGCCGCGAGGTGCTGCCCGAGCTGCTCTCCGGCTTCGGCAAGGAGATCGCCGAGGACCTGCACCTGCCGCAGCGGGTGATCGAGCGGCTCGGCGTCGTGCCGTCCTACTACCTGCGGTACTTCTACCAGCACGACCTGGTGGTGGAGGAGCTGAGGTCCAAGGGCTCGCGGGCCGCCGAGGTCGCCGAGATCGAGCGGCAGCTGCTGGAGATGTACGCCGACCCGGCCCTGGACACCAAGCCGGAGCTGCTCGCCAAGCGCGGCGGCGCGTTCTACTCCGAGGCGGCGGTGCAGCTCATCGCGGCGCTGCTCGGCACCGGCGGCGGCACCTCCGTGCAGGTGGTCAACACCCGCAACGACGGCGTGCTGCCCTTCCTGCCGGACGACGCCGTGATCGAGGTGCCGGCCGAGGTCGACGCGGCGGGCGTGCGCCCGCTGCCGCAGCGCCCGCTGGAGCCGCTGTACGCCGGCCTCGTCGCCGCCGTCACCGCGTACGAGCACCTCGCCCTGGACGCCGCCCTGCGCGGCGGCCGCGACCGGGTCTTCGACGCGCTGCTCGCCCACCCGCTGGTCGGCCAGATCGAACTCGCCGACCGGCTGACGGACCGGCTGCTCGCGCACAACCGCGAGCACCTCAGCTGGGCCTGACCCGCCCGGCCCCCGTCCCGGCCGCGCCCGGGCCCCCGGTCCCCGGCCCGCACTCCGTGGGGGGAGTGCGGGCCGGATCACGGGCGGGCCGCGCGCCCCGGGAACGGGCACCGGGCGGAGCCACGCCCTCCCCCGCCGGGAAAGACCCCCGGCCGGGCCACGTACGACGAGCCGCGGGAACCCCGATGACCCACCAGCCCGAACCGCACCTGCCCGGCGTCCTCGCCATCGACGCCGGCAACTCCAAGACCGACGTCGCCCTCATCGGCGCCGACGGCTCCGTCCTCGGCTCCGCCCGGGGCGGCGGCTTCTTCCCGGCCACGATCGGCGCCACCGCCGCCGTCGCCGGCCTCGCCCCGCTGGTCGAGGAGGCCGCGGCGGCCGCCGGGATCGCCGGCTGGAACGGCCCGCTGACCAGCCACGTCAGCGCCTGCCTCGCCAACGCCGACCTGCCGGTCGAGGAGGAAGCGCTGCGCGTCGCGCTGGAGTCCCACCCCTGGGGCGCCGGCAACACCGTCGTCAACGACACCTTCGGTCTGCTGCGGGCCGGCACCGACGGCCCGCGCGGCGTCGCCGTCGTCTGCGGCGCCGGCATCAACTGCGTCGGCCTGCTGCCCGACGGGCGCACCGCCCGCTTCCCCGCCCTCGGCGAGCTCACCGGCGACTGGGGCGGCGGCGCGGGCCTGGCCGTCAGCTGCATGTGGCACGCCGTGCGGGCGGAGGACGGGCGCGGCGGGCCGACCGGCCTGGCCGCCGCCATCGCCGAACACTTCGGCCTGCCCACCACCGGGGCCGTCGCCGAGGCCGTCCACCTCGGGCACCTGCCGTCCACCCGGCTGCACGAGATCGTCCGGGTGCTGTTCGCCGTCGCCGGGACCGGGGACGCCACGGCGCTGTCGCTGATAGACCGGCAGGCCGACGAGATCACCCGGCTCGCCGTCGTCGCGCTGCGGCGCCTGGACCTGCTGGAGACGCCCACCCCGGTGGTGCTCGGCGGCGGGGTGCTCGCCTCCCGGCAGCCGCTGCTGCTCGACAACCTGACGGCCCGGCTGGCGCGGGAGGCGCCGCTCGCCGAGCCGCGGGTCGTGGTCGCCCCGCCGGTGCTCGGTGCGGCGCTGCTCGGGCTGGACCACCTGGAGGCCGGGCCGCGGGCCCAGGAGCGGGTCCGCGAGGCCTACGACCCGGCGCACCCGGTCGCGGTCTGACGGTTCCCCACCCGGCCTCCGCCCTCGCCCCGGCCCCGCTTCCGCCCCCTCCTCCGCCCCCGCCGGGTCCGCACGCCCGGCGGGGGCGGCCCTCCGCAACCGGGCCCGCGGATTCCGCGTCCAGGTGGATGTCCCGTCCAGCCGTGCTCCTGGAAGACTCACCCCATGACCGCGCCCCGCCGCCTCCTCCTCGCCGTGCTGCTCTGCTGCGCCGCCACCACCGGGCTCGCCGCCTGCACGCCGATCGACGAGGACCCGACGCTGGCGATGGCCTCGGACGACGTCGCGGACGACGGCGACGCCGATGCCGCCGATGCCGCCGAGAACGAGGCGGACGCAGCGGAGGCCAAGGACGCCGAGGGCACCGAGGCCGCCGAGGACCTCGCGGAGGAGGAGGCCTGGGAAGCCCCCGGGGCCGGGCCCGGCCTCGACTCCTTCTCCCCCACCGCCTGCACCACCCCGGGCGGGCGCCGGACCGTCCGGGTCCTCGACGTCGTCGAGGGCCGCCTGACCGTCCGCCCGGCCTGCGCCCCCGACGCCGCCCCCGCCACCCACGCCCTGGCCGCCCACGCCACCGCCACCCTGGTCGACCTCCCCCACGACGAACCCGCCAAGGAGGTCCAGCTCCCGGTCCTCCTGGACCACCTGGACACCTGCCTGGCCGACGGCACCCCCGAGCCCCCGTACGGCTGCTGGGGCAACACCTACGACCTGACGCTGGACGCCCGCGGCCGGATCACCCGGATCCAGGAGACCGGCCCCGGGGCATGAAACGCCGGACCGGACCCCCGCCATGGCGTGGCGGGAGCCCGGTTGGTGGTGTCCGTCCGGCCTACAGGAGGCTGCTGACCTGCGCGAACCCGTTGTCGGGCCACATCGCGTAGCCGCTGCTGGTGCTGAGCGTGCCGTTGCCGTTGCCCGTCCACAGCAGCAGCGCGCCGTCGGAGAGCTTGCCCGCGACGTCCGCGCGGCCGTCGTTGTTGAAGTCGCCCGAGACCAGGTCGCCGACGGCCCGGAAGCCGTTGTCGGGCCACATCGCGAAGCCGCTGCTGGTGCTCAGCTGACCGTTGCCGGTGCCGGCCCACCAGAGCAGCGTGCCGTCGGAGAGCTTGCCCGCGACGTCGGTGCGGCCGTCGCCGTTGAAGTCGGCCGCCACCAGGTCGTGCACCTGGCCGAAGCCGTTGTCCGGCCACATCCGGTAGCCGCTGTAGGTGTTCAGGGTGCCGTTGCCGTTGCCGGTCCACAGCAGCAGCGTGCCGTCCGCGGCCTTGCCGACGAGGTCGGTCCTGCCGTCGTTGTTGAAGTCGCCGGCCAGCAGGTCGTGGACGTCCTTGAAGCTCTTGTCGGGCCACATCGCGAAGCCGCTGTTGGTGTTCAGCGTGCCGTTGCCGTTGCCCGTCCACAGCAGCAGCGCGCCGTCGGAGAGCTTGCCCGCGACATCGGTGCGGCCGTCGCCGTTGAAGTCGCCCGCCACCATGTCACTGACCTGGCCGAAGCCGTTGTCCGGCCACATGCCGTAGCCGCTGTTGGTGTTCAGCGTGCCGTTGCCGTTGCCCGTCCACAGCAGCAGCGCGCCGTCGGAGAGCTTGCCCGCGATGTCCTCACGGCCGTCACCGTTGAAGTCCACCCGCACCGGGGCGGCCGGGCCGGACGGCGGGGTGACGGCGACGTCCAGGATGTCGTGGTCGATCCGCAGCGGGAACCCGCCGTAGGTCTCGTCGACGTCGGCGCGGTACTGGCGGACGCGCTCGTGGTTGACCCACACGCCGCTCGGTATGTACGGGTCGCTGGTGGTCGCCTGGCCGTTCCAGTTGGCGCAGAACAGCACGTCCGGGATGGCGTAGCCGCCGCCGAGGTTCTTGACGATGTCGTTGATGCCGCTGGCGCCACTGCTGTAGACGCCCGACCGGTAGCCGCGCTCGTGCAGCCGGTTGGTCCACGCGGAGAGGAAGGTGAGGACCGTGGTGGTGTACTGGGGCGTGCTGTACGCCTCCATGTCGTAGTAGAGCACGCTGCCCGGGACGAGTCCGAGCGCCGCCGCCTTCGCGATGGCGTTGTCCGCCTCGGTCACGCCGTCGGCCGCCGGGCTGGTGATCCGCGAGGCCTGCCGGCCGACGTAGATCGGCATGAACCGCCAGCCGTCGGCGGCCTGCCGCTGCATCCAGTCCGGGGTGAGGTTCGGCTGCGGGCAGTACATGGCGCTGCCGCCGATGTAGATGCCGACGGCGCCGTACGGGGAGTTCGTCTTCCAGGCCCGCATGAGGTCCGAGCTGGGCGCGGCGCAGGCGTCGAAGCCGCGGCCGATGAAGTTGGTGATGTCCGCCGGCAGCGCGACGGGGGCCGCCGTGGCGCCCTGCGGCGCGGCCGTCACGCCCTGCGCCGCCGAGGGCGCCTGGGCGGCGGACTTCGGGCTCTTGGCGGGCGCCGACCCGCCGGTCGGCAGGCCCGCGGAGGCGAGGATGCCGCGGACCAGCCGCTCGTCGAGGTCGTAGGCGGCGGTGACCCTGATGCCCGCCGCGGTGGCGGTGAGCTGGTGGTCGATCGGGTCGGCCGTGAGGCCCGGGGCGGTGTCGGCGGCGGCGGGCTCGACGAGCAGCGCCTCGGTGCGGCCGACTCCGCCGGCCGGGCAGCGGGAGCCGTCGCCCGGGGTGCCGAGGTAGACCACGTGGCGGTTGAAGCCGACACAGGTCGTCGGGTCGGCGGCGAGGTCGACCACCGGCCAGTCCGCGGGAACGGTGAAGCGGTGGCCCAGGTAGGTCACCGGCTTGGTGTCGGACGAGGCCGCCGGGGTCGGGGCGGGCGCGGCGACGGCCGTCCCCACGGTGGTCGCTCCGAGCGCGAGGCAACCGCCCACGGCCAGGAGCATGCGTCGAATACTGATCGTCATCATCCTTTGTGCTTCGAACGGTTGGGCGTGTCACGGCCCGTTGTGGACGAACCGCACATGCTAGCGCGCGCCGCTGACGAACGGCCGTCGATTCGGGGGCTTGACCTCAAGCGCGGTTGAGGTTGTCGAATGGGGACCGGCGGTGATCACCGCCGCAGGACGCCCGATACGGGGAGAGGTGCTGGTCATGGCGGACGGGGTGCTGGTGGCGGGGGACGTGCCGGCGGCGGTGCGGGAGGCGGTGACCGGGGTGGTCGCGGCGCTGGAGGACGCGTTCAACCGCAAGGACGCCCGGGCGCTGGGCGCGCAGTTCGGCGAGCAGGCGTCCTGGACCAACGCGGCCGGCCGGCGGCTGGACGGGCGGGCGGCGATCACCGAGTTCAGCGGTCCGGCGATGCGGGAGTTCCTCAAGGACGCGTACGCCCGCTACGAGGTGGTGAAGCTGCTGGCGGTCACGGACGGCGTGGTCGCCGTCAACGTGGCCCAGACGCCCACCGACGCCGAGGGCAGGCCGGTGGAGGGTCCGCACGGCCGGGCGCTCTACGTGGTCGCCCGGCAGGCGGACGGGTGGAAGATCGTGGCCGGTCAGAACAACGCGGTCGATGCCCGGTCCGCAGCGTAGGTCCTGACCGGCCCCGGACCGGGGGCCGCCTCCCGATCCCGTGATCGTGCCGGGGAGGCGGCCCCCTTCGTCGTCCGCCGGCCCGACCGTCAGGAGGCGGGGCGCACCGCGATGGCGTCGATCTCGACGAGCATCCCGGGCAGCGCCAGCGTGGCCACCCCGCTGAGGGTCTGTGCGGGCAGGCGCTCGCCCCAGGTGTAGCGCAGGGCCTTGTTGAGGATCTCCAGCTTCTCCTGGTCGTGGTCCTTGATGAACGAACCGAGCCGGACGACGTTCTCGAAGCCGAGGCCGACGGCGGTCAGCGCCCGCCGGAGGTTCTCCAGGGACAGTGCGACCTGGCCGGCGAAGTCCTCCACCGCCACCTGGCCGTCGGCGTCGGAGGCGTACTGCCCGGCGAGGTACACGGTCTCGCCGGCGGCGGAGACGACGTGGCTGTAGCCGAACGGCCTGGGGTCGTGCAGGTCGGCGGGGTTGGTGATGACGCGGTTGTCGGTCACGGGGGCGGTTCCCTTCCGGTGCGGTGTGCGGTGTGCGGCCGCGACAACGCCGGGTGGGTTCACGGTCATCCGGTCCTGACGGAATATCACCCGTTCGCACCCAGGCGGTCGGCGAGGGCGCGCGGCAGCGGATAGGGGCGCTCCGGGGGGAGCAGGCGCTGCGCCTGGGCGGCGCGGCCCTGCTGGAGCAGCGCGGCGATCCGCCGCACCTGCGGGGTGAGGTCGGTGATCCCGGTGATCCACTCCTCGGCGAAGGTCCGGATCAGGGTGCGGCCCACGCCGACCTGGATGCTGTAGTGGTTGAGCGCGGCGCCGCGCGGCGAGCGCTCCGGGTCCCACTGGACGTGGACCTCGGCGCGGGCGAGCGCCGCGGGGTCGGCGGTGGTCGGCACGGCCCGTCCGAGCGCCTCCTCCCAGCCGGCCCGGGTGATCCGCACCGCGAGGACGCGTTCCTGCCCGGGTTTGCGGGCCCAGTTGCTGCGGTGCATCAGCCAGCAGAACGAGGGCTTGATCCACGTCATCCGCCCGAAGGAGAACGGCGGGACGAACCGCCCGGCGGCGAGGGCCGCGTCGGCCACCGCCGGGGCGTACGCCTGGTAGACGACGACGGTGGCGGCGTCGAAGTCGGCACGGATCCCGTACAGCTGCTGCATGGCACCGGACTCTGCCAGCGCACCGCCGCAGGGGCGAGCGGTTTTCCCCCGCCCCGCCGGCCTGCGCTTCTCCATGCCGCCCGGCCCGCGGGACGGTTGTCCCGGCACGGGTTCGGGCCGGACCGGTGCGCCGCCGCCCCCCGATCGCTACCATCGCACTCGCCGCGGCCACCGACAGCGAGTGGCCTGGACATTCTGGGGGGCCTGTGTCCGAGCTGCTCACCGACATCACCGCGATCGCTCCGTACTTCACGGTCGCCGCAACCGCCTTCGGAACCCAGCTGGCCGAAGAGGCCGCGCAGCGCGTCGCCACGGGGACGGCGGGGACGGGTGAGGGGTTCTTCCGCCGGCTCTTCGGCCGGCGCTCCGCCGAGGTGGCCGAGGTGCTGAACCGCCACGACCTGCCCGAGGAGCGGGTCGACGGCCTGCTGAACGGCCTCGGCGAGGCCGACCGCGCCCGGCTGGCCGAGGCGCTGCTCAGCTGGCTGCGCGGACCGGCGGCGGACCCGCTCGACGCGGAGCGGCTGGTGGAGGCCGTCCGGACGGTCACGATCAACTCGTACGGCGAACGGGCGTTCAACGCCGCCCACATCGAGAACTCCACGTTCAACTTCGGCAGCTGACCATGGAGGGGGAACCGGGCCCGGACCGGACCGTCGAGATCAACTCGTCCGGCAACAACGCGTTCAACGTCGGCCAAGTCCACCGCTCCACGTTCACCTTCCTGAAGAACGTCGACCCGCGTTCGGTCGTGGCGCGGCTGCCGCTCCTGGTGGCCGTCGGCACCGCCGGCTACGCCGTGCTGTCCTGGCCGGGCGGCCCGCAGAGCCAGTACCTCTGGTTCTACGCCGCCCTCGCGGCCGGCTTCGCGCTGTCCGTGCGGTGCGCCGTCGCCGGACCGACCGCGGTGTCGCACCCGTGGTCGACGGCGGGCCTGCTGCTCCTGGCGTCCGCGCTGGTCCTCTCCCTGCTCGGTCTGGCCGGCCTGGAGTCGGTCCGGCGAGGCGGCGAGGTCCCGGTGGAGATCGCCGTCCGGGGGGCCGGGCCGCTGACCGCCTCCACGACGCAGACCCTCGTCCTGCCCGCACCGGCCGCCGGGAAGGCCCGCGACCGGCTCCGGCTGGCGCTGACCATCTCGGACGACGATCCGACGTCACCGACCTGCGTCCACAAGACGACCGCGACGCTGACGGCCCTCACACCGGGGGTCGCCCCGGGCGTCCAGCGGGTGCCCGCGCAGTCGGTGGTGGAGTTCGACCTCGGCGGTCGGCGCGGCGAGGTGGCCATCGAGATCTCGGTGCAGACCCGGCCGAACTGCGCGATGCGGGTGGCGAAGGCGGACGGGACGCTCTTCAACGACTGACCAGGACCATGGGGGGTAGCACATGACGGACACGCGACGACGGGCACCGGCACTCCGGGCCGCCACCGCGGCGGTTCTCCTCGCCCTCGCCGCCGGGGGGTGCGGCGCGGATCCGGAACCGTCGATCTTCGCCGGCGAGAGGAAGGTCCGGATCGGGGCGAAGAGCGACCAGCCCGGCACCAGCCACGAGCGGCACGCCGGCGACTTCGACGGACTGGACATCGCGGTGGCCAGGGAGCTGCTGGACCGGGTCGGGGCGGAACCCCCGATCTTCAACGGCATCATCTCCAGGAACCGCGCCCCCGCCCTGCGGGACGGGGACGTCGACCTCGTGGTGGCGACCTTCTCGATCACCGCCCAGCGGATGCTCCCGGTCGAGGACGGCGGGGACGGGCTCGACTTCGTCGGCCCCTACGCGTCCACCCAGCAGGGCATGCTGGTGCGGGCGGCCGACCTGGAGCGCTACCGCACCCTGGACGACCTCAACGGCCGGCTGGTGTGCGTCTGGAAGGGCACCACCTCGGCCGAGGAGCTGCGCAAGCCCGCCTACCAGACGATCCGGCTGCGGGAGGAGGAGGACGCGGGCTTCTGCGTCAACGCGCTCAAGGCCGGCGAGGTCGACGCGGTCTCCACCGACCAGCTGATCCTCTACGGCTTCATGGAGGCGGAGCCGACGCTGGCGGTCGTGCCGGGGATCGCGTTCGCGGCGACCAACGACTACGGCGTCGCCCTCGCGAAGGGCCACCGCAAGGACTGCGAGCGGCTGCGGGACGCGCTGAAGAAGTACGTGGTGAGCAACGAGTGGGACCGCGACGTCAAGAACAACCTGCCACAACTGCCCCTGGAGCGCCGCAACGAGGCCCGGCCCACCGAGACCGAGATCGACGGCGCCTCCTGCCGCGACCGCCCGGCCAACGCACCCGTGGGCTGACCCCGGGTGCGCCGGCCGCGCGGCTCTCCGGCCTCGCGCGGGTCAGGCCAGGCGGCCCTCGCGGGCGAGGGCGCCGAGCCAGTGGGCGGAGGGCTTCGGGGTGCGCGCGAAGGTCTCCGGGTCCACCGCCACCAGGCCGAAGGTCGGCCGGTAGGAGCCCCATTCGTAGTTGTCGAGCAGGCTCCAGTGCAGGTAGCCGCGGACGTCCACGCCGTCGCGCAGGGCGTCGGCGAGACCGGCCAGCGCCTGCGTGGTGTAGGCGATCCGCTCGGTGTCGTCGGCGGTGGCGATGCCGTTCTCGGTGACCAGCAGGGGCACGTCCGGGCCGACCAGCGCGGCGGTGCGGCGGACGGTCTCGCCGAGTGCCTGCGGGTAGTACTCCCAGCCCTTGATGGTGGTGCGGACGCCGTCGGCGACCGGGACCTGGCCGTCGACGCCGACCGGCGTACGGGTGTAGGTCTGCACGCCGATCCAGTCGTCGCCGCGGGCGGCCTCGGTGAAGACGTCCTCGCGCCCGCGGGCGAGGGCCGCGACGGTGGCCTCGGCGCCGGGTTCCACGGGGTAGAGGTTGAGGCCGGCGACCGTCCAGCCGATCAGCAGGCGGGGGTCGGCCTCGCGCAGCGCGGTGCTCGCGGCGCGGTGGGCCCGCACCAGCGCCTCGGTGATGTCCTCGCCGGGTTCGATCCGGTCGACGCCGCCCTCGACGGTGCCGCCCTCCTGGACCCACCGCGCGATGGAGTGCATCCGGGCGAGGATGTTCGGCTCGTTGACGGTGGCCACGTACCGGACGCCGTCGAGCACCTCGGTGGCGGCGGTGGCGGCGTACCGGGCGAACAGCTCGGCGGCGTCGGGGGCGAGCCAGCCGCCGGCCTCGGCGAACCACTGCGGCAGGGTGAAGTGGTGGAGCGTCACCACCGGGGTGAGGCCGCGGGCCAGGGCGCCCTCCACCATGGCCCGGTAGTGGGCCAGCGCGGCCCGCGAGTACCGGCCGCGTACCGGCTCGATCCGGGCCCACTCGATGCTGAACCGGTAGGCGTTGAAGCCGAGTCCGGCGAGCAGGTCCATGTCCTCGGGCCAGCGGTGGAAGCTGTCGGCGGCGTCGCCGCTGGGCTCGGGCAGGAACGAGCCGGGCCGGTTCTCCAGGGCCCACCAGTCGCTGGTGGTGTTGTTGCCCTCGATCTGGTGGGCGGCGGTCGAGGCTCCGAACAGGAAGCCGTCCGGAAGCGTGCCGTTGTGGGTCATGCCGTCACCTCGCGCGGGGCAGTGGGGTGGCCGAAACGGAAGAGCGGGTCCGCGGTGTCGAAGGGCACGTCCTCGCGGGCGGCGTCGACGGCGGCGTCCGAGCGGGGCAGGTCGAACGGGAGCGAGCCGGTCATCGGGGCGCGGCCGAGCACCGCGTCCAGCACGACCTCGTCCGACGCGCCGAACTCGCCGACCAGCAGCGCCGCGTGGGGCGCGAGCGGGGTGAGCACGGCGGGGCGTTCGAGCTGGGCGACGACGGCGGTGGGGACGGCGGCGGCCAGGGCGGCCACGCGGGCCGCCTCGGCCGGCTCGAACTCCAGCGAGCCGGAGTGGAAGGCCTGCTCCAGCAGCCCCGCGCGCTTCTCGTACGGCGTGGCGAGGCGCAGGACCGCGAGGTCGGCGTCCTCGGGGCGCTCGACGACCGTCCCGTAGCGGGCCGCGACCCCGGCGTCCACGCCCTCCACGTAGAGCCGCTGTCCGCTCAGCGGCCGGCCGGCGAGGTGGACCAGCGAGCGGGTCTGCACCCGGCGGCCGAGCGCCCGGCCCTCGGGCGCGCCGACCAGCCCCGCGGCGGCGTCCACGTCGACGTAGGGGTCGTCGAAGAGGCCGAGGCGGAACTTGTCGCGCAGGATGCGGCGGGCGGACTCGTCGAGGCGGGCCTCGGTGACGGCGCCGGAGCGCACCACGCCGAGGATCAGCTCGGGGTCGGTCTCTCCGCCGAGCTGGTCGGCGCCCGCGCGCAGGGTGAGCGCGACCTGCTCGGGCACCGACAGCTCCTCGACGCCCCAGTGCCGGGGCGGCAGGCTGACCAGGCCGGGGATCTCCATGCCGGTGATGGCGTTGAAGTCGGTGCACACCACGCCGTCGAAGCCGTAGCGGCCGCGCAGCAGGCCGGTGATGACGTCGTGGTTGAAGTTGGCGCCGACCTCGTCGAGTCCGGAGCCGGAGGGGATCGCGTAAGCGGGCATGATCTGCGCGGTGCCGGCCTCGAAGGCGGCCTCGAAGGGGCGCAGGTGCTGCTCCAGGGCGCCGCCCGGGTAGACCAGGCGCCGGCCGGCCGCGAAGTGCGAGTCCTCGCCCTTGTACTGCGGGCCGCCGCCGGGGAAGTGCTTGGTCATGCAGGCGACGCTGTCCGGGCCGATCCGCTCGCCCTGCAGACCGCGGATGTAGGCGGCGATGATCCGCGCGGCGCGCTCCGGGTCCTCGCCGAAGGTGCCGCTGATCCGGGCCCAGCGGGGCTCGGTGGCGAGGTCGGCCATCGGGTGGATGGCGATCCGGATGCCGACGGCGCGCAGCTCGCGGCCGATCAGGGCGGCGTACTCCTCGACGAGCGCGGGGTCGTCGGTGGCGGCGAGGCCGATCGGCTCGGGGCCGGTGGAGAAGCCGCCGCCGGTGAAGGCGGTGGCGGGGTTCTCGGTGAAGCCGTGCCGGGGGTCGGAGGCCAGGGTGACCGGGATGCCGAGGCGGCCGGCGGCGGCGAGGTCCTGGACGTGGTTGTTCCAGGCGGCCATGGTGCGGGCGTCGGGGACGGCCATCATGCCGAAGGCGGTGAGGCCGCGTTCGGTGATCAGGTGGTCGCCGGACGGGAAGGGGCCGTTGTCGCCGGGGAGCATCCGGCCGTGCAGCATCAGCGCGGCCTTCTCCTCCAGGGTCATCCGGGTGAGGAGGTCCTCGACGCGCTCCTCGACGGGCAGCCGCGGGTCCTCGTAGGGCTCCATGGTGCCGTTGTGGTTGAGGTCGCGGAACGGCGTGCCGTCGGTGTGGCGCAGCACGGTCCTCATGCCGTCACCTCGGCGGCGGCCGGGGCGGCGGCCTTGGCGCGGAAGGCCTCGACGGTCGCGGCGTCCACCCCGCAGTGGGCGAGCAGGCCCTCGGTGCCGCCGTAGCGGGTGCCGACCAGCTCCAGGAAGGCGGCCATCGCCCCGGCCGGGGCCTCCAGCAGCGGGCGGGGGACGACGAAGGTGCCCGCCTCGTGGTCGTTCAGGGCGGCGCGGTTGCGCTCGGCCAGGTTCGCCCAGATCTGCGGCAGCGCGGCGGTGGTGCGGGCGTAGTCGGCGACGATCTCCTCGGCGGGGACGCCGAGCAGGTCGAGCAGCAGCGCGGTCAGCCAGCCCGTGCGGTCCTTGCCGGCGGCGCAGTGCACCAGCACGCCGCCGGGACGGGTGGCGGCCTCGACGGCGAGCTTGACCGCCCCGGGGGCGGACTCCGCCATCAGCAGGTAGAAGGCGCCGAGGTCCTCGTCGGTGACCATGTCCTTCATGGCCGCTTCCAGCCTCCGGTCGGTGGGCTGGACGCGGGCGGCGACCACCTCGATGCCGGCGGCCAGGGACTGCGCCCAGTCGGTGTCCTCCACCTCGATGTCGCCGCGCAGGTCGATGATCGTGCGGACGCCGGCGGCGGTCAGCTGCTCGACGACCGAGGCGTCGTCGGCCGGGTACGGCTGGGCGGAGCGGTGCAGCACGCCGGGGCGGACCCAGCGGCCCTCGGGGTCGGCGAGGGTGGCGGGGTCGCGGAAGTTGACCAGGGTCACGGCGGGGGCCTTTCGGTGCGGGAGAACGGGGGTGGGGGGTGGCGGTGCGATCGAGGGCAAGACATCTAGACGTCTAGATGTCTACCTGGCGAGGGGGGCGCCGGGCAAGCGACGGCGAGGTGAACTTCCGGACAACCGGGGACGGAAGCCACCCCCCGGCTCCGTAGGATCTGGCGCGTGGCGACGCACCGAACCGAGACCCCGCTGTACCGCCGGCTGGCCCGGCAGCTCCAGGAGCGCATCGACGCCGGGGCGTACCCGGCGGGCTCACGATTGCCCAGCGAGCCGGAGCTGAGCGCCGAGTTCGGCGTCAACCGGCTGACCGTCCGGCAGGCGGTGGCCGAGCTGGAGCGGGCCGCGGTGCTGGAGATCCGGCGCGGCGTGGGGACCTTCGTCCGCCCGCCGGCGGTGCGGGTGTCGATCACCGTCGACCCGCGCAGCCAGCGCTTCGACCTCGGCAGCGTGCACTCCGGGCTGCCGCTCGGCACGGAGGTGCCGGACGCGGCGGAGGACGGCGAGTTCGTGGTGTCGGCGCCGCCGGTGACCGGGAGCCCGGAGGACGCCGAGGCGGCCCGTCAGCTGGGGCGCGACAGCGCGGAGCTGTCCCGGGTGGACACGGTGATCCGGCTCGGCGGCCGGCCCCGGGTGGTGAGCAGCTACTGGGTGCCGTCCGGGCCGCTGCCGGCCGGACTGCTGCGGCCGGGCCGCCCCGGCAACATGGTGCTCGACCTGGCCCGGGCGGCCGGGGTGGAGCTGGAGTACGACTGGCGGGCGTTCGGCGCGGTCGGCGCGGACCTCGCCGACGCCGAGCTGCTCGGGGTGCCGCCGGGCACGGCGCTGCTGGTCCGCGAGGGCGTCAGCTGCACGCCGGACGGCACGCCCGCGCTCTACCTGCGGCGGCGGATCGACGGCAGCAGCGCGCGGTTCGTGCTGCACTACCGCGAGCCGGGCGGCGGGTCGGGGCCAGTGCGGTAGGCGTTCACCGGGGCGCCCCGGCCGGGGCCGCCGGGACCTCCCGGTCGAACGCCCCGAGCACGTCCCGGAAGGCCGCCACCCAGTCCCGCAGCGAACGCGCCTCCATGCCGCCGACGACGCGCTGCCGGGTCATGCCCGCGAGCAGCGCCGCGAACGCCCGCGGCCGCAGGTCGACGGCCGGGTCCACGCCCAGCCGCTCGGCCGCGATCGCCGCCGCCCGCCGCGAGAAGGTGTCGACCACGGTCAGCCCGAAGTCGTGCACGCTGCGGACCTCGATGAACCGGTGCCGCAGGGCCCGGCGCCGCACGGAGTGCTCGGCCGGCTCCTCCAGCTCCCCGTCGGTGGTGGTCACCGCGTGGTCGAAGGCGGCCCAGAGGCCGAGCCCGGCGGGCGCGGCGGCGAAGGCGTCCAGGACGGCGGCGCCGAAGTCCATGCCGAACAGCAGCGCCTCCTTGCACTCGTAGTAGCGGAAGAAGGTGCGGTGGGCGACGTCGGCCCGGCGGCAGATCTGGTCCACCGTGGTGCCCTCGAAGCCCTGCTCCTCGAAGAGGTCGAGCCCCGCCGTGCGGATGGCCTGCCTGGTCCGCGCCCGCTTGCGGTCGCGCAGCCCGGGCTCCGCCACGGTGTCCGTCCCCTGCCCCTGCATCCTGCTCGCTCCTCGTCAACTGCTGTGCCGCACGCGGCCGTAGTCGTACGGAATCACGCCCGGCGCGGCCCGCTCAAGCCGCGCGCCAAGTCGTCGACATTTCGTCATCCGAAGTTTGCACAACTGCCAGTTGGCAGTTGTGCCACTTCCAAAGGGTGGTGTCCGGCGGCCACCGGTCCGGCTGCGCCCGCCGGTCTTCCCCCTCCCCGAAGCCCCCCGAACCCTCCCGAGGAATCATGAAGCGGCACACGCTCGTCCTGGCGTCCACGGTCTGCACGGCGGCCCTCGCCCTCACCGCCTCCGCCTGCTCCGCGTCCGACGACACGGTCTCCGGCGGCGGTGCGGCCACCGCCGCGGCCCAGGACGACGGCCCCGCCGTCGACGGCGGCACCCTGAGAATCGGCCTCGACCGCCCGTTCACCAAGCTCGACCCGGCCGAGACCACCCTCACCTCGATGCCGATGATGATCCTGGCCAACGCGCTCTACGACCCGCTGATGGTCAACGGCGACAACGGCGCCGTGCAGCCCTACCTGGCCAAGGCCTTCACCCCGAACGCCGACGCCACCGCCTGGACGCTGGAGCTGCGCGAGGGCGTCACCTTCAGCGACGGCAAGCCGCTCGACGCGCAGGCCGTGGTCGACCACGTCAACCGGCTCGCGAAGCCCGAGTCCAAGTGCTCCTGCGCCACCGACGCCGCCACCATCGGCGCCATGACGGTCAACTCCCCGACCTCCCTCGGCTTCACCCTCAAGTCCCCCAACGCCGCCTTCCCCAGCCTGTTCACCCGCTCCCTCGGCTACGTCTCGGAGGCGCCCGCCGGCGCCGACACCCCCGCCGTCGGCTCCGGCCCGTACACGCTGGAGAGCGTGCAGCCGGGCGTCTCCGCCACCCTCGTGCGCAACCCCTCCTACTGGGGCGCCAAGGGCCACGCCGACAAGCTCGTCTACAAGGTGCTGCCGGACGCCGACAGCCGCTACCAGTCACTGCGCTCCGGCGACGCCGACGTCGTCTGGGCCGAGACCCCCACCCAGCTCAAGCAGGCCGCCACCGACGGCCTGCGGGTGGCCGCCGGCCCCGGCTCCACCTCCACCGTGCTGTTCAACACCAAGGCCGCGCCCTTCGACGACCCGAAGGTGCGCAAGGCACTGCAGTACGCGGTCGACCGCTCGGCCGTCGAGAAGGTCGTCTACCTCGACCAGGGCAAGGTCTCGGACGGCCCGATCGGCTCCGCCTCCCCCTACCGGGCCGCCGGCGACGCCTCCGGCTACCCCGCGCACGACCCGGCCAAGGCGCGCGCCCTGCTCGCCGAGGCGGGTCACTCCGACCTCTCCTTCGAGTACCTCGTCGACAGCCGCCCCGAGGGCCAGCAGCGGGCCACCGTGCTCCAGCAGATGTTCGCCGAGGTCGGCGTGAAGATGACCATCAAGCCGCTGGACCCGGCGGGCCTGGGCACCGCGATGTTCCAGCGCAAGTTCCAGGTGATGGACTTCATCACCAGCATGTTCGGCGACACCGACACCGCTCTGGCCAGCCTCTACGTGCCCGACGCCACGTTCAACTTCACCGGCTGGAACAACCCGAAGGCCGGCCAGGCGATCGCCGCCGGACGCGCCGCCGTCGACCCGGCCCAGCGCGCCCGCTCCTACCAGGAGGCCGCGCAGGAGGTCGTCAACGACGCCCCGATGCTCTTCCTGACCGAGAACAGGATCGGCCTGCTGGCCTCCGCCAGGATCGGCGGCCTGCCCGACGTCTCCAAGCGGACCGTCGTCAACGTCTCCCCGGCCTCGCTGTGGGTGAAGAAGTGACCCCCGCCGCCCTCCGCACGGCGGGACGCACCGCCGCACGGCTCGGACGGGCCGCCGCGGTGCTCCTGCTGGTCACCGTCGCGGCGCTCTCCCTGCCGCACCTGATGCCCGGCTCCCCCGCCCTCGCCGCGCTCGGCCCCACCGCCACGCCGGAGCAGGTCGCCGCCTACGAGGCCAAGCTCGGCCTGGACGAGAACGTGCTCGCGGCCACCTGGCGCTGGCTCGGCGACGCCCTGCACGGCGACCTCGGCCACTCGCTGTCCACCGGCGTCTCGGTCACCACCGAGCTCGCCGACCGGGTCCCGGTCACCCTCGAACTCTTCGTCGCCGCCCAGGTGGTGGCGCTCGGTCTGGCCCTGCCGGTCGCGCTCTGGTCGGCCTGGCGGCCGGGCGGGGCGGTCGACCGGATCGCCACCGCCGGCGCCTTCGTCTGGCTGGCCGTACCCGGCTTCGTGCTCGGCCTGCTGCTGATCTGGTTCACCGCCGTCCAGCTGCGGATCCTGCCGGCCACCGGCTGGACCCCGTTCACCGAGGACCCGCTGGAGAACCTGCGCCACCTGGTGCTGCCCGCGCTCACCCTCGGCCTCACCGAGGCCGCCGTCTTCACCCGCACCCTGCGCGGCCAACTGCTCGACACCCTCGACCAGACCTACGTCGCCGCCGCCCGCAGCCGCGGCATGGGCACCGTGCGGCTGCTGCTGCGCCGCACGCTGCGGCCCTCCTCGCTGCCGCTGGTCACCCTGATCGGCATCGGCATCGGGACCTCGCTCGGCGGCTCGGTGCTGGTCGAGACGCTGTTCGCGGTGCCCGGCGTCGGCACGTGGGTCTCCGGGGCGATCAACGGCCGCGACTTCCCGGTGGTGCAGGGAGTGGTGGTGGTCAGCGCCGTCGCCGTGGTGGCGGCCACCTTCGCCGTGGACCTGCTGTACCGCACGATCGACCCGAGGATCGCCGATGAGCGCCGCTGAGACCGTCCCCACCCCCACCGCCCCCACCGCCGCCGTCCCGCGCAAGAAGGCGGCGCGCCGCCGCCCCTCCACCGGGGTGCTGGCCGCCGGCACCTGGCTGGCCGTCGTCGCGCTCGCCGCCCTGCTGCTCCCGCTGCTGCCCGGCTTCGACCCGCTGCACGGCGACTTCGCCAACCCCGCCGCCGCCCCCGGTCCCGGCCACTGGCTGGGCACCGACGCCGCCGGGCGCGACGTCCTGCAGCGGACCGTGGCCGGCGCCCGCGCCTCCTTCACCGTCGCCGGGCTGACCATCGCCGTCGGCCTGCTCGGCGGCGGAGCGCTCGGCGTGGCGGCCGGCTGGTTCCGCGGGCCGGTGGACAAGGTGATCGGCTTCGCCACCGACCTGCTGATGTCCGTCCCCACCCTGATCCTGGTGATGATCGCGGTCTCGCTGCGCGGCCCCAGCCTGTCCCTGATCGGCGCGCTGATCGGCCTGTTCACCGTGCCGCACTTCACCCGGGTGGTGCGCGCCGTGGTGCTGTCGCTCAGCGAGCGCGGCTTCGTCCAGGCCGCCCGGATGATCGGCACCCCGCCGCTGCGCATCCTGCGCCGCGAGGTCGTCCCGCACGTCGCCCCCGCCGCGCTCACCTTCGCGTTCACCGCCACCACCGTCGCCATCGTCGCCGAGGGCTCGCTCAGCTTCCTCGGCTTCGGGCTGCGCCCGCCGGAGCCGTCCTGGGGCGGCATCATCGCCGAGGGCCGGACCACGCTCGGCAGCGCCCCGTGGATCTCGCTCGCCCCGGCGACGGTGCTCTGCCTGACCGTCCTCGCCCTCAACTACCTGGGCGAGCAGCTGCGTTCGAAGGGAGGGCGAGGATGACCAGCCCGGTTCTGGAGGTCCGTTCGCTCGACACCACCCTGCACACCCCCGACGGCCGGACGCTGCACGTGCTGCACGGCATCGACCTGACCATCGGCGCCGGCGAGTGCCTCGGCGTCGTCGGCGAGTCCGGCTCCGGCAAGTCCGTCCTGGCCCGCACCGTGCTCGGCGTCCACCCGCGCACCACCCGCGCCACCGCCACCGGCTCGGTCCTGCTCAACGGCGAGGACCTGCTCACCGCCACCGCCGGCCGGCGCGCCGAACTGCTCGGCACCGGCGTCGCGATGGTCCACCAGGACCCGATGACCTCGCTCAACCCGGTCGTCCGGATCGCCGACCAGGTCACCGAGTCGCTCACCAACCGGCGCCGGATGCCCCGCCGGGAACGGCTGCGCACCGCCGCCGAACTGCTCGCCGCCGTCGACGTCCCCGACCCGGCCCGGCGCGCCCGCGCCTACCCGCACGAGCTGTCCGGCGGCCTGCGCCAGCGCGTGGGCATCGCCGCCGCGCTGGCCGGCTCCCCCGCCCTGCTGCTCGCCGACGAACCCACCACCGCGCTCGACGTCACCGTCCAGCGCACCGTGCTCGACCTGCTCGACCGGCACCGCGAGACCCGGGGCCTGGCCACCCTGCTGATCACCCACGACATCGGCCTGCTCTACGGCCGCGCCCGGCGGATCGCCGTCATGTACGGCGGACGGGTCGTCGAGACCGGCCCCACCGAGGCCGTCACCGAGACCCCCGCCCACCCGTACACCGCCGCGCTGCTGCGCTCGGTGCCCCGGGTCACCGGGCCGCTGCGCCGCACCCTGCCCGCCGTGGCCGGCTCGCCGCCGGACCTCTCCAGGCCCACCCCCGGCTGCCCGTTCGCGCCGCGCTGCGAGCGCGCCCAGGCGCTCTGCTCGACGGACGCGCCGCCGCTCCACCGGGCCGGGGCCGGGCACACCGCCGCCTGCCACTTCCCGCTCACCCCGTCGGCCGCGCTGCCGGAGAAGGCCGAGGAGACCGCCGCATGACCCCCGCACCCGAGTCCACCCCGGCCTCCCCCGAGGCGGACACGCCCGTCGTGCTGCGGGCCACCGGACTGTCCGTGGTCCACCGCACCCGCTCCGGCCCGCTGCACGCCGTCAGCGGCGTCGACGTCACCCTGCGCGAACGCCGCACCCTCGCCCTGGTCGGCGAGTCCGGCTCCGGCAAGAGCAGCATCGCCAAGGCCCTGCTGCGGCTGCCCCCGCCCACCACCGGCACCGTCACCCTGGACGGCACCGACCTCGCCGCGCTCGCCCCGCGCGCGCTGCGGGCCCTGCGCCCCCGGATGCAGATGGTGTTCCAGGACCCGGTCTCCTCGCTCAACCCGCGCCGCACCGTGCGCGACCTCGTCGCCGAACCGCTGGACGCCCACCCGGACCCGTCGGTCGACCGCGTGGCCGTGGTCGAGCAGCAGCTGGAGGCCGTCGGCCTGCCGGTCGCGCTGTTCGGCGACCGCCGGCCCGCCCAGCTCTCCGGCGGCCAGGCCCAGCGGGTCGCCATCGCCCGGGCGCTCGCCGCCGAACCCCGGGTGCTGATCGCCGACGAGGCCGTCTCGGCCCTCGACGTCTCCGCCCAGGCCACCGTGCTCAACCTGCTGCGCCGGCTGACCGAGGAGCGCGGTCTGGCGAGCCTGTTCATCTCGCACGACCTCGGCGTGGTCCGCGCCGTCAGCGACGACGTCGCGGTGCTCCACCTCGGCCGGCTCTGCGAACAGGGCCCCACCGAGGAGGTGCTCGCCGCACCCGCCCACCCCTACACGGCGGCGCTGCTCGCCGCCGTCCCCGAGCCGGGCCGCCCGCTCGGCGACACCGGGCTGCTCCCCGCCGACCCGCCGTCCCCGCTCGACCCGCCGTCCGGGTGCCGGTTCCGCACCCGCTGCCCGTTCGCCGACGAGCGGTGCGCGAGCGAGGTGCCGCGGCTGCGCGAGGTGTCCCCGGGGCGGACCGTCGCCTGCCACCGGCCGCTGACGGCCCGGCAGCCGGCGGCTCCGGCGTAGGGGCCCGGAGCCGTCGGCGCAGGCGGTGCCGCCGCGGGCGCGGCGGACGCGCGGGACGGCCGGGGCACCGACCGGGTAGCATCCCGGCCTGGGCAGCCGGCCGCCCGACCAGCGGCGGAACGCACCCGGCTGACCAGCGAGGAAGCCGACCGGCGGGCACGCCGGCCGGCCCGACCACACCGACGGACCGGGGCGGGACACGACGACATGACGGTGGCCAACGGAACCGGCGCACCCGACATCCCCAACGAGCTGGCCCACCACTGCCTGGACCTGCTCACCGACGTCTCCCGCACCGGCCGCCTGCTGCGCCGCGCCGAACTGGAGCGACTGCGCGACCTCGGCGAGCGCGGCGCGGAGACCGGCCACGGCCTGCGCGAACTCGTCGGCGCCTGTCTCGGCGCCACCCGCGCCGCCTGGCAGACCCTCCCCGGCCTCACCGCCGCCACCGCCGCCGAGCTGCGGCGCACCGGGGACGCCGTGCTCGCCGCCACCCAGGCCGCCCTCGGCGCCCTCGCCGAGGGTCACGAGCGCGCCCAGCGGATGGCCGTGCGCCAGGAGGAGACCAACCGGCGCGAGCTGGTCAACGACCTGCTGCACGGCCGCTCCGACCTCGGCCGGCTCGCCGAGCGCGCCGAGCGGTTCGGCCTGCGGCTGGCCGCCGGATACACCGTCGCGGTCGCCGTCGCCGACGAGCCCTACCTGGAGGGCGCACCCGCCGCGCACCGGGTGCTGCGCGAACTGACCGGCCGTTACGACGACCGCACCCTGCTGCTGGCCGCCCGCGACGGGCGGCTGGTCTGCATCGCCTCCGACGGCGAACAGGCCGTCCTCACCGCCTTCACCGACCTCGCCCTGCGGCCCGGCGCCGGCTACCCTCCCGCGCTGCGGGTGGCGACCGGCCGCCGGCACGCCGGCACCGGCGGCATCGTCCGCAGCTACGAGGAGGCGCTCGGCGCGCTGGAGTACGCGCAGCGGCTGGAGCTGTCCGCGCAGCGGCTGCGCGCCGAGGAACT
Source organism: Kitasatospora sp. NPDC001527 (assembly GCF_040298605.1). Lineage (NCBI taxonomy): Bacteria > Bacillati > Actinomycetota > Actinomycetes > Kitasatosporales > Streptomycetaceae > Kitasatospora > Kitasatospora sp. NPDC001527. Next base: position 67,849 of record NZ_JBEPAM010000007.1, on the reverse strand, counting down.
GCTGGTCTTCCCTGTGCTGATGCGGGACCGTTCCGCGATGGCCGACCTGGTGCGCACCGTGCTCGGCCCGCTCACCTCCGCGCGCGGCGGCGCCCGCCCGCTGCTGGAGACCATCACCGTCCAGGCGGAGGCCGGGTACGTGAACGCCGAGACCGCCCGGCGGCTGGGCCTGAGCGTGCGCGCGCTCGGCTACCGGCTGGACCGCATCCGCGAGCTGACCGGTTACAACCCGGCGGACGCGCTGCACCGCTACACCCTGGAGACCGCGGTGATGGGCGCGCGGCTGCTCGACTGGCCCGACCAGCCGCTCCGGCCCTGACCGTTCCGGGCCTGACCGTTCCGGGCCCGTCGCGTGACCGCTCGGCGACCGTTCCGGGCCCGCGACAGTTCCATCGTGAACGTTTCAGTGGGCCACGCGTTGCTTACGGATTCCGGATATTTTCAGGTGTCAAAGCAGCGTCAAGATTGCCGGGTCCTGGCAGTGTGCGGACGCTTTCCTCCTGACAGGATCACCACGGCGCCCGGGGGGTCCGGCGCCGAACGAGGTCGGGGGGACGGGCGGATGCGGGGGGAGTTCAAGGCCGCACCGAAGCTTCCGACCTTGCTGGTGACCGCCGAGTACTGGATGCTGGCCCTGCTCAGCGGCCTCGGAGCCGACGCCGTGTCCGGGGGGCACGGCGTCGGCCGCACCACCGGCACCCGGAGCGGGGGGTGCGGCACCGACCCCCACGTCGACGCCGCCTCCGGGGACCTGCCGGACGAACTGCCCGGGGACCTCCTCGCCTCCGAACAGTTCCCGCTGGTCGGCCGCGCCTGCGTGGTCCTCCCCGGCGGCGCCGACACCGTCTCCGGCTGGGCCGAGACCACCACCGACGACGGCTCCCCCGCCCTCCTCGCCGTCCGCACCCCGCCCGGCGACCCCGCCGTCCCCGCCGGCGCCACCGCCCTCCTGCACGCCCACGACCCGGTCACCAACACCTTCCTCATCACCCACCTCGACCTCGGCGTCCTCTTCAGCTGAGAGATGTTCGACCGAAGAGCGGACCATCAGACTTACTCTGCTCAGGTGCGAGCCGGACCGGACCGGCGGTAGGTTCGGCGCGTCATCCCCTTCCGGTCGAAGCGAGGCACCGCCATGAGTGCTCAACCCGTCCAGCCCCGCCTGCCGTCGGAGGGCCCGCGAACCATCCGCGAGTTCCGCGGGACTCTCTCCGGCCCCGATCTCGACCGCTTCGCCACCGAGATCGAGGACGTACCCCTGCACGAGATCCGGGACTACCTCAAGAGCTGGCAGCAGCTGCTGCACCTGCGAACCGTCCCCGAGATCGAGCATGCGCTGCGGACCGCCTTCGACCGGCCGGGCACGCCGCTCGCCGAAGTCCTGCCTGAATGGGAGGAGTTGGATGTCTGACCTGCGGCCGCTCTTCCTCGACGATGCCGTCCGGCCCGCCGTGGCCGGTCTCACCACGGACCAGCGACGCCGGTTCCTTCACACCCTCCGCAGTATCAGGCGCGACCCGGAACCGGGCCTTCCCTACACGCCCGGGGACGACGTCTCCGGGCGTGTCGTCACCATCCCCGGTGATGACGCAGTACCCGGCATGACGTTGGGATACCGCGTCAACGCCCAGGAGATCCGCATCGTGCTGGTGCTCGTCGGGCCGTGATCGGGGCCTGTCGAGGGGGGGTCAGCGGCGGGCGGCGGCGAGGAGGGCGGGGACGGTGGGGAGTTTGACGCGGGGGCGGCCGGTGGCCTCGCCCCGGGCGCGTTCGGCGCGGTCGATGGCGCGCAGCTGGCGCAGGCCGAGGGCGTCGGGGCGGCGGGCGCGGACCAGGCGCTCGAAGGACCTGCGGTCGGCCGCGGGCACGGGCAGGACGCCCGCGACGGCGTCGTCCAGCAGGGCGTGGACGGTCTCCTCGGCGCAGGCGCGGTTGGCGCCGATGCCGCCGGAGGGGCCGCGCTTGGCCCAGCCGACCAGGTAGGTCCCGGGCAGCGGCCGGCCGGTCGCCGGGTCGAGGACGCGCCCGCCGGTGTGCGGGACGGCGCCGGCGGTGTCGTCGAAGGGCAGCCCGGGGACGGGGACGCCGCGGTGGCCGATGGAGCGCACGACCAGACCGGCGCGCAGGAGTTCGTCGCCGCCGGCGAGGCGGACCGCCGTGACCCGGCCGGAGCGCTCGTCGCCGAGCAGGGCGGCGGGCGCGGCGTGGAAGCGCAGCACGATCCGCCGGCCGGGCCGGGGCGCGGCGGCGGTGTCCACCCGCTCCAGCGGGAGGCCGGCGAGCAGCGCCGCTCCGGAGCCGCGCGGGGCTCCAGCCAGGGCGGCGCGGACCCCCGGGTGGTCGTCCACCACGATGTCCACGCCGGGCAGCCGGGCGAGGGCGAGGAACTCGGGCGCGGTCCACGCGGCGTGCTCGGGCCCGCGCCGGGCGAGCAGGACGACCTCGCGGACCGGGCTGCGGCGCAGCGCGGCGAGCGCGTGGTCGGCGATGTCGGTGGCGGCGAGCCGGTCGGGGTCGGTGAGCAGGATCCGCGCGATGTCGACCGCGACGTTGCCGTTGCCGATCACCACGGCCCGTTCGGCGCCGTCCCCCGTCCCGCCGCCGAGGGCGACCGCGTCGCCCGGCACGGTCGGTTCGGCGTTGTACCAGCGGACGAAGGTGGTGGCGGGCACGCTGCCCGGCAGGTCCTCGCCGGGCACCCCGAGCCGGCGGTCGGCGGCGGCGCCGACCGCGTACACCACCGCGTGGTGGTGGGCGGTGAGTTCGGCGTGGCGGAGGTCGGTGCCGACCTCGACGTTGAGGTGGACCCGCAGCCGCGGGTCGTGGAAGACGGAGGCGAAGCTCTCGGCGATCCGCTTGGTCGACTGGTGGTCCGGGGCGACCCCGTGCCGCAGCAGTCCGCCCGCCACCGGCAGCCGGTCGATCATGGTGACCTCGGCACCGGTGGAGCGCAGCAGTGCCTGCGCGGTGTAGCTCGCCGACGGCCCGGTGCCGACGACGGCGACCCGCAGCGGGCCGGTCCCGGGACCGGCGGGCAGGCTGCGGGGGAAGACGGGCGCGCCCCAGGCGTGGTCGGCGGGGTGGTCGCGGAACCAGTCCCGGTTGAGCTCGCCGTAGACCGCGTCGGGCCCCATCAGCCGGTCGACCGGGAAGACGGCGTCCACCGGGCAGGCGTCCGCGCAGGCGCCGCAGTCGATGCAGGCGGCCGGGTCGATGTACAGCATGTCGGTGCGGCCGAAGTCCGGCTCGTCCGGCGTGGGGTGGATGCAGTTGACGGGGCAGACGGACACGCACGAGGCGTCGTTGCAGCAGGTACGGGTGATCGCGTAGGCCATGGCGGGCGTGGGGTCCTCGCTGCGTGGGGGACGGGTGCCGGGGGAACGGGGGACGGGGGACGGTGCCGGGGGAACGGGCCGGGCGGGCGCGCTCAGAGCATGTGGATCCGCCGGTAGATCCTCGCCGCCGCCGTGGTGAGCAGCCCGTTCTCGGCGAGGAAGGCCATCAGGTGGCGGCTGCTGGTGCGCATCATGGCGCGGCGGTGCTCGCTGGCCCCGGCCTCGGCGAGCGCCCGTTCGACGTCCAGGCCGGCGGCCCGGTACACGGCCGGGTGCACCATGCTGGTGACGATGACGAAGGCGCCGGCCGCGATGCCGAAGGCCGCGTTGCGCCGGCGCAGGACGCTCGCCCCGCGCAGCCGTTCGCGGATCTCCTGACGGGCGAACTTCATGTGCCGGGACTCCTCGACCACGTGGATCCGGGACGTCCCGCGGACGATGTCGAGGACGTTCTCGCCGCGCATCCAGTCGCGCTGCATGACGTCCAGCACCTCCTCGGCCACCAGGATGCCTCCGTAGGCGAGTTCGCCGCGGGCGAGGGACTTGTAGGCGCGCCCGGCCTGGGCGACCAGCCGGTTCGGCCGGTACTGGGGGACGCCCATCTTCTCGCAGGCGCGGGCGAACATGATCGAGTGGCGGCACTCGTCGGCGATCTCGGTGAGCGCGAAGCGGAACTCGGCGCTCGCCGGGTCCTTGAGGTACTGGTCGCGCAGCACCATCTGCTGCAGGATCATCTCGAACCAGATGCCGGTGGTCATGATCGAGCCGACCTCGTGGCGGGTGAGGGTGACCCGCTGCTCCTCGGTCATCTCCGCCCAGAGCGGGGTGCCGTAGAGGGTGCTCCACTCGGGATTGAGCCCGTAGTGCCCGGGCGGGAGCGGGGCGTCCCAGTCGATCTCGACGGCCGGGTCGTAGGAGAGGGTGGCGGCGGAGTCGAGCAGCCGCTTGGAGACGTCGTCGTCCGCCTCGGTGTGGGTCCGGGTGGGAACGCGTTGCGCCGGGTGGGCCATGGCTGCCTCCGTCAGGTGCGTGGCCTGCGCGGGAACCCGCACGCCCCGCTTATTGACGGAGATTACAATAAGAGTCGGCGTCCGAGAACCCCCCGCGGGGTGCCTCCTCGCCGGCCTCCTCGCCACCCTCGCCGCCGTCCGGAACTGGCGGGCTCGCCCGGCCGGGGGATGATGGAGGGGTCGCGGCAGCGAACCGCCGACGGAGAGGAGCGGACCGGATGGAAACGGCGGACGCCCTGCACCGCGGCCGATCCCCTTTCGTCGTCGACGCCATGGGCGCCCTGCTCGACGCGGACGGCCGCATCGTCCGCTGGACCCCGGAGGCGCAACGGCTGCTCGCCCTCGGCCCGGGCCAGGTCCACGGCCGGCGCGTGCACGAGCTGCTCGACGACCCCTCCGGATGGCCGGCGATGTCCGAACTCAGCGCGGAGCAGCAGGCCGAGGGCTGGTCCGGCGAGGCGGTGCTGCGCTCGGGGCGGGGCGAGCGGCTCGCGCTGTCCTACCAGGTCCTGCCCCTGAACGCGCCCGCCGAGGCCGACGACCCCCCGCCGGGCGCACCGCGCACCGGCACCCCCCGGTACTTCGTGCTCGCCGCCCCCACCGTGCTGATCGCCCGCTCGCGCCAGGACCAGGCCTTCACCCGCGAGCTGTTCCTGCAGGACCGGGTCGGCCTGGCCGTCTTCGACGAGCGGCTGCGCCTCGTGCGCACCAACACCCATCTGCTCCCCTACAGCGGCCTGCCGCCGGACCTGCGCGGGCGCCGGCTCGGCGACTTCCTCCAGGCACAGGACGCCGCCGCCGTCGAACGCGGGCTGCGCGACGTGCTGCGCACCGGCCGGCCGCTGATCGGCGCGGAGGAGATCGTCCGCACCATCGAGGACCCGGCGGGCGGCGCGGTGATGGCCATCTCGGCGTTCCGGCTGCAGGCGCCGGACGGTCAGGTGATCGGGGTGACCGCGCTGTTCACCGACGTCACCGAGCTGCACCGGTCCGGCGAGCGGCTCGCCCTGCTGCACCGGGCCACGGCGGCCGTCGGCGGCTCGCTGTCGGTCAGCGGGACGGCGGAGGAGCTGGCCGCCGTCCTCGTCTCGTCCGCCTCACCGGCGTCACCCGCCCCGTCCACCCCGGGCGGCGGCGCGGCGGCGGACGGCGGCGCGGTGCCGGGGCTCGCCGAGCTGGCGGTGGTCGACGTCGCCGAGGCGGTGTTCAGCGGCGGGGAGCCGTCGGCGGGGCGGGACGGCCGGGTGGCGCTGCGCCGCGCCGCCGTCGCCTCGGCGGCCGCGCCCGCCGGCGCGGGGGCGCCGCCGCCCCCGCCCACCGGCGTCACCGTGTACGCCGACCCCGGCGCGCAGACCACGCACACCGACTTCCCCCCGTCGATGACGGTCCCGCTGCGGGCCGGCGGCAGCCTGCTCGGCCGGGTGAGCGTCCACCGCGCCCCGCACCGCCCGCCGTACGCGCCCGCCGACCTGGAGCTGCTGCGCGAGATCGCCGACCGCGCCGCGCTCGCCCTGGACAACGCCCGCCGCTACGCGCGCGAGCACCGCGCCGCCGTCGGGCTCCAGCGCAGCCTGCTGCCGCCCTCGCAGGCCGAGACCACCGCGGTCTCCACCGCCAGCGTCTACCTGCCCACCGACACGGCGAGCGGGATCGGCGGCGACTGGTTCGACGTGATCCCGCTGTCCTCCGCCCGGGTCGCGCTGGTCGCCGGCGACGTGGTCGGGCACGGGCTGGCCGCGAGCGCGACCATGGGGCGGCTGCGGACCGCCGTGCGGACGCTCGCCGACCTCGACCTGGAGCCGGACGAGCTGCTGGTCCACCTGGACGACCTGGTCGCCCAGCTGATGGTGGAGGCCGAACGGCCGGAGGAGGAGGAAGAGCGGCTCCACGCCGAGCCCGGCGCGAGCGCCGCCACCCGGCCCCCGGTGAGCCACGGCGTGTGGAGCGACGCCGGCCACGACGCTCCGGACGACCAGCAGACCGTGCCGTTCGGCGCCACCTGCGTGTACGCGGTGTACGACCCGGTGTCGCGGCGCTGCGCGGTGGCCTCGGCGGGCCACCCGCCGCCCGCCGTCGCGGGGCCGGACGGCCGGGTGGCGTACGTGTCGCTGCGGCCGGGGCCGCCGCTCGGCGTGAGCGGGCTGCCGTTCGAGGTGACCGAGATCGAGCTGGAGCCCGGCAGCCTGCTCGCGCTGTACACCGACGGGCTGCTCCTCGGGTACGCGGACGACCTGGAGGAGGGCATGGACGAGCTGTCCCACCGGCTCGCCGCCGCGGCCGCGCCGCCGGAGGGCGCCGTCCCGCCGGCCGGGGCGGCGCTGCGGCAGCTCGGGCGGGACCTCGTCGCCGACCTCCCGGCCCACCGGCTCACCGACGACGTCACCCTGCTGCTGGCCCGCACCCGGGAGGTGCCGCCCGAGGCCACGGCGGGCTGGACGCTGGACGCGGACCCGGCGGCGGTCTCGCGGGTCCGGGAGGCGGCCACCGAGCAGCTGGTGGCCTGGGGGCTGGAGGAGCTGGTGTTCACCACGGAGCTGGTGCTGAGCGAGCTGGTCACCAACGCGATCCGCTACGCGGGCGGGCCGGTGGGCGTCCGCCTGATCCGCGCCGAGCGCCTCACCTGCGAGGTCTCCGACCCCAGCGCCACCCAGCCCCGGATGCGCCGGGCCCGCCTGACCGACGAGGGCGGCCGGGGCCTCTACCTGGTCGCCCAGCTCACCACCCGCTGGGGCAGCCGCTACACCCGCCAGGGCAAGACCATCTGGGCCGAACAGGACCTTCCGCCCGCCTGACCCAGGCCCGGGCTGCTGCTGCTCGGGCTCGGGCCCGGGTCAGGCTGCTGCTCGGACACGCCCTCGATTCGACCAATACGGGCGAATCCGCACGTTCCGCCGGTGTGATTGGTGTTCTGATCTGCCAACTCACCCCTTGAGGAGAGACATGCGCACTCGCACCGCCCTCGCCGCCGGCGTCCTCGCCGCCGCCGCTCTGCTGGCCGGTGGCGGCACCGCCGTCGCCGACTCCGTCGCGCACGGTGTGGCCGCCAACTCCCCCGGCGTCCTGTCCGGCAACCAGATCCAGATCCCCGTCCACATCCCGGTCAACGTCTGCGGCAACTCGATCAACATCATCGGGCTGCTCAACCCGGCCTTCGGCAACACCTGCGTCAACAAGTAGGCCGCCCCGCCGGCGGACCGCCGACCGGCACACCGACGCGGGTCCGTCCAGCCGGGCGGGCCCGCGTCCGCGTGCCGCCTCCGGATGGCCGCGCCCTGGTGGCTCGCACCCGCTCCACCTGCCCATGCTGGGGCATCGACTCAGCGAGGTGCGGATGTTCGACGAGAGCTTTGCCTTCCCCAAGAGCCTGCTGAACCCCGACCCGGCGGGCCCCGGCGCCCGGGTCGCGGTGATCGGCGCCGGGATCGCCGGCCTGGTGACCGGCTACGAGCTCCAGCGCCGCGGCTTCGACGTCGTCCTGTACGAGCGCTTGAACCGCCCCGGCGGCCGGGTCCGCACCCACCGTTTCTGGGACGGCACGTACGCGGACCTGGGCGCGATGCGCATCCCCGAGAACCACCGCTGCGTGCTGCACTACGTCAAGGCCTTCGGCCTGCCGACCCGCCCGTTCGTCAACTTCAACCCGGACGCCTACTACCACCTGCGCGGCCACCGCGTCCGCATCCGGCAGGCGGGCACCCTGGACTCGGTGTACGCGCTGCGCGCCGGCGAGCGCGGCACCCCGCTCGACGTCCTGGACAACCTGCTGCGCACGGTCTGGACCTCGCTCAGCGACGACCAGCAGCGGCGCCTGCTGGAGGGCCGGTGGGACGACCCGGCGCTGGACCGGCTGGCCACCGTCTCGCTCTGGCAGTACGTCCACGAGCGGATCTCCGCGGACGCCTGGCACCTGCTCGGCCACGCCAGCGGCCTCGCCCACTACGAGCAGTCCTGCCTGCTGGAGGTGCTGGTCGACTACTTCGGGCTGTTCCACCTCGGCCAGCTGGAACTCGTCGGCGGCATGGAGGCCCTGGTGCAGGCCTTCGTCCGGGAGCTGCGGCCGGGAACGCTCCAGCTCTCCACCCGGATCGACGAGCTGGCGCTCACCGCCACCGGCGTACGGGTCGGCGGACGGCGGCTGGGCAGCCCGGTCAGCGAACGCTTCGACCTCGCGGTGTGCTGCGTGCCGGTGCCCGCCCTGGACCAGATCGGCTTCCGGCCCGCGCTGCCGCACCACCAGCAGCACGCCATCCGCGGCATCAGCTACGCCAGCAGCACCAAGGCGCTGGTGCACACCCGGCGGCGCAGCTGGGAGCTGCGGGACGGCATCTTCGGCGGCGGCAGCTTCACGGACATGCCGATCCAGCAGTGCTGGTACCCCTCGGACAACGCCCGCCCGGCCGCGGACGGCGCCCCGGTGAACGGCAACGGGCACCACGGCGGCCACCTCCCCCCGCACCGCCTGGTCGCCGCCGAGCCGGACCGTTCGCACGCCCCCGCCGTGCTCACCGGCGCCTACCTGTGGGGGGCCAACGCCCGCCGCTTCACCACCCTGCCGCCCGGCGACCGCGACCTGCTGGTCCTCAAGTGCCTGGAGCGGCTGCACCCCCGGATCCGCGACGACGTCGACGACATCGTGCACTGGAACTGGGACGACCAGATCGGCCTCGGCGGCGGTGCCTTCGCCCACCTCGCCCCCGGCGAGCACGGCCGCTACCTGATCGGCCTGGGCGCCCCGCACCCGGTCGAGGCCCCGCGGATCTGGTTCGCCGGGGAGCACCTGTCGGCCGCGCACGCCTGGATGCAGGGCGCGGCCCAGTCGGCGCTCGGCGTGGTGCAGCGGGTGCTGGAGCAGTGGGGGCAGCGGGGCGAGCCGTACACCCGCGCCGAGGTGGGCAGCCGCCCGTGAACGCCACCGGAGCCGGGACGGACCCGGCGCACCCGCCGCCGCTGGGCCGCGCCGACCTGCGCGCCCCCTTCGCGCCGTCCGCCGACGGCGTCGAGCGGATCGGCCTGGAGGTGGAGAACGGCGTGGTCGACCCGGAGACCGGCCTGGCCGCCCCGTACGAGGGCGCGGGCGGCATCGAGGCGGTGCTGCGCACCGTCCTCGCCGAGTGGGGCGGCGAGCCGCAGTTCGACACCGGCCGGCTGACCGGCGTGCACCTGCCGGACGGCGTGCGGATCACCCTCGAACACGGCGGGCAGCTGGAGTACTCCTCGGTGCCGGTCGCCGGGCTGGACCGGGCGGTGACCGAGGCGCGCGCGATGCTGGAACGGCTGGCCGAGCTGGTCGGCCGGTTCGGCCACGCGCTGCTGCCCGGCGCGCTGCTGCCGTTCGACCGGGTGGAGGCGATGGCCTGGGTACCGATGGTGCGCGGCGCCCTGATGCGCGAGCACTTCGCCCGGATCGGCACAGCCGGCGCCGGGGCGCGCCGGGTGATGGCGCTGTCGCTGTCCACCCAGGTCCACCTGGACTTCCTGGACGAGCGGGACTTCACCGAGAAGCTGCGGACGCTGATGGCCGCTTCCACCCCGGTCGCCGCACTGCTGGTCAACTCCCCGATCAGCGGCGGGCGTTCGAACGGCGTCCTGTCGCACCGCTCGCAGGACTGGCTGCGGATGGACCCGGCGCGCTGCGGCGTCATGCCGCCCGCGCTGCGCGCCGGCGTGGGGATCGGCGACGTCGTCGACTGGGCGCTGGAGCGGCCGATGATCTACCGCCGGCGCCCGGACGGCGGCTACCGGCTCGCCCCGGAGCGCCCGTTCGGCGCCCTGCTGCGCGAGGGCCTGGAGGACGGCTCGCCGCCCCGCTACGAGGACTGGCTCTCCCACCTGTCGCAGCTCTGGACGGCGGTGCGGGTGCGCGGAACGATGGAGCTGCGCTCCGGGGACGGTCCGCCGTACCGGCACCTCGCGGCCGTCCCCGCGCTCTGGACCGGCCTCGGCTACCACCCCGAATCCCGCACGGCGGCCTGGGAGTTGCTGCGGGGCTTCACGGCCGAACAGCACCGGGCGGCGGCGGCCGCACTGCCGGCCGAGGGCCTGCGGACGATGCTCGGCGGCGAGCGCGTGCTCGACCTCGCCGCCGAACTGGTCCGGCTCGCCCGGGCCGGCCTGCGGGCCCGGGTGGACGCCGGGCTGGAACCGCCGCGGGTGCTGGACCACCTCGACCCGCTGGACGAGGTGCTGCACACCCGCCGGACCTTCGCCGAGCAGTGCGCCGACCGCTGGGAGGGCGATCTGCGCCGCGAACCGCGCCGCTACGTCGCCGAGTTCAGGGTCTGAGCCCGGCGGGCGACGACGGAGCCCGGCGGGGACTCCGCACAGAGCACCGCGCCGCCCGGGGCTCCGGGCGGCGCGGTGTCGAGCGGGTGGCGGAACGTCAGGCGCGGATCAGGCGGAGAAGTATCCGATCAGGTCGGCGACCACGTCGGTGCTGCCCCACTGGTTCGCGAACGACACCCGGCCGTCCACCACCGGAACCATCACCAGGGTCGAGACGACCTCGCCCGGCCGGTAGTTGATGTTCGAGGCGTCCGGCCGGTCCTGTCCGTGCGGGTAGACCGTCAGGAAGCTCCGGTTGGTCGGCCACACCACGGTGACGTTCATCAGCACCGAGGTCACCCCGCTCGCGGGCACGCCCTCGACGCCGGCCACCCGCAGGCTGACCACGTCGCCGTCCCCGCCGAGGGCGCCGATCCGGGCACCCTCACCGCTGCGGGTGTCCATCAGCCGCACCAGGTTGGACGGCGTGTAGGTGGCACCCGAGGCGCCGTAGTAGCCGACGACGTCGACGCCGAGGTCGATCTCGCCCCAGGCGTTGTACAGGTCGACCCTGCCGTCCGCCCCGACCGGGACGGTCACCAGGTTCGACACGTTCTGCCCGGCCGCGAAGTTCACGGCCGAGGCGTCGGGCACCGACTCGCCGTGCGGGTACGCGGTCACGTACCCGGTGCGGGTCGGGTTGACGGCCGTCACGCTCATCACGACCGCCGTCACCCCGTCGGCCGGGACCCCGGCCACACCGGTCACCTTGAGCGGCACCACGCCGCCCCAGCCGACCCGGCCGGCCGGCGCGCCGACACCGAGCACGGTGTTCAGGATGCGGGTCGGCGACACCGGGCTCAGCAGCGAGCCCTGGGTGGTGCTGTCGGTGTAGTAGCCGACCACGTCCACGCCGAGGTCCACCTCGCCCCACGCGTTGCGCAGGTCGACCTTGCCGTCGGCCAGCGGCACCGTCACCAGGTTGGTGACGTTCTGCCCGGCGGCGAAGCTCACCGTCGGCAGGTCCGGCACCTTCTGGCCGCTCGGGTACGCCGAGACGGCGCTGTTGCGGGTCGGATTGACGGCGGTCACGTTCATCACGACCGCGGTCGCGCCGGTGGCCGGCACCCCGCCCGCTCCGGCGACCTGGAGCGACACCACGCCGCCCTGGCCGACCCGGCCGGCCGGCGCGCCGACGCCCAGCACGGTGTTCAGGATCCGCGAGGGCGACACCGGCACGAACCGGCCCTTGCTCGCGGCCGGCGCGGGCGTCACGGTGAACGCCTTGGCCAGGGTGATGCCGATGCCCCCGTCGTCGAGCACCACGTCGTACACCCCCGGCTGGAGGCTGTAGGCGTCGAACAGGACGTGTGCCTCGGTGCCCTGGGGGTTGACCGAGAGCGGCCTGAAGTCGTACTGGGAGGACGTCACGCTGCCCCGCAGCCGCAGCTTGCTGCCCAGGGTGAGGCCGTTGCCGCGGACCGTGACCTGGGTCTGCGTCCCGGCGGCGCCGGTGGCGGGGCCGACCGAGGTCAGCATGAGGGGGTTCGGCGGGCAACTGTTGGAGTACGAGCGGTCGCACACCCCTTGCATGGTGTACTCGACCGGGGTCGCCCCCCGGCTGGGGGAGACCAGGAAGACGGCCTGCCCCGCGGTGGCACCGGAGTAGGCGTTGCACACGCCGCCGAACTCGCCGGAGTTCATGTTGCAGGTGTAGGTGGGGGTGTACTCGTCCCACTTCGCCGGCCCCGCGAGGTGGACGGTGGGCCGGTCCCCCGACGTCGGGGCGGCCGTGCCGAAGACCTTGAAGGACTGCGACGGCTTCATGTCGACCACCGCGCAGTACCCCGTGGACGACTCCGTGAACAGCCCGCCGCGCAGCGAGAAGCCCTCCACCGAGATCGGGTTCGCGGTGCACTCCGGTGCCCAGCCGTCCGCGGTCCCCACCCGCCAGGTGTCCACGTTCGCGCGGGCCGAGCCGCTGCCCTTGTGGCCGACCGCGAGCACGACCAGCGTGTACGAGGTCGAACCGGTGACCTTGCAGCTGTAGCCGAACTGGACGCAGACCGTCCGGCCGCTGCTGTCGGCCACCTGGAGCTGCACGGTCGGGTCGTAGCGGCCGGCGGCCGACCGGGCGCTCAGCCAGAGCCGGTCGGTGGCGGCGGCGGTGACCCGGATGCAGCGGGCGTCCAGCGCCGACGTCAGGGCCAGCGGGAGCGACCGGCCGCCGACCGTGGTGGCGTTCGGCGCGAGGCAGTTCGCGGTCGGCGAGATGTCCCGCCGGGCCAGCTTGTAGGTCTCGCCGTACGCGCCCCCCAGCAGCGTCGTGTAGGGCGTACCGGCGGTGAAGGCACAGGTGAAGGCGCTGCCCTCGCAGACCACGTTGCCCTGCGGGTCGACCACCCTCAGCGAGGCCCCGCCGGTGTTGGTGGAGTTCGTGTAGTCGACGGACTCGGCGGTGCTGTGCTGGTCGGCCGGCAGGGCGAGGCAGGTCTGCGGCGCGGCCTCGGTGGGCGTGACCTCCACGCCCCAGCCGCCGTCGAAGGCGCTGCGGGGCCAGGCCGTGCAGCCCGCCGTGTCACCGGTGCGGTGGACCAGCAGCCGGTACGACTCGGTCGGCACACCGGTCGGCAGGACGCGGAAGGGCGCCGTCCCGGTCAGCTTGCAGATCGTGCTGTAGTACGCGTAGGGGTTCTCGCACTGCTTGGCCCCCGCCGCGTCGAGCACCGTGAAACCGGCCGCGGCCATCTCGTTCGGCGGCCGGTTGAGCAGGTAGAGGCCGGTGCCGGTGGCGGTGGGCAGAAGGAGGCAGGACGCCTGCCCCGAGGTGCCGAAGGAGCCGGTGACCGGGCCGGACACCAGTCCGGTGTCACCGGTCGCCGTGCAGCCCCTGGTCTCCCGGCCCGAACGCAGGACCAGGCCGAAGCCCTGGTCGGCGGGGGTCCGGGGGTCGACCACCCAGGTGTGGTCGCCGGGGGACAGCTCGCAGGTGTAGTCCTGGGTGCAGCCGGCGTTCACCCAGCTCCCGTCGGGCGCGAACAGCTCGCCGGTGAGCCCGGGGCCGGCCGCGGTGACGGCGGCGAGGTAGTACCGGTCCTTCTCCGTGATGCGCAGCGTGCGGCAGCGGGCGGTCTGGTTCAGGTCCGGCGAGGTGCCGTAGGCCTGCGGTTCCACGACCGCGCAGTCCTGTCGGCCGGCGAACCGCGTCATGGTGAGGTCGTACCCCTGCGGCGGGTTGTAGTAGCCCTCCCGCACCGTGACCCGGAACGGCGCCTGGCCGACCAGCGTGCAATCCCACCAGTTGGAGTGCGGATTGCCGCTGTACGGGGAACAGGCCTGCTGGCCGGTGGCGTCGTAGACGGCCCGGTCGACGGAGTTGGTGACGTACGTGCGAAGCCGGTCTCCGGCCGCGAGGCCCTCGGCGAGGTAGCAGTCGCCGGCGGAGCCGGTCGGCAGCACGCTGTGGAGCACGGCCGGTGCGGCGAGGGAGAGGTCGGCCGCGCTCACCGTCCGGCAGGCTCCGGGCGCGAGCAGCGTCCGGTAGGCGATTGAGAGGTTGCCCGGCAGGCCGTACTCCTGCGTGACCTGGAGCGTGTGGGTGCCCGCCTGTGCGGTGGCGCAGCGCACCATCCCGCCGGACTGGTTCTCGCAGGTCTGCGCCGCGTTGTCCGGCCCGAGCAGGCTCCAGCGCGCCGGACCGCCGGACGTCAGGATCCGGGCGAACAGCACGTCCTGGGCCTGGGGCAGGGTGAGCGAGAACGACTGCGGCTTGCCCGGTTCGATCGCGCAGACGGCGACCGTGCCGGCGGTCAGGGCCTCCGGGCAGGGACCGGTCGGGTCGGCCTGCTGGAGCTCCCGGGCGGCGGCTGCGGCCTGGGCCTCGGGGTCCACCGGCGGCGGGACCGTCGGCCCGGCGGCGGGCGCCGCGCTCGGGGCGGCGGCCGGATCGGCCGCCGGGTTCGTGCCCGCGCCCGGCTGGGGCGAGGCGGTGGCCGCCGGCGGCGCCACGGCGGCGGCGGGGCCGGCCTGGCCCACCAGCGTGGCGAGGACGGCGAGCAACAGGGCGACCGGAGCGGCGGCGCCGGCTCTTCTTCGCCCGTGGCGTACGCGGCTGCCCGATGGCAGCGGCTTCATGGTTCCCCCAATGGGTGAGGCCCCGACTCGTATGACGATCACAGAGTTCGTAGGCAGGCGGAGTCTAGCGATCACCGCGGGCCGTGCCGAACGGGTATTCGCCGGGCTCCGGGCCGTCAGGAGCCCGCCTGCGCGCACCTCTTGCACCGGCGCGTGTCACAGGACGGCGGGCTGTCCCGTCCCAGGGGGTGAAGCACCTGACGCACCGACGACCACGAGGGAGAACCACCATGGACGCGCGACTCGACTTCTTCGCCACCGGGACCGGCGGCCGGCTCGTCAAGAGCCTGATGGCGCTGGGCCGGGAGCTCAAGGCCATGCCGCTGCCGGCCGCCACCCAGGAGCTGGTGGCGCTGCGGGTGAGCCAGATCAACGGCTGCGCCGTCTGCGTCGACATGCACACCAAGGACGCCGCCGCGGCGGGCGAGAGCGCGCTGCGGCTGAACCTGGTCGCGGCGTGGCGGGAGGCCACCGTCTACACCGACGCCGAGCGCGCCGCGCTCGCGCTCGCCGAGGAGGGCACCCGGGTGGCCGACGGGGCGGGCGGCGTCGGCGACGAGGTGTGGGCGCGGGCCGCCGCGCACTACGACGAGGACCAGCTGGCCGCCCTGGTCACGCTGATCTCGTTCATGAACCTGGCCAACCGGGCGAACATCATCACCCGGCAGCCCGCGGGCGGCTACGTGGCCGGGCAGTTCCACTGAGCGGCCCGCGCGTCCGATGATCGACAGCACGTCACCGTTCGAGGGGGAGGAAACCGGCGTGAGCAAGGTCGAGGAGTTCGAGGAGCTGCGGCCGCTGCTGTTCTCGATCGCCTACCGGATCCTGGGCAGCGTGGGCGAGGCCGAGGACGCCGTCCAGGAGGCCTGGCTGCGCTACGACGCTTCGCGGACGCAGCCGGTGTCGGTCAAGGCGTTCCTGTCCACCACGGTGACCAGGATCGCCATCGACGTGCTGCGCCTGGCCCGGGTCCGCCGGGAGGAGTACGTGGGGCCGTGGCTGCCCGAGCCGCTGCTCGCCGACCCCTACGCGGACCCGGCCCGGGCGGCCGAGCTGGCGGACTCGGTGTCGATGGCGGCCCTGCTGCTGCTGGAGCGGCTCAGTCCGCTGGAGCGGGCGGTGTTCGTGCTGCGCGAGGTGTTCGGGTTCGGCTTCGACGAGGTCGCCGCCGCCGTGGGCCGCTCCGAGGCGGCCTGCCGCCAGCTGGTGGTGCGGGCGCGCCGGCACATGCGGGACGGCCGGCCGCGCTTCGAGGCCGAGCGCAAGGAGCGTGACGAGCTCGCCGCGCGCTTCTTCGACGCCCTGAGCGAGGGCGACGTCGCCGGTCTCCAGGAGCTGCTGGCCGCCGACGTCACGATGGTCGGGGACGGCGGCGGCAAGACGCCGCAGCTGGCCCGGGCGGTGTCCGGCGCCGCGAACGTGGCCCGCCTGCTGGCGGCCGTGGTCCCGCTGATGGCCCGGATCGACGTGACCTTCGAGCCGCACGAGGTCAACGGCCAGCCCGGCGCGGTCTTCCGCGACGACGCCGGCCGGGTGCTGAACACCCTGGTGCTCGACGTCGCGGAGGGCCGGATCCAGACCGTCCGCTCCGTCATCAACCCGGACAAGCTCGCGCACCTCGGGCCGGTCGCCGACGCCTGGGCAGTCCACCACGCGCTCAGGCGGATCCGACGCGCCGGGGACTGATCCCCCCGCGCGCGCCGACGCCGACGGCCGGACCGGACCTCGGGATCAGGGGTGGGCGGGGAAGGTCGCCGGGTCGAGGACGGGCCCGCTCGGGACGAGAACGGGTCCGTTCGGGTCGGTGACGGGCCCGGTCGGGACGACCACGGGCCCGGTCGGGACGGAGACGGGATCGGCCGGGACGTAGTTCAGGTCACCGGGGAAGAAGATCTGCGCGCCGCGCACGAGGGTGGCCGGCGCGGAGAGACAGAGCTTCAGCTGGGTGAGGGCGAACGGCATGCCGCCGACCCAGTAGTTGACGTTGTACGAGGCCATGCACTGGTCGCGCCGCGTCAGCTGCAGCATCGACGGGTTCGACGGCAGGGTCTGGAAGTCGGGGGCGGGCACCTGCGCGACGTTCACGGGTCCGGGGTCGGTGGCGGGCCCCTGCGCGGCGTGTGCGGTTCCGGCGGCCAGCGCCAGCAGCGGGGCCAGGACGGCCCCGGTGGCCACCGCGGAGACCGATCGGCGAAGACTCATGGGAGGAACGCTCCTTCGGGAGATACGGAATCGGCGGCGCCCGGCACCCTCTCGGCGGCCGGCGCCATGGTCCGAATCCTCGCGCTCCCGGCCGGTACGGCGACATCCCAGGTTTCTGGGCCGTTTCCCGGCGCGACGCGTCACTCAGTCGCGGCCCCCGGTGATCCGCAGTCATTTGACTGATGCCGCCGCTCTCCCCACGACGGCAGTCTCGTCGTGCGGCGGGCCCCGGCCCCGGTGCCCGCCGCGCACGAGCACCGTCCCCCGCCTGCGCCACCGCCGCGGGCAGATCCGGAAAGCGAGTTCCACCGTGGCCCTCTCCTTCTTCAAGCCGGCGACCACCGCCGTCGCCGGCGTGCTCGCCGGGGCGGCACTGTTCCTCTCGGCGGCGCCGGCATCCGCCGCCAACCCGCCGTACGACGGCTGCCCGGCGTGGGCGCTCTGCCTCTACCAGGACGGCGGCGGCGCGGGGTCGAAGGCGATCGTCGTCCCGCCGTCCGCCGGCGGCGGGAGCGAGATCGTGCGCCTCACCAAGGTCCACTTCCTGAACGGGACCCTGGCCAACGACCAGGTGTCGTCCTGGCTGAACAACTCCCAGTGCCAGATCGAGTTCTGGGACGACCCCTACGGCGAGCTGCACCCGTCCCAGATCGACTTCACCCCGACCTGGAACTGGGGTGCGAAGGGCGACTACAACTTCAACACCAACGACTACCACCTCAACGACCGGCTGTCGGCCGTGCGCTTCTACTGCCCGTAGCGGCGGCCTCCCGTCCCCGACGCCCCCGGCCCCCGCTCCCCGCGAGGTGCCGGGGGCGTTCCCGTGCGCCCTCCCGGTGTGCCCCCCGGCCCGGGAGCCCCGCGACGACACCGAAACGAGATCCCATGAAACGCCTACGACCGGGGGCCGCGCTGCTCGCCGGCCTGCTGCTCCCCCTCACCCTCCCCGCGCTCTCCGCCGCGGCCCCCGCCGCCGACGCCGCCCCCGCACCGGCCACCGCCGTGACGGCCGGACCCGGCGCCGAGGGGCCGGACCTGACCTTCGCCAACCGCACGAGCCCGCCCGCCGGCATGCCGGACTGGTCGCGCGCGGGATTCCGGGGCGGCCAGGCGCTGCCCGGTAACGGCGACCTGACCGGGAACGCCGCCTGCCGCCTCACCCCGGACGTGCTCGCCACCACGTACGGCGTGCGGGCCGACGACGGCGCCGACGACACCACCGGCCTGCAGAAGGCCGTCGACGACATCAAGGCCACCTGCTCGCCGAACGCCAACTTCAACAGCCTCTCGCTGATCTCCCTCCCGGCCGGCCGGATCGACATCACCCGGCAGATCTACGTCGACGCCGACTACCTCGTCCTGCGCGGCCAGGGTTCGGGCACCGGCGGCACCCGCCTGGTGTTCCGCCCCGACGCCGACACCCGCTACGACACGCTGGTCAACGGCCGCTGGGACCAGGACAGCATGAAGGCCGGCAGCGGCAGCGACGTCGGCACCGGCGGCTGGATCTGGCCCGGGCGCGGCCTGTTCCGCGTCCAGACCCGCGACATCGCCGAGCGCTACCAGGACGACTGGGCGGCCGCCCCCGCCAACCGCAAGGACATCTTCGAGGGCAGCGTCAACCAGCACTGGGCCTCCGGCATCAAGGTCGCCGCCAAGGCGGCCGACCCCGGCTGGGCGGGCCGGCAGGGCCAGGACGTCGTGCAGCTGGACCCCAAGGCCGACATGAAGAAGTTCTCCCCGGGCGGCTACGTCTGGGTCGGCGCGGCCAACAGCGTCAAGTTCTACGAGCAGCAGGGCGTCTCCGACCGCAGCCAGATGGACAACCTCCACATGCGGCAGCAGATGTTCCGGGTCAACGCGATCGACGCCGCCGCGAAGACGGTCACCCTGGACCGCCCGCTGGAGTGGGACCTGCCGGTCGACTCCACCTCGGACGGCTCCACCGCGCTCGGCGACAAGCCGTACGCCAGCAAGGTCACCCCGCTGAAGGTGGTGCAGGGCGTCGGCTTCGAGGACTTCGCCTTCACCCAGGACATGAACGGCCTGCCGAAGATCGGCGGCGGCACGTACAGCCTGACCCCCGCCCAGGCCGTGCACAGCTACGGCAACATGGCGCCCGAGTACGCGATGCACGGCATCGTCTTCAAGTGGGCCGCCAACGACTGGGCGCGCGGGCTGAAGGCCGAGATGACCGGCTCGCACCCGATCGTCACCGAGGACGCGCGCAACGTCCAGATCGAGCGCAACAGCTTCGACGGCGCCTGGAACAAGGGCAAGGGCGGCAACGGCTACCTGCGCGGCAGCCGCGTCTGGGACTCGCTCTACGCCTACAACCTCAGCCGCAACCTGCGCCACTTCACCTTCCAGTGGTCGGCCAGCGGCAACGTCGCCTTCCGCAACGACCTCGACTCCGACCTCAACCTGCACGGCGGCTGGGAGCACAACAACCTCTTCGAGCAGAACACCCTGCGGGTCCCGTACGAGCACCGCTCGGGCAGCTGCGAGACCAACTGCGGCGGCGAGGGCGGCGAGGTCGACGAGGGGACGTGGTACCCGATCTGGTGGGCGGCGGGCCCCAAGGCGGTCAAGTGGTCCGGCTCCTCGGGCCCGCAGAACGTCTTCTACAACAACACGATGGTCAAGCAGACCACCCCGGGCGGCGCCTACCTGCCGTACGCGCCCTACGGCACCCAGTCCGGCACCGCCTTCCAGTTCGGCTCCGCCACCGGCGCACCGGGCCGGTTCCAGCCGCTCGCCCAGGGCGGCCAGACCATCCCCGACTGGGGCGGCCGGGAGACCCTCGACTACAGCGGCCAGGGCGTCGTCCCGACCGACGTCGGCAAGCGGCCGTCGCTGTTCCTGCGGGACACCGGCGGCGATCTCGACCCCCGCGCGAACAACCGCCGCACGATCGCCACCTGGAACATGCAGGGCGCGGGCACCAGCGGCGGGACGGGCGAGGACGCCGCCTCCTACGAGAGCAAGTACACGCTGGGAGTGAACCAGCTGGCGCGGCAGAACCGGGCCGACATCATCGCCCTCCAGGAGGCCGGCGCCCCGCCCAACGGCGCCACGTTCTCGCAGGACATCCCGCAGAACCCGCCGGTGTTCTTCGACTGGACCGCCTCCGCACCCCCGGTCCGCGAGTACCGGTACGGGGGAACGGCCGCCAGGCCCCAGGGCTACCTGTACTGGCTGCACACGGACACCAATGCCACCAGCCCGACGGGCCGGGTCAACCTGGCCGTCATGACCCGCTACCAGGTCCCGCCCCAGAACGTGTACGTCGTCCAGGCAGGGTTGTACAGCGGCTCCGTCGGCCGGCCCGCGCTCGGCGTCAACGTCGACGGCGTCGTGTACTTCACGGTGCACGGCCTCTCGGGCAGCGGTGGCGACGACCCCGACCTGCTGCGCAACATCCGGACGCGGATGGCCACCGCCGGCCCCAACGGGACTCCGCTGCCCTGGATCGCCCTCGGCGACTACAACCGTGCGCCGCTGCCCCCGGCCGACCCGACCGCACCGGACACGTCGCTGGCCACCGCGGTCGCCGGCGAGTTCATGGTGCACGCCCCGGCGCTGCCGACCCATCCGACCCTCCGGCGGCTGGGCTCGAACACCCCCGACCGCGTCCTCGACTACGCGGCCGTTCCCGTCGGCAACGCGAATCCCACCGTCCTCGGAATCAACCGGGCCGGCGGCGTGCTGCTGTCGGACCACTATCCGGTCGTGATGGAGGTCGGCAATCTGCCGAACCCGCCGAGGTCCCAGTCGGTGACGGTGCCGGTACCGGGCTCCGCCGTGCTGCGCAACGCCGCCACCACCAACGTGGCCGCCCCCGGCAGCAGCACCCATGCGGTCAGCGACCAGCCGGTCAACCGGGCCGGCATCCTTTCGCAGGTGTTCAGCCTGTCGCCCGACCCGGAGTACAGCGGCTACTACCGCCTGTTCCACGCCAACGTGCCCTACGCCGGCCGCTACCTCGGCCAGGAGGGCGGAGCCCGCGACGCGCGGACGGTGCTGTGGCCGAACCCGGCGCTCGACCAGCTCTGGCAGCCGGTCCCGCAGGGCGACGGCACCTGGATCCTGCAGAACTACGTCACCCGTCAGTTCCTCACGGACCTCGGCCCCGGCCTCGGCGTCGTGGGCCTCGACCGGAACGGCTCGGCCTCCCAGCGCTGGTTCCTCCAGGACCCCCAGGAGAGCACCGGGCTCACCGAGATCGTCGCGACGGACGCGGGCGGCTCGGCCCCGGCGCTCTCGGTCGACGATCTGGAGACCGCGCCCTACCCGGTCTACCTGGCCTCGGACTCGCACGGGGACCACCAGCGGTTCAGCACCATCTCCGCGGGACCGGACGGCGACGACAACTGCTTCTACCTCGTCTACGGCCGCCAGTACGTCAACTCCACGGCGGCCCACCCCGGGACTCCGCGGAACGGCGACTTCGTCACGATGGGCGACTACCGCTCCAACGACAACGGCTACCTGTGGTGCAAGACCGACGACGGCCCGAACGGGACGCTGCTGTCCAACTTCTCCAGCCCCTACGAACACCTCGACCTGACCCGCAGCACGCTGGTCGACACGGTCACCATCACCCTCCCCGGAGCCGCCACCGCCCGGCTCCACTGGCTCTTCCGCACGGTCACCCAGTGACCGGCGGCCGGTAGCCACCGACGGCCCCCTGCGCCCGCGCGGGGGGCCGTTCCCCTGTCGGCCGTCACCCCGGCCGTGCACAATCAGCCGTATGACGATCGCCGCGGGCGCGCCACCCACGCACACCACGCCCGGCGGCCTCGCCCTGGGGTTCCTGACGGGCGGCGTGATCGGGGTGTCGCTGACCGCCTTCATCAGCGGGTGCGCCGTCGGGAAGGCGCCGCTGATCGTCACGGGGCTGGTTCTGCCCGCGGCCTACGGCCTGCTCCGCCACCTCTGCACGCTGCCGCGCCGCGCCCGCGAGAAGGCCGTCGTGCCGCGCACGGCGCTCGCGATGATCGAGAGCCTGGAGGCCCTCGGGGGCGACGCCAGTGACGTGCCGGTGCGGTTCGATCTGACCGTCGCTCCGGACGACGGGCCCGCGTACCGCGTCGAGTTCCGGCAGGGCATCAACCTCGTCGAGCTTCCCGACTACCGGCCGCGCGGGATCGTGGTGGTCGAGTACCAGCCGGAACGGCCGTGGAAGGTGCGGATCGTGAAACGGCCGACCCCGGCGTGGGAGGAGCGGGCGGCCGGCGCGTACCTGGACTCGGCGCCCGGTCCGGCCATGACGGACGACGCCCCGCAGGGCTGCGCCGGCGGGGTCCTCACCCTGCTCGGCCTGCTGCTCGGCGCGGCCGCCGTGCTCCTGCTGTTCCGCGCCGACCTGTTCGGCCCCGACGCCGGCGGCGCCGCCCCGGAGCCGTCCGTCACCTCCTCGTCGTCGACGACCACCGTGACGTCGGCAACCGGTACGGTCGCCCTCGGTCCGGGCCGGTCCATGCTCGACCAGGGCGAACTGCGCAAGGCCGTCGAGTCGTTGACGCAGGACGGGGAGCAGCGCCAGGCACTCACCGTCGTCGTGCAGGAGCGCCTGCTGACGGTCGTCTTCTCCCCCACGGGCGTGCGGACCGCCGGGTTCGACCCGCTCGCGCTGCCCTTCGATCGCGTCGCCGCGCTGGTCGAGGACGCCGGGGCCACCCTCGGCGCCGGCTCCCCGCGGAGCTGGCAGCTGACCGCCGACGGCGTCACCGGCCCGCTCACGCTCAGGGTCACGGTGACCGGCGACCGGGGCACGGGGGTCCTGGAGGCGGACGGCCAGGGCAACGTACTGCGGCGCAACGGCAGTTGACCAGTTGACCGGATCGGATCGGCCGGAGGAGAGCGGATGGGGTGGCACGGGTCGCTGCTGCTGTGGTGCGCGGTGTGGGGCGCGGCGGCCCTGCTCGGGTTCGGCATGTCGCTGGCCGGCCTGACCAAGGCGCAGCGGACGGTCCGGCTCACGGGGCGGATCGAGCGGGTGCGGGCACCACGGCACGGCGGGTCGCGGCAGGGCGGGATATCGGTGGTGGTCTCCTACCGCGACCCGGCCTCCGGGCAGGAGGTCACCGTGACGAACGACGGCGAGCGCGGCGAGATGATCACCGCGGCGTGGGAGGGACGGGAGATCGGGGTCAGCCATCCGCGGGGCCGCCCGCACGCCTACCGGTTCTCCAACGCCCCCGAGGAGCCCTCGCGCGGGCTGGGCCGGCCGAGCTGCGCGCTCTTCCTGGTCTACGTCGGGCTGGTGGTCCTCGCCGCGGTCGACCGGGGGTGGCCGTGGGCACTGATCGGTTCCGGCGGGCCGCTGGCGGTCCTCGGCGCCGTCCAGCTGCCCGGGGCGGTGCGCGCCAGGAACGACCGCCTCGGCCGGCTGGCCGCGATGGAGACCGTGCCGGGCCGGGTCGTCGCGGTCCTCAAGGACGTCAGCGTCGACCAGGACGACGGCCACACCACGACCACGATCACCCCGGTCGTGTCGTTCACCACCCGCGAGGGCACCGCCGTCACGGCCCACTGCACGTCGCACCTCCCGGACCCCGCCGGCGCGTACGGCCGTGACGTCACGGTCCACTGCACGGCTGCCGACCCGGCCGACTTCACGCTGGACCGGGCGGCCGAGCAGCGCTCGGAGAAGTGGGCCGTGACCGTCCACGTCCTGGCGGTCGCCGTGCTCGCGGCGGTAGCCGTGGCGGGCGTGGTGTTCCTCCGGGCCTGAAGAACAGAACGGCCGGTCGATCCGAGGATCGACCGGCCGTTCTCTGTGTGCGCGAGGGGGGAGTTGAACCCCCACGCCCTTTCGGGCACTGGAACCTGAATCCAGCGCGTCTGCCTATTCCGCCACCCGCGCAACTGGGTGATGGGTAAATAGTAGCCCACCCTCGGGGGTGCTCCTAACCAACGGGGAGGGAGCCGTCCCGGAGGGAGGTGAGGAAGGACTGCCAGGAGGCGGAGGGGAAGAGGAGGACCGGCCCGGAGGGGTCCTTGGAGTCACGCACCGGAACGACGCCGGGGGTAGGGGACGCGAGAGCCACCTCTACGCACTCGCCCCCGTGATCTGCGCTGTAGCTGCTCGTCCGCCACACCGCCGCGCTGAGATCGACGCTCCTCATACCGGTACTCCTCCATCGCATCGGCGATCAGCGCCCGAGAGTCGCTCACCGAGAGTACGTGTCCGCGCAGCAGATCATAGTCACCCCGATGCTCGGCGACGACCGACGGCGAATCGCTGAAGTGCCCGCGATAGAGGCTCTCCGAGTAGAGCCACTCGCTGCCATCCGGCATCTCCATCAGGAACATTGACGTGGCGGGACGCCTGCACGGAACGCTACCGAAGGGCGCCACCTGAATGCTGATGTTGGGGCGCCGGCCAACCTCCAGCAGGTGTTCCATCTGGCGTCGCATCACATCCGGACCGCCGAAGGCACTACGGATCGCGCTCTCATCCAAAACGGCGATGTGCAACGGACCGTCGGGCCCGAGCAGCCGCTTCTGCCGACTCATGCGCGCGGTCACGCGCTCCTGGAGCAACGTCGGATTGCCCCTGTCCATCCCGGCCCGGAACAGTGCGTGCGCGTAGTCCGCGCACTGCAACAAACCATTGACTCGGGCGTACTGGTACACCCGGATCGCCAGCGCCTCGCCCTCCAAGTCCACGTACTTCTGGAACCAGTCCGGGTGCTCCACGTCCGCCTGCCAGTCGACCCGCTTCCAGAGCAGGTGGAGCATGCCACCCGTCTGAAGGATCTCGTCGCAGGCCATGACGGTGTCGAGAGGCATGGGCCGGTGGCCGCCCTCGTACCGCGTCACCACGGTGCGGTCGCAGTGCAGGAGTTTCCCCAACGCCTCCTGGGTGAGGCCCGCCCGCTCCCGGGCGAACCGCAACGCCTCGCCGAACAGCTTCGCCGGGCTTGCCGTCGGTCCCGCGTCCGCCTTCCGATGTGACACGTCCGCCACCCCTCTTGTGCGCTGGGCTGCTGCACTACGAATTTGGTCGCCACCGTACCCGGGATCCCCGATCATTGATGTCGGAACGGAGTCATTCGCTTGCACAGCGTGATTCCCGCGCCCATTCGCGCGCCCGTTCCATCCCCCCTCACCCCCGGAGGTCCCCATGCCCTGTCGCCGGCCGCGCGAGTTCGCCACCCGACTCACTCCCCGGACCGAATCCACCCCCCTCGCCCGCGCCATCCTCCGCGCCTATCTCGCCGGGATGCCGCAGGGCCAACGGTACGCCGACATCGGCGAGTTGCTGCTCGGCGAGCTCTTCGCCAATGCCGTCCGGCACAGCGCCGCGCCACCGGACCGGCTCATCGAGATCCGCTTCGCCGTCATCGCCGACCGTCTCCGCCTCGAAGTCCACGACGCCGGCACCGGCCGCCCCACCCTCCAGCCCACCGTCTCCCCCGAAGCCGAACACGGCCGGGGCCTCCTCCTCGTCGAAGAACTCGCCGAACGCTGGGGCTGCTGCCCCCGCGCCGCCGGCATCGGCAAGTTCGTCTGGGCCCTGATCGCCCCCGCCCCCGGCTTCACCGACCTCACCTTCGGCCGGGCCCCGAAGCTCGTCACCGTCTGACACTCCCCCGGCGCACCCCCTGGAGACCCTCATGCCCTCACAGCCCGGAAAGCCCATCCACCGCCCTCAAGTCGGAGAAGTCGTAGCCGACTTGGCCCGCGAGGGGCCGACCGGGAGGCCGACGGAGGGCATCTACATGGACATCATCAAAAGGAAGGTCTACCTCCGTTGCGAGGTGACTCACCTTGAGTGGACCACCAGGCCCGAGGACGTCCAGCCGCTGGACACGCCGCGCTTCGTCGCGGTCCAGCACCCGAGCCGGCCGCGCACCTCGGGAACGATCGGAGCGGTCACGTGAAGCACCGGAAGCCGCCGCGACTCGGCGTCATCGGACCGGCGGTGCATCTGGCCGTGGTCGTGGCCGGCGCGCTTGTCGCGCTGGCGGTCGGCTGGCCCATCGGGAACGGCCCTCTCGGACCGTGGCTCCTCGTCGTCTTCTTCGTCTTCGCGGCCGGCGCGGTCAGTGCTCTGCCGGTGTCGGACAAGTGGCTGCGCAGACGGGGAGCGGAGCCGTGACAGCCGGCTGCCGAGCGGTCGCCCCCATCCAATCCCCTGCCGTGCTACCGGCTGCCCCGGTAGCACGGCAGGACCAGCACCCGAAAGCGAGCCATGACGGACGAGATTCTTGCCAACCCGCCCGGCCGGCGGATCGGCCACCAGGCCCTCATCCTCAACCCCGCCGGCGCCGTCCTGCTGGTGGCCACCACGTACAAGCGCGGTCTGCTGCTTCCGGGCGGCAGCGCCGAACGGGGCGAGCTGCCGCACCTCGCCGCGCGGCGACACGTCGAGGTGGAGACCGGGCTCATCCTGCCGCTCCGGGATGTCCTCGCCATCGACTACGTCGAGGCCCGGCAGTACCCCGAGGGACTGAACTTCGTCTACCACGGCGGGACCGTGACGGACGAGCAGGAGACGCGCGTCGGGCACCACCTCCCGCCGCCGGACCAGATCACCGACCTGTGCTGGATCGGCCGGTCCGAGCTGGGATCCGTGATGGCGCCGGACCAGCACCGGCGGGTCGAGCAGGCCATGACGGCGCTCGACAGCGGTGCGTCCCTGCCCATGCTCCTGAGCGGCATCCGGGCCGCCTGACCGGGGCGCAGGGCCCCCCACCCCGTTCGGGTCCCGGGACCGGTCAGTCGACGGTCACCCCGCCGCGCCGCCGTCCGCGTCACGCACCGGCGGTGGCGGCCGCCTCCAGGGTGGCGCGCCAGAGGGGGCTGTCCACGTAGTGGTTGTCGTACAGCTCGGAGGAGTCCTTGATCTCCTGCGGGCTCGCCTCGCCGCGCATCACCCGGCCGAGCAGGCGCAGGTAGTCGAAGCGCGGCATGCCCGGGGTGAAGACGAACAGGACGTCGGCCCGCGAGCCGGGGGCCGCGGCGAAGGCGTGCGGGGTGTGCGGCGGGACGAGCAGGAGGTCGCCGGCGCCGAGCAACTCCACCTTGTCGTCCAGCAGGACCTGGAGCGAGCCGCCGATCACGAAGAACAGCTCGGAGGCCCGGGTGTGGAAGTGGGCCGGGGCACCGACCGCGCCCTCGGCGAAGGTGGAGCGGTAACTGGTGACCGGGCTGCCGTCGGTGCCGCAGTCGGCGAGCAGGGTCATCACGCTGCTCGGGTCGCTGGTGGTCTCGGCGGTGGTGGCGCGGGTCAGCAGCGGCTTGGCCTGGTTGGTGTTCACGATCGGTCTCCCCGTCTCGGGCGGTCCCGGCTCCCCTGCCGTGACCTTGTGATGATCACTCTAGGCAAGCCAGAGACCCGGGGAGAGGGGCATTTCCGGAGCGGAATCATGGGTCAATTCCCGCCCCGGAAACGCCCGAGGGCCGTACCCCGCAACGGCTGCGGGGTACGGCCCTCGGAGAAGCGCTGCCGTCAGGCGGCCAGCCGCTCCGCCGCCGCGTCCAGGCGGGCCAGGGTCCGCTCGCGGCCCAGCACCTCCAGCGACTCGAACAGCGGCAGGCCCACCGTGCGGCCGGTGACCGCGACCCGGATCGGCGCCTGCGCCTTGCCCAGCTTCAGCCCGTGCTCGGCGGCCACGGCCTCCAGCTCGGCCTTCAGCGCGGCGGCCTCGAAGGACTCCAGCGCGGCGAGCTTCTCGCGGGCGGTACGCAGCAGGGCCAGCGCGACGTCGGCGTTCTTCATCGCCTTCGCCCAGGACTGCTCGTCCCGGACCGGCTCGGCCAGGAACAGGAAGTCGACCTGCTCGACGATCTCGCCCAGCACCGCGATCCGGGACTGCGCGAGCGGGGCCAGCTCGGCGAAGGCCGCGGCGTCGAAGGCCTCGGCCGGCCACGGGGCGCGGTCGGCGGCCAGGTACGGCGCGCAGGCGGCGGTGAAGGCGTCCACCGACAGGGCGCGGATGTACTCGCCGTTGAACGAGCGCAGCTTCTGCACGTCGAAGAAGGCGGAGGCGGCGTTCACGTCCGACACCCGGAACAGCTGCTCCAGCTCGGCGTACGGACGGATCTCGACGTCGTCCTTCGGGCCCCAGCCCAGCAGCATCAGGTAGTTCACCATCGCCTCGGGCAGGTAGCCCTCGGCGAGGTAGTCCTCCAGCGCGACCTTGTCGCGGCGCTTGGACAGCTTCTGCCGCTTCTCGTTGACGATCACCGGCAGGTGGGCCCAGACCGGCGGGGTGGCGCCGAGCGCCTCCCACAGCAGCTGCTGCTTCGGGGTGTTCGACAGGTGCTCCTCGCCGCGGATGACCTCCGTGACGCCCTGCTCCAGGTCGTCGACCACGTTGGCCAGCAGGAACACCGGGCTGCCGTCGCCGCGGGCGATCACGAAGTCCTCGATCGCGGAGTTCGGGAAGGCCGGCTCGCCGCGGATGAGGTCCACCACGACGGTGGTGCCCTCGTCCGGGGTGCGGAAGCGCAGCGCGCGGCCCTCCGCGTAGTCCAGGCCGCGGTCACGGCAGAAGCCGTCGTAGCCGGTCTGCGCGGAGCCGGAGCGCTCGGCGGCCTGCTCGCGGGTGCAGTCGCAGTAGTAGGCGCGGCCGGCCGCGTACAGCTTCTCGGCGGCGGCGCGGTGGCTGTCGGCGTTGGCGGACTGGAAGTACGGGCCCTCGAAGCCCGGGTCGCCCTCGTGGATGCCGATCGCGGCGAGGGCGCTGATGATGCCCTCGGTCCACTCGGGCTTGTTGCGTGCGGCGTCGGTGTCCTCGATCCGCAGGACGAAGACACCGCCCTGCTGTCGTGCCGTCGCCCAGTTGTACAGCGCCGAGCGGGCACCTCCGACGTGGAACATGCCGGTGGGGCTCGGAGCGAAACGGACGCGGACGGGACGGGATACCTCGGTCATGAAACCCAAGGGTATCGGGCCGGGGCGGGGTGCCCGGCACGCGCACCCCGCCCCGCCCCCGGCGCGGGGGCCTACGCGGCGTCCAGGGCGATCGCGTTCTTCGCCCGCTCCACGGACTCCTCGGCCGCCGGGCCGCCCGGGTTCTCGGTGGCGAGGGCCTGGTTGAGGGTGACGAACGGGCGCAGCCGGTGCTCGTAGCGCGCGAAGGCGGCGCCGGGCTCCTCGTCGCCGGCGGCGCGGGCCCGGGCGAGTTCGTCGGCGAGGACGTAGGCGCCGACCAGGGCGAGGCTGGTGCCCTGGCCGGAGAGCGGGGAGGCGCAGTAGCCGGCGTCGCCGAGCAGGACGGTGCGGCCGGCGGACCAGGTGTCGAGGTGGACCTGGGCCATCACGTCGGCGTAGAAGTCGGTCGAGCGGTGCAGCGCCTCCAGCAGGCGGGGCGTCTCCCAGCGCAGCGCGCCCATCCGTTCGGCGACCAGCCTGCGCGCCGCCTCCTGGTCGCGCTCGGCGGGCGCGTCGTGCGCCCAGCCGAAGCAGACCCGCAACTCGCGGTTGCCGCGCACCGGGTAGACGCCGTAGCCGGCGTCGCCGTCGCGCTGCCAGACCTGCCAGTCCTCCAGACCGAGGAAGTTGTCGGCGCCGAAGATCGCCAGGTGGGTGCCGAGCGGGCGCAGGAAGTCCTCCTCGGGGCCGAAGACCAGCCGGCGGACGCGCGAGTGGAGGCCGTCGGCGCCGACCACCACGTCGAAGGTGCGCGGCCGCCCGTGCGCGAAGGAGGCGTGCACGCCGCGCTCGTCCTCGCGCAGCGCGGTGACGCTGTCGCCGTGGACGAACTCGACGCCGTCCGGGGCGTGCCGGTGCAGGATCCCGATGAGGTCGCTGCGCAGCAGTTCGACGTCCTCGCCGTCGAGCCGGCCGCTGCTGAAGGTCGTCTCGGTCGAGCGGTGCACCTCGGCGCCGTCGGCGCCGAGGACGGACATGCCGCGCATCCGGGTGCGGACGGCGTGGACCTGCTCGGTGAGGCCCATCCGGGCGATCACGTCGAGGGCGGTGCCGCGGATGTCGATCGCCTGGCCGCCGGAGCGCGGGGCGGGGGCCAGTTCGACGACGGTCGGGGCGAAGCCGCGGCGGGCCAGCCAGTGGGCGAGGACGGTGCCGGCGATGCCGCCGCCGGAGACGAGGACGTTCTGCACGAGGGCTCCCCCTGGGTGTTCGCACGGCGTGTCCGTACGCCGCGAGCGAGCTGAATGTACGACGTACATACAGCTCCGCGCAAGCCATGAAACCGCAGGTCAGAGCCGTTTCTGAGCTAGTACAGCAGGCCCTGCGCGGTGATCGTCCCTGGTAGCGTCTGCGCTAGTACAGCCACCGCGACGGCGCGAAGGACCGCACATGGCCCCCGAGACGGAACCGCCCTTCCGGCGCATCGCCGCCGACCTCCGGCGCCGGATCGCCGACGGCGAACTCGCCCCCGGTGAGCGCGTCCCCTCGAACCGGCGGCTCGCCCAGGACTGGGGCGTCGCCCTCGCCACCGCCACCAAGGCGCTCACCGTGCTGCGCCTGGAGGGCCTGGTGGAGGCCCGCCCCCGGATCGGCACCGTGGTGGCCGCGGCCCCGGCCCCGGAGCCCCGGCCCGCGCCCCCGCCGGCCGAGTTCAGCCGCGACCGGCTGATCCGCGCGGCCCTGGAGATCGCCGACGCCGAAGGGCTCGCCGCCCTCTCGATGCGCGCCGTCGCCGCCCGGCTCGGCGTCTCCGCGATGTCCGCGTACCGGTACGTCACCAGCAAGGACGAACTCGTCCTGCTCATCGCCGACGCCGCCTTCGGCGAGGCCGCCTACCCCGCCGACCCGCCCGCCGGCTGGCGCCCCCGCCTGGAGCTCGGCGCCCGCACCCTGTGGACGCTGTTCCGCCGCCACCCCTGGCTCGCCCACCTCAGCCCCGTCACCCGCCCGTTGATACTCCCCAACCTGCTCACCCACGCCGAGTGGGCACTCGCCGCCCTCGACGGCCACGGCCTCTCCCCCACGGCCGCGCTCGACATCCACGTGCTGCTCTACAGCTACATCGAGGGCATCGCCGTCAACCTCGAACGCGAGACCCAGGCCCAGGCCACCACCGGCCTCACCGGCGACCAGTGGACCGACACCCGCCTCGCAGCCCTCGACGCCCCGGCCGCCGCCACCCGCCTCCCCGTCTTCACCCGCCTGATGGCCGACCTCGGCGACGGCTACGACCTCGACCTCGACGCCCTCTTCGACCTCGGCCTCACCACCCTCCTCGACGGCCTCACCCCCCGCATCGAGGCCGGCGGGACCCGTTAGCGCGAAGGCTGGGAGGGCAGCGCCGGCACCGACCCGGACTCCAGTTGCACGAGGTGGCTCTGGAACTCGGCCACCCACATCATCGTCTCGTTCTCCACCAGGAGCGCGAACTCGTCCACGAACCGCGACAGTTCCTGGGCCGCGACGGCGAACTCCTCATCGGTGGGATTCGCCGCGAACCGCGCCTCGATCCTCGGCCAGAACGCCTGGAACCGCACCAGCTGCCGGTTCAGCGACATCGCCGTCGACACGTACCGCATCCACGCGGACGAGTACCCGCACACCCGGTCCATCGCCACGAAGCAGGCGCCGAGCCCGATCAGCCCGTACCCCCAGATCGACTCCCCCGCCCACCCCATCCCGACCGCCACCACCGGCGTCACCGTCCCGCCGGCGATGCTGACCACGGCCGCCAGCCGCAGGAACTTCGACCAGCGCGCCTTGGCCACCTTCTCCTTGGTGTACCAGTTGATCGACTCGACCGCGTACGCCTCCACCCACAGGTACAACTCCCGCAGCCCGACCCGCAGATCCGCCGCCCCCGACAGATCGGGCAACCGCACGGCCCGCAGATCCCCCGCCACCGTGACCCGCGGATCGACCCGCGCGACGTCCCCGTCCCCCGCAGTTGCCACTACCGCCCCCCGTGCCGTTGCCATTTTCTGATGTCGAAGAACTCCACCGCACTATCCTCGGACCGAGAGATCGCAGCGAACTTCTTCCAGTCAACCAATCGAGCAAGACCCTCCCGCCGCACGTATTCTTCCAGCTCGGCGACAGACATGGGCCTCCGCGGACCGGGTCGAGCTTCAGCACTGTGGATCCGATGGGAGATCAGCCAGCAGAGCAGCGAAAGCCGATCATTCGAATCCTCCGTCTGCGCGGCCAGGATGTCATCCACCATCTCCTGCCAGGGATGACCGCACAAGAGGTATTTCTTGTTGCCTACAATGAATCCCCTCATGCTCCTGGAAAATCCGTCTTCCACTACACTTTGCGACGGAATCAAAACGACCTCCGAGGGGTTGCTGTACCCTTCGCTCCCCCTGTCGAAGACTTCCAGGAGATTTCGCACAAGGCGCGTGTCCACCCAACGGGGCTCTTCCCCTCTTCTCACCCACCTGACACTGCACATTCTATTCTCGATATCACCGTG
This sequence comes from Kitasatospora sp. NPDC001527, assembly GCF_040298605.1. Lineage (NCBI taxonomy): Bacteria > Bacillati > Actinomycetota > Actinomycetes > Kitasatosporales > Streptomycetaceae > Kitasatospora > Kitasatospora sp. NPDC001527. The sequence continues at coordinate 35,539 of NZ_JBEPAM010000007.1, read as the reverse complement.
CGCCCGACCGACCTCCCAGTCCTCCAGGAACATCTCGTCGATCTCCGCAAATTTTCCTAGGCGTGTGCAAAGAAACGTGATTCCCTCTTTCGGCTGCACACCGCTCAACCTGAAGACCGACTCCGACGTCACTCCGGGCAGCTCCCGGAGAAGGGACTCCACATTGTCGGTCACCGCGCTCTCCAGGGTCTCGATCTCCGGCAGTGCGCGCAGATCATCCATCGAGACACTTCTTCTCGCGCCACCCTCCTCAATGAGGAACAGTGGAACACGCCGAAGCTCCTCCCGAAGCATCGAGAGCGAAACCGCCTGCCCGCGACGCATCAGCGGACCGGCAATGAAAGCCGCTTCCTGCGTCGCCCAGGTGATCGAATGGCCACGCTCCGACTGAAGCAGTTCGATCTCCTCGGAAACATGGTCACAATAGGCCACATAGCAGGCCCGAATGAATCCGTCCCGCTCCGGGGTGGGCTCCAGCGCCGACCGTGCGACATTGGTACGCGGAGAACCGTCTCCGAAGGTGTTGGCCAGCGCGACGAAAGGGCCTACGCCTCGGAATCCTGGCGTCTCGGACTCCACTCGAATTCCAGCAACACAGACGCCCGCCGCAGAGCTTTCCGCAGCCCTTTGGAACATCCACTCCCGGAAATGCTCGTTCCACTGAAGGGCATACGCGATGGACATGTTCTCGATACTGCGCTCGACGATCCTGAGCTTTCCCTGTTCAATGTCCCGAGCACTGGCAGGGTTCGACCGCGCGATCGAGCCGCGCAGCGCCTCTCCGACGGACGAATACCCGACTTCCTGCTCGGCTCCGTCGTTCTCCTGGATCGTGACCTTGCACGCAGGCAGGACCACGAAGTATCGAGCGGTATCGGTCACGCTCTTGAGCTCGGCGCTCGGCCGGAGGGTCAGCCGCACGATGGTGCCGTGCGGGCGGATCTGCTCGGGGACGTCCTGGTTCTTGTCCAGCGTGCGCACCAGGTACTGGCCGTGGACCGAGCGCAGGGACAGCTGCCGGGCCTTCTCCTCCTCGGGGTGGCAGGTGATGATCTCCACCTGGTCGGCCACCATGAAGGTCGAGAGCACACCGATGCCGAAGCGGCTGATGGGGTTGAAGTCGGGGTTCTGCTTGCGGAACTCCGGGTCCTGGTAGCGGCTGGAGCCGGCCCGCAGGAGGTTGTTCTCGATGACGCTCTGGGTCATGCCCGTGCCGTTGTCGCGGATCTCCAGCGTCCGCCCGGCGCTGTCCCAGTGGACCTCGACCCTCCCCAGCTCCGGCGAGCGGGCGCCGTGCTGGAGCCGCACGGCGTCGATCGAGTTCTGGAGGAGTTCCCGCAGCACCACGTTGGTGTCGTTGTAGAGCGTGTGGCCGGTGAGGAGGTCCAGGACCTTCTGGTGGTCGATGGTGAACTGGAAGGGCTCGGTGAGGAAGCCCTCCGCCTCCACGTTGCTCGTGTCGACGGCGCGCCAGGGGAAGAAGTACTTCGAGCCCTCCTTCGCGTTGGAGCGCTGCGCCCAGGTGTGGCTCAGCCGCAGCTGCTCCTCCGCGTACTTCAGGTAGGACGTGAGGCCGAAGAACCCGTTCTCGACGGTGAACCTCGCGTGGACGGCGACGGTGTCCTGCGGCGCGTCCTCGCAGGGCGCGCCGTCCTTGTCCAACCCCTTCATCGCGACGACGGCCCGGACCGCGCCCTGCTTGGCCCACTCGTTCTGGCTGATCGGGTCCATCGGGTTGAAGACCCGGAAGGCCACCGACGGGGTCCGGTCCCGCGTGATGTGCAGGAGGTCGGCCGAGCGGAGCAGGATCGCCGCGAACTGGACGTTGGCCCGCTCGCGCTGCGACGAGCCGTAGTAGCGCTCGATCGGGTACTTCTTCACGTCGTAGAGGTCGTCCAGGTGGTGGCTCTCGCACACCTTGGCGAGGTCCGCCCGGAAGACCGGCTCGACCTGCCGGAGGAGGTCCTGGATCTCCGTGACGACCGTCTCCGTCGCCCCCAGGTTCGGCGAGCAGTCCCCCGTGATCCACTTCCGCACCCGGGCGGCGTGGTGGTGGCGGACGAACTCCTGGTAGAGGAACTTCTCCCGCTCCTCCGGGCTCAGCACGTCCAGCCGGGCCAGGTAGTCCCGGCCGTCGGAGTCCGAGGCCGTGAGGGCCTCCTGACGGAACTGCGGGAAGTCCGACTCCTCCCGCCGCTCGTACTCGCTCTTGGTGACCAGCATGCCCAGGTCGTGGAAGTAGACCGCGAGCACGGCGAGCAGCCAGTCCGCCGGGGTCATCGCCTCCCGGGTCTTCGGGGTGACCAGCCAGTCCAGCTTGCCGAGCATCGCGTCGATGTGCGTGATGTCGTGCTTGGTGTACTCGTCGAAGAAACCGAAGCCGCCGATCTTCCCGAGGAGTTCCCCCAGGTCCCTCCTGGTCTGCGCCAGGCTGAGGCCGCCGAAGGCCGGCAGTTCGCAGGCCTCGCTCGCGCGCCGTTCGGCTTCTGAAGGAAAGGCGTTCAATCCGACTCCCAGGACTTCGATCGCTGCATGGTAGCGCCAAGTCGTCGCGGCATGAGGGAGTTTGACTGATCAACAGTTACCGCCGGTCAGCCGCCGTCCCGCCCCCGGAACGTCCGCCGGTACTCCCTCGGCGGCACCCCCAGGCGGGCCGTGAAGGGCGGGCGCAGGGAGACGGCGGAGGAGAAGCCGCAGCGGGTGGCGACCACGTCGACGGGGAGGTCGGTGTCCTCCAGGAGGCGCTGGGCGGTGAGGATGCGCTGGTCGAGCAGCCAGCGCAGCGGGGTGGTGCCGGTGGCGGCGGCGAAGCGGCGGGCGAAGGTGCGTTCGGACATCACGGCCAGGGCGGCCATCCGGCGCACCGTCCAGGCGGTGTCGAGGGCGAGCAGGACCTCGGTGCGCACCCGGGCGAGCGGGTCGTCGGCCGCCGTCGGCCGCGGGACCGGGGAGGGGATGAACTGGGCCTGGCCGCCCGAACGGAACGGCGCCGTGACCATGGCACGGGCGATCGCCGCCGCCGCCCGTTCGCCGTGGGCGGCGCGGACCAGGTGCAGGCAGAGGTCGATGCCGGCCGCCACCCCGGCCGAGGTCCACAGCCCGCCCTCGCCGGTGAACAGCACCTCCGGGTGGACGTCGACCGCCGGGAAGCGCTGGGCGAGCCGGTCGGTGAAGGCCCAGTGGGTGGTGGCGGGGCGGCCGTCGAGGAGGCCGGCCTCGGCGAGCAGGAAGGCGCCCGCGCAGAGCGAGGCGAGGGTGACGCCCCGCGCGTGAGCGGCGCGCAGGGCGGCGACGACGGCGGGGTCGGACGGCTCCTCGGGCCGTTGCATGCCGGGCACGACGACCAGGTCGCAGTCGGCGAGCGCGTCCAGCCCGAAGTCCGGGACGCGCTCCAGCCCCCCGTCGAAGCGCACCCGGGCGCCCTCCGGCCCGCAGATCCGCAGGTCGAACGCCGGCACGCCGGGGCGGCCGGCCCGGTTGGCCCAGACCTCGCCGATCACCGCGTAGTCGAAAGGCCGGACACCGTCGAAGATCACACACCCCACCACCCGCATGGCAGGATCGTATCGATGGGTGGCTCCACTGCCGCTCACGCGGCCGTCCGGTCCCGCCGCAGGATGGACGCATGACGAACACCAGCGCCTTCGACGCCCCGCTCACCATCGACTCCGACGCCGTCCTGGTCGTCATCGACGTCCAGAAGGGCTTCGAGGACACCGCGTTCTGGGGCGAGCGCGACAACCCCGGGGCCGAGCAGCGGATCGGCGAGCTGATCGACGTGTGGCAGGCCACCGGACGCCCGGTGGTGACCGTCCAGCACGCCTCGGCGGCCGGGCCGCTCGCGAAGGGCACGCCGGGCTACGAGCTGAAGGACTTCGTGGCGGCGGTGACGCCCGACCTGCACATCACCAAGACGGTGAACAGCGCGTTCTACGGCACCCCCGACCTGCACGCCTGGCTCCAGGAGCGGGGCGCCCGGCAGGTCGTCATCACTGGGATCATCACCAACGTGTGCAACGAGACCACGGCCCGGATGGCGGGCAACCTCGGCTACGACACGGTCTTCCCGGTCGACGCCATGCACGCCTTCGACCAGACCGGCCCGGACGGCGTGACCGTCCCCGCCGCCGAACTCGCCCGCGCCACGCGGACGGTGCTGCACGCGATGCGCTTCGCCAAGGTGGTCACCACCGAGGCCGTGGTGACGGCGGCGAAGACCGGCGAGCCGGCCACCGTCAGCTGGTCCTGACCCGGCCGGTGGCGCCCGCCCGCGCGCCCGCCGGGAAGGTCTCGGCGAGGAACGCCTCCCAGGTGCGGGCGCCCCGGTCGGCCCCGGGCCCGGCCAGGTTGACGCCCTCGCGGTAGCAGCGGCCGACCTTGCCGGGGGCGCGCAGCGGCAGCATCGGGCGGCGCTTGCCGGCCGCCGCCAGGTAGTCGCGGGTCAGGTCGCCGAGCGAGCGCACGGCGGGGCCGGCGAGGTCCGTGACCGGCCCGGCGGGCGCGTCCAGGGCCAGCTCGACCAGGCGCTCGGCGACGTCCCGGGCGTCCACCGGCTCCCAGCGGATGCCGTTGACCGCCGGGACGACGGGCAGCTTGGCCATCGCGGCGGCCGTCCTGAGCGTCAGGTCGTGGAACTGGGCGGCGCGCAGCGTGGTGAACGGGACGCCCGATTCGGCGACGGCCCGCTCGGCGGCGTGCTTGGCCCGGAAGTAGCCGAGCGGCACCAGGTCGGCGGCGACCACCGAGATGTAGACGAGGTGCCGCACCCCGGCCCGGCGGGCGGCGGCGACCAGGGTGCGGGTGGTGGCCTCGTCGTGCTTGGCGTCGCCGGCCAGGTGCAGCACCACCTCGGCGCCGGCCACGGCCGCGTCCACGCCCTCGCCGGTCATCAGGTCGCCGGGCAGGTACGTGACGCCGTCGGCGGCCGGGCGGGCGTTGCGGGTGAGCACCCGGACCTCCCGGCCCGTCGCGCGCAGCAGCGGCACCACGTGCCGGCCGAGGGTGCCGGTGCCGCCGGTCACCAGGACGGGGGCGCCGGTCGGGTTCGCGGGGCTGGTCGGGTTCGTCATGATCGTCTCTCCTTCGCCGGCCGGACGCCGGGCCTCCGGTGGAGCCGCTAGGTTGCGTGCTTCCGGAGCTTTGACTGTCGGCGACGAAGGAATGTGACACGGGTGGACGAGAAAGATCTGGCCGCCGGATCCGCACGGCTTTTCGAGGCGCACCGGCCGCACCTGCGGGCCGTCGCCTACCGGATGCTCGGCTCGCTCGCCGAGGCGGAGGACGCCGTCCAGGACACCTGGCTGCGCTACGACCGCACGGACACCTCCGGGGTGGAGAACCTCGGCGGCTGGCTGACCACGGTGATCGGGCGGCTCTGCCTCACCCGGCTGCGCTCGCGGGCGCAGCGCGCCGAGGAGTCGTTCGAGGCGCGCACCGAGGCGCTGTCCGGGGCGGGCGGCGCCGAGCCTCCCCCGCGGATACCGGACCCGCTGATCGGGCGGGCGGACGCGCCGGACCCGGAGCAGGAGGTGCTGCTCGCCGATTCGGTCGGCCTGGCGCTGATGGTGGTCCTGGAGTCGCTCTCCCCCGCCGAGCGGGTCTCCTTCGTGCTGCACGACCTGTTCGCCGTGCCGTTCGAGGAGATCGCCCCGCTGATCGAGAGGACGACGGCCACCACCCGCCAGCTGGCCAGCCGGGCCCGCCGCAAGGTGCAGGGCCGGGCGCCCGCGCCGGACCGGGACCTCCACCGGCAGCGGGTGGCCGTCGACGCCTTCTTCGCCGCCACCCGCACCGGGGACCTCGACGCGCTGCTCGCCGTCCTCGACCCGGAGGTGGTGCTGCGGGCGGACGGCACCGCCGGCCGGGAGCGGAGGCCGGTGGTGCTCCTGGGCGCCCGGACGGTCGCGGGGCAGGCGGTCATGTTCCGCGGCCTGTCGCCGTACGCGCGCCCGGCGCTGGTCAACGGCGCGGCGGGCGTGGTGGTGATCGGCGCCAACGGCCGGGCGGTCTCCGTCATGGCGTTCACCGTGGTGGACGGCGTGATCGTGGCGATCGACGTGCTCAGCGACCCGGACCGGCTGGCCGCGCTCGACCTGGCCGCGTTCGCGGACTGAGCCGGGAAGGGGCCGGGGCGCCGCCGCCGCCGCGCACCACGAGGGGTGCGCGGGGGCGGCGGCGCCGGAGGGCGGTCAGCCCTTCCTGGAGATGAAGTCGTACGCGCCGGCCGCGACGTCGTCCAGGTACGGTCCGGCCTGGAACTTCGGGTCACCGGTGTGCTTGCCGACCGAGACGTTGCTGACCAGCGCCGGCTTGCCGTCCTTCACCGCCAGCCAGCCGCCGCCGCTGGAACCGCCGGTCATGGTGCAGCCGATGGTGAGCATCGGCGGGCGGGCGGGGTCGTACGACAGCCGGGTCGGCCTGCCGCTCTCGCAGCGGTTCAGCTCCATGCCGTCGAACGGCGGGGCGGCCGGGTAGCCGTACTCGGTGACGCTCAGCTGGTCGCGCGGGGCGTTGAACCAGACCGGCAGCGCGCCGCCGACCGTCTCCTCCAGCGACTTGGCGCCGTCGGCGGGCTGCACCCGGATGACCGCGAAGTCGTAGTGGGTGGCCGGGGAGCCGCCGTCGCCGCCCTCGGCCTTCCACTGCGGGGAGGTGACCGCCTGGGTGGCGCTCCAGACGCCGAACGGCGCGTACTGGGCCTCCTCGGCCCGCTTGCCGCCGCTCAGCGCGCCGGTGCTGTTGAAGGCCGGGATGAAGGAGATGTTGCTGTAGTACTTTCCGCCCTTGCCCTGGTGGACGCAGTGGCCGGCGGTCCACACCAGGTTGCTCCTACCGGGGTGGGCCGGGTCGGCGACGACGGTGGCGGAGCACTGGTAGTGGTTCAGGCCCGCGGCGGCGTCGGCACCGCTGCCCGGCTCGTCGGCGAACAGCTTCCCGTGCACACCGGGCTTGGTGTACGGGTGCGGGAGGGGCTGGGCGTTGACGGTCCTGGGCAGCGGGTCGTTGCCGTTGTCGGCGGGCTGCGCGGGCTGGGCCGGGGCCTGCGACGGCTGGGACGGCTGCGCGGGCTGGGCGGGCGGCTGGGCCGGGGCCTGCGAGGCCGGCTGCTGCGTGCCGGACGGCTTCGGCGCCGCGGGCGGCGGCGTCGGGTGGCCCGGCTGGGTCGGCTGGCCCGCCGGCGGCTTGCCGGTCGGGGCGGTCGTCGGCGCGGTCGGCGCACCGGGCTGGGTCGGCCCGCCGGGCTGCGCCGGCGGCTGGGTGGGCTGCCCGGGCGCGGCCGTGGGCGGCGCGGGCGGCGCGATCGGCTCCCTGGGCTTGGCCTTGAGCAGCTTGTCCAGCGTCCAGAAACCCTTGGCGGCGGCCGGGAGGGCGTAGTCCTTCGCCCACTTCTCCCAGTCCTCGAACTTCCACTTCTTCAGATCGTCGAGGTTGGCCGGCAATCCGAGGTTCGACCCGGCGGCGGCGCCCGCCGCCGCGGTCACCGCGGAGTCGGCCGAGCTGTTGTCGGGCCCGCAGGCCGCGGTGCCGAGCAGGGTCAGCGCGAGCGCCGAGGCCCCGAGGGCCGTCCTGGCGGTGCGCACGGTGCGACGGCGGCCAACATTTCTGTCAGACGATGACATGAACTTCTGTTCCCCCTGTATGAAAAACACCCGGTGCCGCCGGAGCGGCACCGGGTACTGCGCGGGGGAGTATTCCACCGATCGTCGGCGGGCCGTCAAACCCGCCTCCCGTCAGCGGCCGACCGAACCGTCCAGCTGCTCCCGGAGGATGTCGGCGTGGCCGGCGTGCCGGCCGGTCTCCTCGATCAGGTGCACCAGCAGCCAACGCATCGACGGCGCTTCGGCGTTGGGACGCAGCGAGCGCACGCCGGGGCGGTCGAGCCGGCCGGCCGCCGAGGCGATCGCCTCGTCGGCGCGGGCGGTCGCCGCCCGGTACGCGGCGGCCGACTCCGCCACCGTCTCCTCGCCCGGTGAGGGCGCGTCGTCGCCCCACGGCCCGGCGCCGTCCCCCCGGGTAGGCCCAGAGGAACCAGTTGAGCTCGACGGCGGTGAGGGGCCCGCTCGCGGCGGTGGCGTCATCGGCCACACCGCCACCCTCATCAGCCCCGCCGGGCGACCTGACGCTCCGTCACCAGCCCTGTGCGTGCAGCCAGTCGGCGAGGTGGCGGGCGCAGTCGTCGACGGTCTCCCGCCAGGTGTGGCCGGCGCCGTCGCCCGCCTCGTCGCTGACGTGCTTGACCAGCCGCACCGGCAGGCCGGCCCGGTGGGCGACGGTGGCGACCGCGTAGCCCTCCATGTCGACGAGGTCGGCGTGCTCGGCGAGGCGGTCGCGGGCGGCCGGGTCGGAGACGAAGAGGTCGCCGGTGGCCAGCACCGGGCCGTCGCCCTTGCCGACGACCAGCGGGGCGCCGTAGACGCGGCCGGTCAGGGCCTGGAGGGTCGGGGTGTCGAGGTCGTGCTGGATCACCTGGGTCACCGTGTGGGTACCCTCCCAGCCGGGGCGCAGGGCGCCGGCGGTCCCGAGGTTGACGACCTCGGAGGGGTGCGGGCCCCCGGCGAGGACGGTGGCCAGCGCGGCGGCGGCGTTGACCTTGCCGATGCCGGTGAGCAGCACCGGCAGGTGGTCGCCGAGGTGGGCGGCCTCCTCCCGGACGGCGACGACGAGCAGCGGTCGGTCGGCGGAGATCGTTCCCAGAAGACGCATGCCGCCATCGTACGGAGCGGCCGGCCGTCGCACCGGCGCACGAACCGCCCGTGCCGGGGCACCCGGGCGGGAAAACGGACTCCCGCCCTCCGTGGCGCCCGGGGAACCGCGTAGGGTGCGGTCCGCGTCGACCCGTTCGCCGCCCGGCCCGCGCCCCGCGACGGCCCGGACCGGGGGACCGCCCGCCGGGTGCGGCGTCGGGACGCACAGCTCAAGATCCGCGCAACTCGGGTGTGGCCGCCGGAAGTGACGGCCATACTGCTGGCAACGGCCGGGCCCCGGAGACGGGGGGCGGGCCCTTGGGGAGGGGGAGGCTGGTGGCGACACCGGTGCGTATCGAGAGGCCGGGCCCGCCCGCGCCGCGATCCCGCGGCACGGGGGCGGTGGAGCCGCGGCGCGGCCCGGTCGCCCGGCTGGGGCGGGCCACGCGGACGGCGCCGGGGCGGCTGCGGCTGGCCGGGGCGCTGCTCGCGGTGCTGACCCTCGCGTTCGGCGCGCTGACGGCCGTCCAGCTGAACGCCCGCGCAGCGGCGGCCGAGCGGGTGGTCCGCTCCAGCCAGCCGCTCAGCCAGGCCGCCGCCGACATCAGCCGTTCGCTGGCCGACGCGGACGCCACCGCCGCGACCGGCTTCCTGCTGGCGGGCGCCGAGCCGCGGACGGTCCGGGCGCGCTACGAGGAGGACCTGCGGTACGCCTCCCAGCTGATCTCGGAGGCGGCGGGCCGCACCGACTCCTCCTCGTCCCTGCACGAGCTGATCTCCTCGCTCAACCAGCAGGTGCCGGTGTACGCCGGGCTGGTGGAGACCGCCCGGGCCAACAACCGGCAGGGCTACCCGCTCGGCGGCGCCTACCAGCGGTACGCCTCCGAGCAGATGCGCACCGTCCTGCTGCCGACCGCCGCCCGGCTGTCGGCCGCCCAGGACGAGGTGCTGGCCGACGACCTGGCGGACGCCCGGTCCACCCCGTGGGCCGGGTACGCGCTGGGGGTGGTGGCGCTGCTGGCGCTGGCCTGGGTGCAGCTGACGCTGTTCCGCCGCACCAACCGGGTGTTCAACATCGGGCTGCTGGCCGCCACCGCGACCGTCCTGGCGGCGGTGCTCTGGCTGACCGTGAGCGCGACCGGCGCCGGCTCGGCGCTCCAGCGCGGCGAGCGCGACGGGGCCGCGCCGCTGCGGGCGCTCAACGCCGCCCGGGTGGACGTGCTGACCGCCCGGCTGGCGGAGAACCTGCACTACGTCTCGCGCGGCTCCAGCACCGCCTACGCCAAGCTGTGGTCGACGACCACCGACCACCTGTACGCCACCGACCCGCAGCGCGGCGGGCCGGCCGGCACCCTGGCCCAGGCCCAGGCCCTGGCCCCGGCGGACGCCCGGGCCACGGTCGACCAGGCGCTGCGCGACTACCAGCAGTGGAACGAACGGCACACCGCGGCCACCGCGCTGGAGAACCAGGGCGACTACCAGGCCGCGCTGGACGCCACCGTGACGGCCGAGGAGGCGAACGCGCCGCGGACGGCCGACGCCGCGTTCAGCGCCGCCGACCGGCAGCTGGCGCACGCCGCCCTGCTGGAGGAGGGCCGGTTCCGGGACGAGGCGCTGGGCGTCGACGGGGACCTGCGCACCGCCGCCGCGGGGGTCGCGGCCCTGGGCCTGGCGGCCGCCGCCGCGGCCCTGGGCGGCCTCGGCCGGCGACTGGCCGAGTACCGGTAGAAGGGGGACGAACGGGATGGGCACGACCACGGAGCGGGGACGGGGCCGCGGCACGGCGCTGCGGGCGGCCCGGACGGCGGCGGCGCTGGCGCTGCTGGCCACCGGCGCGCTGGCGCTCGGCGCGGGAGGACCGCGGCAGGGCGGCGCGGCCGGCGCGCCGGAGCCGCTGCCGCGGGTACCGGTGGCGGCGCAGCAGGACCAGCAGGACCAGGACGCGCAGTCCGGTCGGGCGGACGGCTGCGACCTCTACCGGAGCGTCCCGCCGAGCACCGAGGACGGGCCGGCGGTGAAGGCCATCAAGGCCCGCCGCAGCCTGGTCGTCGGCATCGACCTGAACAGCTACCGGTGGGGCGCGCGCAACCCCAACTCCGGTCGGCTGGAGGGCTTCGACATCGACCTCGCGCGGGCGATCGGCACCGCGATCATGGGCGACCCGGAGAAGGTGGTGTTCAAGGCGGTGCCGACCGCCGACCGGATCAAGTTCATCAAGGAGGGCCGGGTCGACATCATCGTGCGCACCATGTCGATCACCTGCGAGCGGCTGCAGGAGATCGCCTTCTCCCGGCCGTACTTCACCACGAGCCAGCGGGTCCTGGTGCCCAGGACCTCACCGGCGAAGAGCCTCGACGAGGCGCTGAACGGCACCACCGCCTGCGCGGCGACCGGCTCCTCCGCCCTGGAGGAGCTGAAGACCCGTCCGCTCAAGCAGCTCGTGCCGGTGGAGAACAACCTGGACTGCCTGGTGCTGATGCAGTTGGGCAAGGTCGACGCGACGATGACCGACGACGGCCTGGCGGCCGGCCAGGCGGCGCAGGACCAGACCGTCAAGGTGCTGGACGGCGAGGTGCGGCCGGGCGTGATGGGCGTCGCGATGCTCAAGGACAGCACCGACCTGACGGCCCGGGTGAACCAGGTGATCAACGACTACTACGCCAAGGGCGCCTGGCGCGGCGCGTACGACACCTGGCTCAAGCCGTACCTGCTGGACGACGCCGACCGGCACTGGCCGACGGCGCGGTGACGGCCGCACGGGCGGGGGCGGCCGGGGCAGGCGTTAGGGTCGGTGCGGCGGGCCCCGGGGCCGGGAACGGTCCCCGGGGACACGGAACGGAGCAGGTGGAGGAGGGGAGAGGGCGATGGCCGCTTCGGCCGGCCCGGTGCTGAGCCGGGAGGAGGTGGACCGCGCGCTGGCGCGCCTCGGCGCGGAACGCGACGCGGTCGAGTCGGCGCTGCTCTCGCTCCAGGACCACCCGGGCCTGCGCCTGCTCGACGGCGCCGACCTGACCGGGCGGACCCAGGAGCGCTGGTCCGTCGTCGGGCAGGGCCTGCCGCTGCTCTGGGCGCTGTTCGACCGCTACTCCGAGGCGCTCGCCTCGGCCCGCGCGGTACGGGCCCGCAGGGCCAGGCCGGGCGGCCCCGAACTCGCCGAGCTCAGCGAGCTGCTGACCGGTGACGCGGTCACCGTGCCCGGCGGCGCGCCGGACGGCCCGCAGCGCCTGGGCGCGCCCGCCCGGCTGGTCGAGCGGGTCAGCCTGGACGGGCTGATGGACCGGATGAACGCCTGGTACGCCACCGTCCTGGAGGTGGTCTCGGCGGCCGACGCGGTCTGGTCGGCGCTGCCCGCCCGGATCGACCTGCTGATCGCCGAACTGCGCCGGGTGCAGACCCTGGCGGCCTCGCTCGGCGTGCGCGCCGGCACCCATCCGCTCGGCGACGACCTGGACGCTCTGGACGCCGACCTGGGCGGGCTGCGGACCGAGGTGCGCGGCGACCCGCTGGCACTGTGGCGCCCGGCCCGCGTCCCCGCGCAGCGCGGCACGGTGCCGGACGGCGGGGCGTCGGCCACGCCGTCCGGGGTGGTGGACACCGAGCGCTTCGACCTGGCCGGGCGGGCGCTGGACGGCGTCCGGCTGGAGCTGGAGAACCTGCTGCGGCTGCGCGACGACGCCGAGGAGCGCCTGCAGGGCGTCGGGGACCTGCTGCAGCGGGCCGACGCCACGCTGGCCGAGGCCCGCCGGGCGCGCGGCGAGGTACTGGCGAAGATCGCCGCCACCGAGGTGCCGGCCGTCCCCGGCCCGGCCTCGGCGCTGCGCGAACGGATCGTGGTGGCGCTGGAGCTGCGGCAGAGCGGGCAGTGGTACCGGCTGGCGCCGCTGCTGGACGCGCTGGAGGAGGCGGCGGCCAAGGAGCTGGCCCGGGCCCGGCAGTCGCTGACCGAGGTCACCCAGCCGCTGGCCGTCCGGGCCGAGCTGCGCGGGCGCCTGGACGCGTACAAGGCGATGGCGGCCCGGCTGCGGGTGGCCGAGGACCCGGAAGTGGTGGAGCGCTACGAGAAGGCGCGCTGGCTGCTGTGGAGCGCGCCGTGCGACCTGCGGGCGGCGGCCGGCGCGGTGGCCCGGTTCCAGCAGGCGCTGCGCCCGGCGCCGGGCGGGGCCGGGGCCGACGGCACCGGGCCGGCGCAGGACGGAACGGAACAGGGCGGGGCGTGGGCCGGCGGGGAGCCGGCCGACGGACGGGCTGCCGAGGGACTGGACCAGGGGGGCCGAGGGTGATGGGCGAGACGTGCGTGCGGCCGGAGTGCGGCGGCGGCGGGACGATCGACGCGGACGGCTACTGCGACGAGTGCGGGCTCGCGCCGCAGGGCACCTCCTCGGTGCGGACCGCCACCGGGCCGGTGCCCGCGGCGGCGGCCCCGGCCGCGGCGGGCGATCCCTGCCCGCGCGACTGCGCCGGGACGATCGACGCCGACGGCTACTGCGACGAGTGCGGGCTCACCCCGCCCGAGGTGCCGGCCCCGCGCTCCGCGAGGTCCGGCTCCGCGAGGTCCGGCACGGCGACGTCCGGTTCCGCGGCGCACACGTCCACCGTGGAGATCGTCTTCGACCCGGACACCGGCTCGCCGCGCAGCGCCTCCTCGCGCTCGCTGTCCGGCCGCTCCCGCTCGCACCGCTCGACCCGCACCGGCAGCGGCCGCTCGGTCTCGGTGCGCAGCAGCCGCGGCAGCGCCACCGCCAACCGGCACCGGCTCGGCGCTGGCCTGGTGACGGTGCCCACCGTCCCGACCGCCGACCCGGCGCAGGCGGTGCTGGCCGACCCGGAGGTGCCGGAGCGCAAGCGCTACTGCTCCAAGTGCGACGCCCCGGTGGGCCGGGGCCGGGGCGGCACGCCCGGCCGCCCGGACGGCTTCTGCACCAAGTGCGGCACCCCGTACTCGTTCACCCCCAAGCTGCGCCGCGGCGACCTGGTCGGCGGGCAGTACGAGGTGGTGGGCTGCCTGGCGCACGGCGGGCTCGGCTGGATCTACCTGGCGGTGGACCGGCGGGTCAACGACAAGTGGGTGGTGCTCAAGGGCCTGCTGGACACCGGGGACGAGGACGCGCTGGCGGTGGCCGTCGCCGAGCGCCGGTTCCTGGCCGAGGTGGACCACCCGAGCATCGTGCGCATCATCAACTTCGCCGAGCACCCGGACCTGCGGACCGGCGCCACCGACGGCTACATCGTGATGGAGTACGTCGGCGGCAAGTCGCTCAAGGACATCGCCAACGGGCGCCGCACCCCCGACGGCCGGCGCGACCCGCTGCCGGTCGAGCAGGCGATCGCCTACGCGCTGGAGGCGCTGCCCGCGCTGGGCTACCTGCACCAGCGCGGCCTGATCTACTGCGACTTCAAGATCGACAACGTGATCCAGAGCGGCGACACCCTCAAGATCATCGACATGGGCGCCGTCCGCCGCTTCGACGACGACGGCCCGATCTACGGCACCATCGGCTACCAGGCGCCGGAGATCGCCACCGACGGCCCCTCCCCCGCCTCCGACCTCTACACGGTGGCCCGCACCCTCGCCGTCCTCAGCTTCGACTTCCAGGGCTACTCCACCACCTACCGGGACACCCTGCCCGGCCCGGAGTCCGTCCCGGCCTTCGCCGCCTACGAGTCCTACTACCGGCTACTGGTGCGCGCCACCGACCCCGACCCGGCCCGCCGGTTCGCCTCCGCCGAGGAGATGGCCGACCAGCTCACCGGCGTGCTGCGCGAGGTGCTGGCCCTCCAGGACGGCCGGGCCCGGCCCGCGCCCTCCACCCTCTTCGGGCCCGAACTGCGCGTCGTCGACACCGCGTTGGTGGCGCCCACGGTGCGGCCCGGCGAACTGCGGCTGACCGCCGTCGACCCGGCCGCCGCCGCGCTCGCGCTGCCCGTCCCCCGGGTCGACCCGGGCGACCCGAACGCCGGCTTCCTCGCCACCCTGCTGGCCACCGACCCGCAGGAGGCGCTGGCCGCGCTGGACGGAGCCCCCACCGACTCGGTCGAGCGCCGGCTGCGGGCGCTGCGCGCACTGCTCGAACTCGGCCGCGGACGGCAGGCCGCCGAGGCGCTCGCGGCGCTGGAACAGGACCACCCGGAGGACTGGCGGGTGGTCTGGTACCGGGGCCTGGCCTCGCTGGTCGCCGCCGGCGACCAGGAGACCGCCGGCGACCCGGCCGCCACCGGCCCCGACGCCGCGTCCGCCGATCCGCAGGGCGGGGCTCCGGGCCCGCGCGAGCAGGCGCTGCGCGCCGCCGCCGAGGCCTTCGACGCCGTCTACGACGCCTTCCCCGGCGAGGCCGCCCCCAAGCTGGCCCTCGGCGTCTGCGCCGAACTCCTCGGCGACGGCGGCGACGCGGCCGAGTTCTACCGTCTGGTGTGGAGCACCGACCAGAGCTACCTGAGCGCCGCCTTCGGGCTGGCCCGGGTCCGGCTCGCCGGGAACGACCGGGCCGGCGCGGTCGCCGTCCTGGAGACCGTCCCGGCCACCTCCAGCCAGTACACCGCCGCCCGGATCGCCGCCGTCCGGGCCCGGCTGCGCGAGCGGCCCGCCACCGACCCGCTCGGCGCCGACCTCGGCGCGAGCTCCGAGCAGCTGACCGCGCTGCGCCTGGACGACCGCCGCCGCGAGGAACTCGCCGTCGAGGTGCTCGGCGCGGCGCTCGGCTGGGTGACCGCGGGGTCGCCCGGCGGAACCGGCCCCGGCCGGACGGGCGGCGAGGTCAGCGTGCTGGGACGGCCCGCGGTGGAAAGGGAACTGCGGTTCGCCCTGGAGCAGTCCTACCGGGTACTCGCCCGGTTGGCCGACCGGGCCGAGACCAGGATCGAGATGGTGGAACGGGCCAACCGGGCCCGTCCCAGGACGTGGGTGTAAGAGATGCCGCAGCAGACCGTGTGCCACAGCTGTGCCGAGCCGATGGACCCGGAGGACGTCTACTGCGGCTCCTGCGGGGCGAGCCGGGACGGCCGCCCGGGCCCCGGCGCCATGCCGGCCGGCTGGTCCGCCGCCCGGGCGGCGGCCGGCGGCGAGGACCATCCGCCGACCCTGCCGAACCGGCCCACCGTCCCCGCCCAGGGCACGCCGAGCGCGGCCGCGTGCGCGCACTGCGGGCTCCACCAGGTGACCCCCGACGGCTACTGCGAGGCCTGCGGCGGCGCCCAGCCGCGCCCGCGCGACCACATGGAGAAGGCGCTGGCCGGGGTCGCCGGGGTCAGCGACCGCGGCCTGCGCCACCACCGCAACGAGGACTCCTTCACCGTCGCCGCCACCTCGCTGCCCGGCGGCGAGCCGGTCGTGGTGGCCGTGGTCTGCGACGGCGTCTCCTCCTCCGACCGGCCCGACGAGGCCTCCGAGACCGCCGTCGACTCCGCCTCCGAGTCGCTGCTCAGCTCGCTGGAGGCGGGCACCGACCCGACCGCGGCGATGCGCCGGGCGATCGCCGACGCGGCCGACGCGGTGGCCGCGCTCGCCACCGACGGCACCCGGCCGAGCCGGCCCGACGTCAACGCGCCCGCCTGCACCTACGTCAGCGCCATCGCGGCGGGCGGCCGGATCACCATCGGCTGGGTCGGCGACACCCGCGCCTACTGGATCCCGGACGACCGGGTCGCCGCCGAGCCGTTCCGGCTCACCCAGGACGACTCCTGGGCCGCCCGGATGGTCGAGGCCGGGCTGATGGGCGAGGCCGAGGCGTACGCGGACCCGCGCGCCCACGCCATCACCGGCTGGCTCGGTGCGGACGCCGAGGAGGTCGTGCCGCACACCCTGGACTTCACCCCGCACGTCCCCGGGGTGCTGCTGATCTGCACCGACGGGCTGTGGAACTACGCGGAGGCCGCCACCGACCTCGCCTACTACGTCCGGCCGGACGCCCGCGCCGAACCGCTGGCCGCCGCGCAGGCCCTGGTGAAGTTCGCGGTCGCGGCCGGCGGCCACGACAACATCACCGTCGCCGTGCTGCCGATCGACCCGCCCCCGGCGGCGGAACCCGAGGAGGACGCCCGGACCGCCACCGCGCTCGACCTGCCGGTGGTCACCGCGGACGCGTCCGCCGGGGCCGAGGAGGAGGAGTACGAGCCGACCCTGCCGGACATCCCGGTGATCGGCTCAGCCGCCGCCCCGCTGCCCCCGGCGCCCCCGCTGCCGCCCACGCCTCCGGTCCCGCCGACGCCCGCCGCCCCGCCGGCCGTCCCGCCCCGCCCGACGGTGCCCCCGGCCCGCTGACCCGTCCGCCCCGCCAGGGCCCGCGCCGTCCCGGGCGCGGGCCCCGCCCCGCTCCGTCCCGCACGCCCCGCGCCCGCCCCCGGGCGGCCGTCCGACCACCGAGCACAGCTGCCCCCGCACCAACCGACCACCCGACGGGAGCCACCGGCCCATGGCAACACTGGCGAAGCCGAACCTGCCCAGGTTCGACGTGGAGATCTTCCAGAACGAGTACCTCGCGGACGGCGCCCGCGAGGTGAACGCCATCGTCACCGTGACCGCGACGGGCGGCGGCACCTCCGGCGGCCGGCCGCTCGGCGTCACCGACGCCGCGACGGGCCGCGACGGGCAGTCCGCCGCCGTGGTGATCCTGGTGGACTGCTCGGGATCGATGGACTACCCGTCGAGCAAGCTGCGCGGCGCCCGCGAGGCCACCGCCGCCGCCATCGACACCGTGCGCGACGGCGTCGCCTTCGCCGTGGTCGCCGGCACCCACGAGGCCCGCGAGGTCTTCCCCGGCGACGGCACCCTCGCCGTCGCCTCGGAGCAGACCCGCGCCCGGGCCAAGGAGTCGCTGCGCCGGCTCACCGCGGCCGGCGGCACCGCCATGGGCAGCTGGCTCACCAAGGCCGACCAGCTCTTCCTCACCCGCCCCGACATCCCGATCCGGCACGCCATCCTGCTGACCGACGGCAACAACGAGCACGAGACGGCCGCCGAGCTGGAGCGCGCGATCGGCCGGGTCACCGGCCACTTCACCGCCGACTGCCGGGGCGTGGGCACCGACTGGAAGGTGGAGGAGCTGCGCCGGATCTCCTCCGCGCTGCTCGGCACCGTCGACATCGTCCCCGAGCCGTCCGGCCTGGCCGAGGACTTCCGCGCGATGATGGCCGGCGCGATGGGCAAGCAGGTCGCCGACGTCGCGCTGCGGATCTGGACGCCCGCCAACGCGGTGGTCCGGTTCGTCAAGCAGGTCGCCCCCGCGCTGGAGGACCTCACCGCCCGCCGCTCCGAGGCCGGGCCGCGGGCCGGCGACTACCCGACCGGCTCGTGGGGCGACGAGAGCCGCGACTACCACGTCTGCGTGGAGGTCCCGGCCGCGGCCGTCGGCAACGAGATGCTGGCCGCCCGGATCAGCCTGGTCCTGCCGCCCTCGGTCGCCGGGGGGACGCCCGAGGTGCTGTCGCAGGGCCTGGTCAAGGCGGTCTGGACGGACGACCTCGCCTCCTCCACCCGGATCAGCCCGCAGGTCGCCCACTACACCGGCCAGGCGGAGCTCGCCGCGGCCGTCCGGGAGGGCATGGAGGCGCACCGCGCCGGGGACGTCCACCGGGCCACCGCCAGGCTCGGGGCCGCCGTGCGGATCGCGCACGCGACCGGCAACGAGGGCACCTTCCGGCTGCTGCAGAAGGTGGTGGACGTGGTGGACCCGAAGGAGGGTACCGTTCGGTTCCGTAAGAACGTGAGCGAGGCCGACTCGATGATCGTCGAGACCCGGTCGACCAAGACCGTCCGTGTGAAGAAGTGACCGCCGAAGCGCCGACCGGGCCGCGAACCGGCCGGGCTCAGCCCCGGCCGGGCTGGAATTGAGGGGGGACCTGATGCCGATCTGCCCGAGGGGCCATGAGTCGCAGGCCGAGGACTGGTGCGACTTCTGCGGTTTTCCGATGACACCGCCGCAGCCGCTGCCGCCACCGCCCGGCACGCTGCCCGGCGCGCCCGGGAACCCGGGGGCGCACGGCGCGCACGGCGCTCCGTACGGTGCCACGCTCCCGCCGGGCGCGATGCCGCCGCCCCCGCCGGCGGCCCCGCAGGGCTTCCCGGACCTCACCGAGGGCCTGGCGGTCTGCCCGATCTGCCGCAGCCCGCAGACCGGGCGGTTCTGCGAGGAGTGCGGCTACGACTACGACCTCTCGGCGCCGCAGCGCGCCCCGCAGCCGTTCCCGGCCGCACCCGCGCCGCCGCCCGGGCCCGCCCCGCTGAACATCCCGGCCGCGTACGGCGGCGGCCCCGAGGCCCAGGGCGCGCCGCACCCCGGCCAGTACCCCGGCCCGGGTCAGCACCCCGGCCCCGGCCAGCACCCGGGCCACCCGGGCGAGGCCCCGTCGGCGCCCGCGCAGCCCGCGCCGCCCGCCGGCTACGGCTACCCGCCGCCGGCGCACGCGCAGCAGCCCGCCGCACCGGTCCCGGCCCCCGTGCCGAACTACACGCAGCAGCCCCCCGCGCCGCTCCCCGGGCACGCGGACCCGTACGCCGACGGCCCGCACGGGGCGCCCCGGACCCGCGAGGACTCCGGCCCGGTCTACGCCCAGCCCGGCCCCGCCCGCCGCGGCGACGAGTTCGGCACCTCGTTCCACCTGGCCCCGCCGGTGCCGCCGCAGGGCCAGCCCGCCGAGCCGGTGCGGACCACCTGGTTCGCGGTGATCGCGGCCGACCGCGCGTACTTCACCGACATGATGGCCCGCAGCGGCCCGGAGGCGTCCGGCCTGTTCTTCCCGCCGTACTGCCCCGAGCGGCGGATCCCGCTGTCCGGGCGGGGCCAGCTGCGGATCGGCCGGCGCAGCCAGCACCGCGGCACGGTGCCGGAGATCGACCTGTCGGTCGCGCCGGAGGACCCGGGCGCCTCGCACCAGCACGCCCTGCTGGCGGAGCAGCCGGACGGCAGCTGGGTGCTGGTCGACCAGGACTCCACCAACGGCACCACGGTGAACGGCGGTGCGGAGGCGATCGCCCCGCACACCGCGATCCCGCTGAACGACGGCGACCGGATCCACATCGGCGCCTGGACCACCATCACGGTGCACCGAGCCTGACCCACCGGCCGACCACCGGCCACCCCGATCGACACCGTTGTAAAACTGATCATCAAATGATGCTCAGACGGCTCCCCCTGACGGCCTGCCGCCCCTACGCTCGGTCGCTATGACTGCTGCAATATCCGCCGACGGAATCCGTCAGCGGTACGGGGACGTGCAGGCCGTCGACGGGGTGTCACTCACCGTCGAGGCCGGCGAATTCTACGGAATCCTCGGGCCCAACGGCGCCGGGAAGACCACCACACTGGAGATCCTGGAGGGAATCCGCAAACCCGACGAGGGCCGGATCGAGCTGCTGGGCCTGGCGCCCTGGCCGCGCAACCCCCGGCTGCTGCCGCGCATCGGCGTCCAGTTCCAGGCCTCCGCCTTCTTCAACAAGCTCACGGCGCGGGAGACCATCCGCACCTTCGGCTCCTTCTACGGCGTCGGCCCCAAGCGCGCCGACGCGATGCTGGAGCGGGTCGGCCTGACCGAGTCGGGCGGGGTGATGACCGACAAGATGTCCGGCGGCCAGGCCCAGCGCCTGTCGATCGCCTGCGCCCTGGTCCACGGCCCGGAGCTGGTCTTCCTGGACGAGCCCACCACCGGCCTCGACCCGCAGGCCCGCCGCAACCTCTGGGACCTGCTGCGCGACATCAACGCCGAGGGCCGCACCGTCGTGCTCACCACCCACTACCTGGACGAGGCCGAGGTGCTCTGCGACCGCGTCTCGGTGATGGACCGGGGCCGGATCCTGCGGACCGGGGCGCCCGCCGCGCTGGTCCGCGAGATCGACGACACCGTCCGGGTCAGCGTGGAGTCCGGCCTGCTGGCCCTGGGCACCGCGCGCGAACTGTTCACCGCCGCCGGGGCGGAGATCTCCTCGCTGGAGGACGACGGCGTCTCGCTGTCGCTGTCCACCCGCCTGCCGGGACCGGTGCTCTCCGTGCTGGCCGAGCAGGGCGCGCTGCGCGGCCTGGAGGTCCGCGGCGCCACCCTGGAGGACGTCTTCCTCCAGCTCACCGGACGGGAGTACCGCGCATGAGCGCCGAGCCCACCACGGCGGCCCCCGAGGCCGCCCCCGCGCCGGGCGGCACTCCCCCGGCGCCCGTCGAGCGCGAGCGGGTCTCCGCCTTCGCCAGCCTCTCCCGGGTGATGCTGGTCGCCTTCGTGCGCGACCGCGCCGCGCTGTTCTTCGTGCTGCTCTTCCCGCTGATGTTCCTGGTGCTGCTCGGCACCCTGCTCAAGGGCGCCTCCAGCCCGCACGCCAAGGTGGAGCAGGTCGGCGCCGTACGAGTGCTGGACTCGGTCCAGGGCGAGGCCCGGGCCGGGCTGGAGCAGGTGCTGACCATCTCCAGGGGCGACGACGAGGCCGCCGCGCTGGAGAAGGTCCGCAAGGGCGACCTGGACGCGATGATCAAGGAGGGCCCGGACGGCCGGGTCGTGGTGCGCTACAGCGCCGCCGACCAGGTCCGGGCCGGCTCCGTCCAGGGCATCGTCAACTCCGTGGTCCAGCAGGCCAACCAGGCCACCAGCGGCAAGCCGCCGGCGTTCGTCCTGGAGAGCAGCCAGGTCGAGGACGAGTCGCTCAAGCCGATCCAGTTCCTCACCCCCGGTCTGCTGGGCTGGGCGGTGGCGACCGGCGCGGTGTTCAGCGCCGCGCTGACCCTGGTCGGCTGGCGGCAGAAGAAGGTGCTGCGGCGGCTGCGGCTCGCCCCGGTGAGCGCCGGGGCGATCATCGGCTCCCGGGTCGCCGTCTCGGTGCTGACCGCGCTCGCGCAGACCGCGATCTTCCTGGGCGTGGCCACCCTGCCGTTCTTCGGGCTGAAGCTCACCGGCGACTGGTGGCTGGTGGTGCCGCTGGTGGTCTGCGCGACCATCGCCTTCATGTCGATCGGCCTGCTGGCCGGCTCGATCGCCAGGACCGAGGAGGCGGCCAACGGCCTCGCGCAGATCATCGTGCTGCCGATGTCCTTCCTGTCCGGCTCGTTCTTCCCGACCGACGACATGCCGAGCTGGCTCAGGGCGTTCTCCGAGGTGCTGCCGCTGAAGCACCTGGTCACCTCGGCGCAGTCGGTGCTCTCCCGGGGCGGCGGCGTGATGGACGCGCTGCCGACCATGGGCGGGCTGCTGCTCTTCGCCGCCGTGCTGACCGGCATCTCCTGGAAGCTGTTCCGCTGGGAGGACTGAGCACCCCGGCGAGCAATCGGTGCCGTGCGGGGTCGTACGTCCGCGGACCTGGTCCCCAGGTCGCGGTGTACGGCCCCGCCGCCGTCTGCGACCATGGTCGGGTGAACGAGATCCGGCGTGGCACGCTCAGCGAGGAGACCTTCTTCGAGCAGGTCGGCGGCGAGCCGACCTTCCGGCGGCTGGTCCACCGGTTCTACCAGGGCGTCGCCGGGGACGAGTTGCTCCGGCCGATGTACCCCGAGGAGGACCTCGGCCCGGCCGAGGAGCGGTTCGCGCTCTTCCTGATGCAGTACTGGGGCGGCCCGCGCACCTACAGCGAGCAGCGCGGCCACCCGCGGCTGCGGATGCGGCACGTGCCGTTCAAGGTGGACCGGGCGGCGCACGACGCCTGGCTGAAGCACATGCGGGTGGCGCTGGACGAACTGGGCCTGCCGCAGGACGCCGAGCGGCAGCTCTGGGAGTACCTCACCTACGCCGCCGCCTCGATGATCAACACCGAGGGCTGACCGGGGCGTTGCCCCCATGGGGCCCCCTCCGAGGGCCCCGTCGCGAGGCCCGCCGCTAGCCGATCGGGCTGAGACCGAGGCCCGCGCCGGGCGCGGCCGCCGTGCGGACCGCCACCGACCCGGCCGGGGCGGACAGCCGCAGCCAGCCGCCGGCCCGGTGCACGGTCAGCGGGGCCTGCGGGGCCAGGAAGCCGATCACCTGGGCCGCGTGGGCGGCGCGCAGCGGCAGTTCGGGCAGCGCGCCCACCGGGCGGGACCAGATCTCGTCGGCCAGCGCGTCGAGCACCGCGCGGGTCCGGTGGTGCGCCGGGACGGCCTCGCTGCGCTCGCGGAACTCCCGCACCGCGGCCGCCACTTCCTGGCGCACCCGGGCGGCGGGCGGGGTGCCCACCGGCCGCCAGCCGGTGCGCGGCGGCAGCAGCCCGGCCCAGGCCGGGCCGGTGACCGGGGCGGGCAGCGCGACGGCGTCCGCCGCGGCGTCCACGCCGTCCAGCAGCTGCCCGGCCGAGACCGTCAGGTCCAGCGGGCCGTCCAGGCGGGCCAGTCGCGCGGTGCGCACCACGAGCGCGCCCGAACCGCCCAGCGGCAGCCGCCCGAAGACGGCCAGCACGCCGCCGTCCGGCCGCGGCACGCCCTGCATCCGGACCGCCGCCGCCTTGTCGAAGCGCAGCAGGCGGACCAGGAAGGCGGCCAGGTCGGCGGCCTCACCGGTGTCGGCGAGGGCGAGGGCGGCGGTTCTGTTCAACGCTTCGGCTCACATCCGGGCATCGGGCGTACGGGTACGGCGGGGGCGGGCGCGGTCAGACCGCGACGGCCGGCTCCTCGTCCATGAAGCGCGTCAGGAACTCCCGCTCCACCTGGCTGATCCGGCGCGGCCGGCCCTCGGCGAGGTCGTAGGGCACGACCACGGTGGACGCCCGGACGTAGACGGTCTCGGTGCCGTCCTCGGCGGTGTCCTTGATCTCGTAGGAGACGGTCAGCGAGGCGCCGCCGATCCGGGTCACCCAGGTCTCGACGGTGACCGGCTCGGGCCGGTGCACCAACGGGCGCTTGTAGTCGATCTCGTGGCGGGCCACCACCGAACCGCCGGCGAACTCGCCCGCGCCGGCCTCGGCGGCCTGGGTGAACATGAAGTCGATCCGGGCCTCCTCCAGGTAGCGCAGGAAGACCACGTTGTTGACGTGCCCGAAGGCGTCCATGTCGGACCAGCGCAGCGGGCAGGCGTAGATGTGGCGTGCCACGGGTTCTCCTCGACGTCCGGTGCCCGCCGGCGGTGCGTGCCGGTCGGGCGGCGGCCCGGCGGGCCGGCCCGCACGGGGCGGGCGGCCTGCCGGGCCGTCGTCACGACTGGGTGTCAGCCGCGGGTCAGCTTCTTGTAGGTGGCCCGGTGCGGACGGGCCGCGTCCGCGCCCAGCCGCTCGATCTTGTTCTTCTCGTAGGACTCGAAGTTGCCCTCGAACCAGAACCACTTGCTCTCGCCCTCGTAGGCGAGGATGTGGGTGGCGACCCGGTCCAGGAACCAGCGGTCGTGCGAGATGACCACGGCGCAGCCGGGGAACTCCAGCAGCGCGTTCTCCAGCGAGGAGAGGGTCTCGACGTCGAGGTCGTTGGTGGGCTCGTCGAGGAGCAGCAGGTTGCCGCCCTGCTTCAGGGTGAGCGCCAGGTTGAGGCGGTTGCGCTCACCGCCGGAGAGCACGCCGGCCGGCTTCTGCTGGTCCGGGCCCTTGAAGCCGAACGCCGAGACGTAGGCGCGGGACGGCATCTCGACCTGGCCGACGTTGATCCAGTCCAGACCGTCGGAGACGACCTCCCAGAGGGTCTTCTTCGGGTCGATGTTGGAGCGGGTCTGGTCGACGTAGCTGATCTTGACCGTGTCGCCGACCTTGACCGAGCCGCTGTCCGGGGTCTCCAGGTCCTGGAGCATCTTGAACAGGGTGGTCTTGCCGGCGCCGTTCGGGCCGATGATGCCGACGATGCCGTTGCGCGGCAGGGTGAAGCTGAGGTCGTCGATCAGGACCTTCTCGCCGAAGGCCTTGTTGAGGTTCTCGACCTCGATGACGACGTTGCCCAGGCGCGGGCCCGGCGGGATCTGGATCTCCTCGAAGTCCAGCTTCCGCATCTTGTCGGCCTCGGCGGCCATCTCCTCGTAGCGGGCCAGACGCGCCTTGGACTTGGCCTGGCGGCCCTTGGCGTTGGAGCGGACCCACTCCAGCTCTTCCTTGAGCCGCTTGGCGCGCTTGGCGTCCTTCTGGCCCTCGACCTTGAGACGGGACTGCTTGGTCTCCAGGTAGGTGGAGTAGTTGCCCTCGTACGGGTACGCGCGGCCGCGGTCGAGCTCCAGGATCCACTGGGCGACGTTGTCCAGGAAGTACCGGTCGTGGGTGACGGCGACGACGGTGCCCTTGTACTTCTCCAGGTGCTGCTCCAGCCAGTTCACCGACTCGGCGTCCAGGTGGTTGGTGGGCTCGTCGAGCAGCAGCAGGTCGGGGGCCTCCAGCAGCAGCTTGCAGAGCGCCACGCGGCGCTTCTCGCCACCGGAGAGCTTGGTGACCGGCCAGTCGCCGGGCGGGCAGCCCAGGGCGTCCATGGCCTGCTCCAGCTGGGCGTCCAGGTCCCAGGCCTCGGCGTGGTCCAGCTCCTCCTGGAGCTTGCCCATCTCGTCGAGCAGCGCGTCCGAGTAGTCGGTGGCCATCTGCTCGGCGATCTCGTTGAAGCGGTCGAGCTTGCCCTTGATCTCCTTGACGCCGTCCTGGACGTTCTCCAGGACCGTCTTGGACTCGTCGAGCGGCGGCTCCTGGAGGAGCATGCCGACGGTGAAGCCGGGCGAGAGGAAGGCGTCGCCGTTGGAGGGCTGCTCCAGGCCGGCCATCATCTTCAGCACGGTGGACTTACCGGCGCCGTTGGGGCCCACGACGCCGATCTTCGCTCCGGGGAGGAAGCTGAGCGTCACGTCGTCAAGGATGACCTTGTCGCCGTGCGCCTTGCGCACCTTGCGCATCGTGTAGATGTATTCCGCCACGTGAGATCGCTCCGGCGTCGTCGGGAGTAATTCGGCTTGCAGCCTTCCATTGTGCCGCACCCGACCCGGAGCCCCGAACCGCCGGGTACCCGGCGCAAGAGCCCCGCCGGGGTATCGCGCGCACGGCGCGGCCCGGCCCCCCGCACGCGTGGTGCGGGGGGCCGGGCCGGGTGCTACCGGATCACGGTCCGGGTGGTGCCTCAGGCGGCGTTGCCACCGCGGCGACGGCGCAGCAGGAAGACCGCGGCACCGCCGGCCACGACCAGACCGCCGGCGACGGCGGCGATCACCGGGGTGGCGTCACTGCCACCGGTCTGGGCCAGGCCACCGGTGGTGCCGGGGGCCGTGCTCGGCGGCGCCGGGTGCGCGGCCGGGGTGGTGGCGGTGGCGGTGGCCGACGGGGTGGCGCTCGGGGTGGCCGGCTTGCTGGTGGCGGTGGTCGGGGCCGGGGTGGTCGGCGCCGGGGTCGACGGCTTGGTGGTCGGGGTGGCCGACGGGCTCGGCGTGGTCACGCTGGCGGTCTTGCAGTCCAGGATGCCCTTGAAGTTCTTGGTGAAGCCGTTCGGGCCGGTCACCGTGATGTCGTAGGCGGTGTCCTCGGCGACCTGGACGACCACGGACTCGATCTTGCCCGGCTGGACGGTGACGTCCTTGCCCGGCTTCACCGAGACGGTGGCGGCCTCGTCGCCGCCGTTGGCGACGAAGACCTTGACGCCGTTGGCGACGCACTCGACGACCGCGTTGCTGTCGATCTGCGGGCCCTTGGCGGCCTTCCAGGCCGCCTTGACGGAGTCCTTGACGCCGAGCTTGGTCGACCCGGCCAGGATCATGGTCTGGCTGTGCTCGGCCGGGGTGTAGCCCTTGCTGAGGAAGACCCGGCCGCTGGGCACGACGGTCTCGGCGGAGGCGTCGACGGTGGCGGCGCCGTCCGGGGTGCCCTCGGGGACGTCCAGGAACAGCTGGGTGTCCTTGGCGACCGGGCCGGTCAGGCCGGTGACCGGCTTGCCGTCCTTGTCGACCAGCTTGACCTTGTCGGCGGAGTCGCCGGAGACGGCGAGCTTCACCTCGTTGGCGCTGGAGTTGACGGTGAACGGACCGAGCTTGGCGCCCGGCTTGCCGGACACCGAGTCCGGCGTGAGGCTCAGCGAGGGCTTGGGCTCGGCGGCGATGCCCTTGTTCTTCTCGCTGACCAGGTAGTCGCGCAGCTGCTTGGCCTCGGCGTCGACCGGGATGGCGTTCTTGCCGTCGGAGAACTTCCAGATCGCGGCCTGGGTGCCGGCCGCGGCGTCCTCCTTGGTCAGCTCGCCCTTGACGCCGGCGTCGGTGGCCAGCTTCTTGAGGTCGGTGACCTGCGGGTAGGAGTTCTCCAGGATCCAGCGGATCTTGGAGGCGTCCTCGGCCTTCTCCGGGCGGCCCAGCGAGCTCGACTTCCAGTCGGACTCCTGGTACTCGATCTTCTTGGTGATGTCGACGGGGTGGTCGATGTCGATGCAGTACGTCTTGATCTCGCCGTCGGACGTCCTGAGGGTGAAGAGGCCGCCCTGGATGGAGTGGCTGCCCTCGATGGCGATCTCCTCGCTCATCAGGGTCGGCTGGATCACTGCCGTGACGGCGCCTCCGGGGGCGTCGGCCGCAGCCGCCGCACCGGCCGCGAACAGGCTCGAACCCAGCACCACGCTGGTCGCGAGCATGACAGTAGTGATACGGGGAAGCGTCCGCCCCTGCCTCTGCAACATCTTGGGATCCCTCCGGGCCGGGCCATGCCGATGGGCAGCCCGCCTTGCTTGCCGCGCCCCCTGTGGCGCTGCTTCACGATGTGAACCAGACGCATCCTATGGAGCGCCAGGGGCCCGGAAACCCCTATGCGAAATCAGGACGATACCGTATCTGGATCGTTATCAACCCTCCCAGTGTCTCCACAAGCTGACGGGCGGCCAGAAATTCGGGATCATTCCGCTAACGGGAACGGGATTGCGCGTGCGGGTCGCAACACCCTTCTCGATTCACATATTTGTCGACAGTGTCACCGCCCGCCGGACGCCCCGTCACCCGCTAGGCGTCACCCGCGCTCTCCCCCTCCGCCACCGCCCCGTCGCCCGCCCCGGCCGGCCGCCGGCCGCGCAGGGCGTCCACGATCCACCCGGGCACCGGTTCGCCGAACGGCGCCCCGCCCGCCCCGGCCGCCCCCTCCGGCCCACCCGCGCCGACGGGCGCCCGGCCCCCGGGGCCGCCGGGGGATCCGCCCGGCGGCCCACCCGCGGATCCGCCCTGGAATCCGTTCCGAACCCCCGGTGCCCAGCTGAACCTCGCCGTGCCGCGGCTCAGATCGTGCCCGACCGATCGGGCGTCGATCTCGACCCGGCTCCGCCGCACCTCCCCCTCCGCCCACTCCCGCACCCGCAGCCTCCCGCTCACCACCACCGGGTCCCCCTTCGCCAGCGAGTCGATCAGGTGCCCCGCCAGCGCCCGCCAGGCCGTCACCGTGACCCACTGCGTCTCCCCGTCGACCCAGCCGTCCTTCGCTCGGTCGTAACGCCGCTCGGTCGACGCCAGCCGGAAGTTGGCGACCGGCACCCCGCCGGGGGTCTGGGCGTACGTCACCTCGGTGGCGACATTCCCGATCACCGTCACCTGGGTCTCGTTCACAACACGCTCCGCTCTCTCGGTTGCACCGTACGGAATCGACCGGTGCGCCTTGAGAGTGCGCTTCCCGGAAAATGCGCACCAGGGAGATCCGGAATCCTGTGGACAACTCGGGCCTGTGGAAAGCACTTGTCGCCCGCAGGGGTGAATTTCAGCCTTTGTGTGACCATCACACCCGTCCTCTGCGGGGCCATGACAAGAATCCCCTGGCCGCCGCGCCGCCCCCGGACACCCCCAGGGGTGGCCCTGCGGACCGTCCGCGCACGTCATCCGACCGAACGAACCCGAATACGGCCCCCCACCCGCGTCGATGCCGGCCTCGGCCGCGGCGCTTTCTCCGTGCCGAATCCATAACGGGTGGGCAGACAGCCCCGTAACGAGTGCACAACGTCCGGCGCGGAACACCTCCAGACCGCTGCACTCACGGCCTTCACCTGCGATTATCGGACCGCTCCACCGAGGCCGACACACCAACGGCGGTGTCGCAACACCCGGCCGAGGAACGGGACACCCTTATCCTGTCCCCGACAGGGCAAGGACCCGCCAACCCCCGCATCCAACCCTCAGGCACGGGACGGACAGCGGGCGCCGCGCGCCCACCGCCCGATCCCGCCAGTGGTCGCGCCCATCCGGGCGCAACCCGTCCCGCCCCCATAGCTCAGCGGATAGAGCACCCGCCTTCTAAGCGGTAGGTCGCAGGTTCGAATCCTGCTGGGGGCGCCATGCCACACGGTGCCGCGGCCGACGCCGCGCACTTCGCGCTCCGCGCGCATTTCCCCGCCCGGCACCGAGCGCGCATAACCCGTGACCTTGCGTGTCATGCACTCTCCGAAAAGACCCGGCCGGGAAATTCCGGTGCCGGAAAACACCCCGGACGGACCCGCGGCGGCTACGCCGGCGGACCGCCCGCGTCCCCGCCCGCCACCAGCCGGGCCAGATAGCCCTCCACCAGCTCCGTCTGCCGCTCCGCCGGGAACTCCGCCGGGGCGAACAGCGCCTGCACCACCAGCCCCAGCACGAAGGCCTGGGCCGCCGCCGCGACGTCGGCCGCCGGCGGGCCGGCCGGCAGCTCGCCGAGCCGCCGCGCGGCCCCGACGCACTCCTCCAGCAGGCCGCGCGCCCGCGCGTACCGTGCGGCGTGCGCCCCCGCCAGCTCCGGATCGGCGAGCGCGACGTCCCACGAACCCACCCAGATCCGGTTGCCCGCCCGGCCCGGCGCGTCCAGCGGCAGCACGTCCAGCAGCGCCGCCCGCAGCCGGGCCAGCCCCTCGGGCGGCGGCGGCCCCCCGTCGGCCGGCGCCAGCCGCCGCGGCCGGGCCAGCGAGCGCCGGTCCAGCACGTCCAGCGCGTGCGCGACCAGCGCCTTCTTGCTGGGGAAGTAGTGCGTCAACAGCCCGGTGGAGGCGCCCATCTCGGCGGCCACCGCACGCAGCGTGAGCCCCTCGAAACCCCGGGTGGACAGCACCCGCCAGACCGCCTCGGAAACCTCGGTTCGGCGGGCTTCATGATCTCCACGGGCCGGTGTCATGGGGTTATCTTACGTACCAAACGTTTGTTACGGACGTCGCGCCGCCCACCCACGGACCACCGACCGCCCCCACCGACCACCGACCGCCCACCGCCGCGAAAGGCCCGCCCATGTTCGCCGTCCCCCTCGCCGAGAACGCCGAGCTCCGCCCGCTGGAGCCCTGGCAGGCGCCCGAGTACCTGGAGCACATCGAGCGCGGCCGCGCCCACATCGATGCCTGGATCGGCTGGGCCGCCCTCGCCACCGACCTGGAGTCGGCCCGCGCCGTCCTGCAGCGCTACGCGGACCGGCAGGCCGCCGACACCGCCCGCCTCTTCGGCATCTGGCTGGACGGCACGCTGATCGGCGGCGTGATGTTCGTGCAGTTCGACGCCAAGGCCGGCAACTGCGAGATCGGCGTCTGGACGGAGCCCGCCGGCCAGGGCCGCGGCCTGATCAGCACCGCCGTCCGGCACCTGATCGACTACGCCTTCACCGTCCGGGGCATGCACCGGATCGAGTGGCACAACCGGCCGGAGAACGTCCGCAGCCGCGCGGTCGCCCAGCGCCTCGGCTTCACCCTGGAGGGCGTCCTGCGGGAGAGCTACCTGCACGGCGGCGTCCACCACGACGGCGAGGTCTGGTCGCTGCTGACCCACGAGTGGAAGCCGCAGGGCGCCCCCGCCTCCTGAGACCCGACGGCACGGCACAGCAGCACGACAGCACGGCGGCGGGGCCGGAGGACCCACCGGCCCCGCGGCCGCCGCGCTCTGGGAGAGTGTGCGCACCCGCTACCCTCCCGGAGGTGCTCATGGCCACCCGACCGCTGCTGCGCGAGCGCGCCGCGCTGCCCACCGAGACCGACGGCCTCAACGCCCGGATCGGCCAGGACGGCGTCGCGGTGCTGGAGTTCGACCGCCCGCACCGGCGCAACGCCGTCACCCTGGCGATCTGGCAGGCGCTGCCCGGCGTGCTGAAGCGGCTCGCCGAGGAGCCGGGCGTACGCGCCCTGCTGGTCACCGGCGCGGGCGGTACCTTCAGCGCCGGCGCGGACATCGACGAACTCGCCGACGTCTACGGCGATCCGGACCGCGCCGACGCCTACCACGCGGTCAACGTCGCCGCCGAGGAGGCGCTGGCGGCCTTCCCGCACCCGACGATCGCCGTGGTGCACGGCGCCTGCGTCGGCGGCGGCTGCCAGCTGGCGCTCGCCTGCGACCTGCGCTTCGTCGCCGAGGACGCCCGGCTCGGCATCACCCCCGCCAAGCTGGGCGTGGTCTACCCGGCGGTGCCGACCCTGCGGCTGGCCCGGCTGGTCGGCCCGGCCCGCGCCAAGTACCTGCTGTTCTCCGGCGAACTGCTGCCCGGCCCGCAGGCGGCCGCCCTCGGTCTGGCCGAACGCGTCCTGCCGGCCGCCGAACTGGACGCGGCGGCCCTGGAGTTCGCCCGCCTGCTGACCACCCGCTCGCCGCAGACCATCGGCGCCGTCAAGGCCGCGCTGGCCGTCCCGCCGGAGCAGGCCGCCGCCGCCCTCGCCCCCTGGGAGCGCCGCTCGCGCGAGGCGCCCGACGTCCGCGAGGGCCTCGCCGCCTTCCTCGAACGCCGTCCGGCCCGGTTCTGAGCCCTGCCCGGGGCCCTCCAGGTCCGCCGCCGATACGATCACGCGATCGAATACGACCGGTCCCCGCCCGGACCCGCCCCTTGGAGCACCACGCGATGACCGCCACCACGCCCGCCACCCCGTGGGCCCGCCGGATCACCGACGGCCTGGAGCCGAAGAACGTCATCATCGCGATGCTGCTGCTGCTCGGCGGGGCGCGCCACGGCTGGACCGGCCTCGGCTGGGCGGCGTTCGCCGCGCTCTTCACCGCCGTGGTCCCGACCCTGCTCATCCGGTTCGGGATGCGCCGGGGCACCGTGGACGACCGGCACGTCGGCAACCGCCGCCGGCGGCTGACGCTCTTCCCGCTCATCATGCTCTCGGTGGCGGCCGGCCTCGCGGTGATGCTCCTCGCGCACGCGCCGCGCGACCTCACCGCGGTGGTGCTGGCGATGTTCGCCTCGCTGGTCCCGATCCTGGTGATCACCGCCTGGTGGAAGGTCTCGGTGCACACCGCCGTGGCGGGCGGCGCGGTGGTCTGCCTGGCCGTCGCGCTCGGGCCCTGGTGGCTGCTGCTGTCCCCGCTGGTCGCGGTGATCGGCTGGTCCCGGGTGGTGCTGCGGGACCACACCGCCGCGCAGACCGTCGTCGGCACGGCGGTGGGCGCCCTCTCGGCCGGACTCACCTTCTGGGCCGCCCGCTGAGGCGTGTCCGACCGCTCCCGCCGGCCCGGGTCAGCGGATCGGCAGCCCGGAGATGGCGCGGGAGATGACCAGCCGCTGGATCTCGCTGGTCCCCTCGAAGACCGAGTAGATCGCGCTGTCCCGGTGCATCCGCTCGACCGGGTACTCCCGGGTGAAGCCGTTGCCTCCGAGGATCTGCATCGCCTGCGCGGTGACCCACTTGGCGGTCTCGCCCGCGTAGAGCTTGGACATCGAGCCCTCGGCGGCGGTGAACGGCTGCCGGGTGGCGGCCATCCAGGAGGCCCGCCAGACCAGCAGCCGGGCCGCGTCGATCCGGGTCCTCATGTCGGCCAGCTGGAAGGCCACGCCCTGGTTGTCGATGATCGGGCGGCCGAACTGCACCCGGGTCTTCGCGTAGTCGAGCGCCACCTCGTAGGCGGCCCGGGCGATGCCGATCGCCTGCGCGCCGACGGCCGGCCGGGAGGCCTCGAAGGTCGCCATCGCGGCGTTCCGCCCGCCCTTGCCGGCGCCCTCGCGGGCCCGTGCCAGGCGCTCGTCCAGCTTCTCCTTGCCGCCGAGCAGGCAGTGGCCGGGCACCCGGACGGAGTCCAGCACCACCTCGGCGGTGTGCGAGGCGCGGATGCCGTGCTTCTTGAACTTCTGCCCCTGGGCGAGGCCGGGCGTGCCCGGCGGCACCACGAAGGACGCCTGCCCGCGCGCGCCGAGCGCCGGGTCGACGGTGGCGACGACCACGTGCACGGCGGCGATCCCGCCGTTGGTGGCCCAGGTCTTGGTGCCGTTCAGCACCCACTCGTCCTTGGCCTCGTCGTACACCGCCCGGGTGCGCAGCGCGGAGACGTCGGAGCCGGCATCCGGCTCGGAGGAGCAGAACGCGGCCACCTTGACCTCCTCCGGGGTGCCGAACATCTGCGGCGCCCAGGTGCCGATCTGCTCGTCGGTGCCGTTGGCGAGCACCGCGACGGCGGCGAGGGTGGTGCCGACGATGGACAGGCCGATGCCGGCGTCGCCCCAGAACAGCTCCTCCATGGCGATCGGGATGCCCACGCCGGAGGGGTCGAAGTACTGCTGGGCGTAGAAGTCGAGCGAGTAGACGCCGAGCTTGGCGGCCTCCTGGATGATCGGCCAGGGGGTCTCCTCCCGTTCGT
Source organism: Kitasatospora sp. NPDC001527 (assembly GCF_040298605.1). Lineage (NCBI taxonomy): Bacteria > Bacillati > Actinomycetota > Actinomycetes > Kitasatosporales > Streptomycetaceae > Kitasatospora > Kitasatospora sp. NPDC001527. The sequence goes on along the minus strand of NZ_JBEPAM010000007.1, from coordinate 2,513 downwards.
CCCACTCGGCGGCGGCGGGGCGGATCACGTCGGCGGCGAAACCGTGCAGCCAGTCGCGGACGGCGAGCTGGTCCGGACCCGGGTCCAGCGAGAAGGTGCTCATGGGTGGGGGCCTCCGAAGAAGAGTGCGACCGACCGGGGTGTTACCACCGGTAACATCGTCGGAGTCTGCTACTGCTTGGTAACCGGTGTCAACGCCCGCACACACACGGAACGAGGGAATCGCGCATGGAACCGGAACCCCGCCGGGAACAGCTGCTCAACGCCGCCGACCGGGTCGTCCAGCGCGAGGGGCCCGGCGCCAGCATGAACGCCATCGCCGCCGAGGCCGGCATCACCAAGCCGATCCTCTACCGGCACTTCGGCGACCGGAACGGCCTGGTCCGGGCCCTGACCGAGCGCCACACCGGCGGGCTGCTGGCCGCCGTCCGGGCCGCGCTCGCCGAACCGCTGGAGCGCCGCGACCGGGTCGAGCACGTGCTGGACACCTACCTCGCCGGGATCGAGGCCCGCCCGCAGGTCTACCGGCTGCTCACCCACCCGGAGCCGGGCGATCCGAGCGGCGCGGGCAACGCGCTGGCCCCGGCGCTCCAGCAGATCGCCGAGGAGATCACCCGGGCCATCGCCGACCAGGTCGACCTCGGCGCCGACCGCGAACTGCTCGCCGAGGCCTGGGGCCGGTCCATCACCGGCATGGTGCTGGCGGCCGGCGACTGGTGGCTGGAGTCCCGGCCCTGCTCGCGCACCCGGATGGTCCAGGCGCTCGCCGACCTGCTCTGGGGCCGACTGGCCGCCGCCGCCGACCTGCCGACCGCGGCCCTGCCCACCGGCCCGGCACCGGAGCAGACCGGCTGAGGGCGGCCCGGCGCCGGAGCGGGCCCCGCCCCCGCAGTCTTGTGGCGGACACGCCCGCCCCGGCATCATCGGGCCCCACCCTCACCCGCACCGGAGGTCCCGATGCGTCCACGCCGCACCGCCGCCGCCCTCCTGCTCACCGCCGCCCTCGCCCTGCCCGCCGCCCCGGCCCGGGCCCACTCCCCGTCCCCCGCACCGGCGTTCCCCACCGGCACCGCCACCGCCCCGGACGGCCGCACCGACCTCACCGACGCCGCCGGCCGCCGCCTCCAACTGCGCGGCTTCAACCTCGACAAGTACGCCGAGGCCACCGAACAGGACGTCAGGTCCATCGCCGCGCAGGGCTTCACCCTGATCCGGCTGCCGGTCTCCTGGACCAGGCTGGAGCCCACCCGGGGCCGTCTCGACCCCGCCGAGCTGCGGCGGCTGCACCGGCTCCTCGGCTGGGCCGACCGCTACGGCGTGCTCGCCCTGGTCGACTTCCACCAGGACGTCTACGGACCGTGGTTCGGCGGCGGGGACCGCGGCATCCCGCCCTGGGCCACCCGCGACGACGGCCTGCCGTTCGAAGCGGACCCGGACGACTGGTTCGCCGGCTACTTCCAGCCCGCCGTCCAGGCCGCCTTCCGGCACCTCTACGACGACCCCGACCTGCGCGCCTGGCAGGCCGACTTCTACACCCGGCTGGCCCGCGAACTGCGCGGCCACCGCTCACTGCTGGGCTACGACCTGTTCAACGAGCCGTTCGGCCCGGTGGACGGCGACCCGGCCGACCCGGAGGTGCTGGCCCGCTCCGCCGCCGTCCTGGAGCAGGGCCGGCTCGCCGCCATGTACCGCCGGCTGATCACCGCCGTGCGCGAAGTGGACACCCGCGCCTGGCTGTTCGTCGAACCGACCGTGCTGGTCGGCCAGGGCGTCCCCACCCGGCTGCCCGGCTTCGACGACCCGCGCCCGGGCACGCCCCGGCTCGGCTACGCGCCGCACTTCTACGACACCGCCGTCGAGTCCGGGGCCGACTGGGACCCCTCCGGCGGCTTCGTCGAGCGCTACACCGCCGCGATCACCGGCTACCCCGCCGCCCACCGGCTGCCGGTGCTGGTCGGCGAGTGGGGCCCGCCGGACTCCCGCCGGCCCGGCAACGCCCTGCTGGTGCGCCGCCAGGTCGACGCGATGGACGGCTTCGCGGCCGGCTGGGCGCTGTGGTACTGGTGCCGGGGCAACGGCGGCTACTGCGCGCTCGACCCCGCCGGGCGGCCCGCCCCGGGCGAGGAGCCGGCCTTCGGCCCGTACCCGGTCGCGGTCGCCGGCACCGCCGCCCGCACCACCGCGGACGGCTCCCGGCACACCGTCCGCTGGGAGACCGACGGCACCGGCCGGGCCACCGAGATCGCCCTGCCGGCCGCCGGGTTCCCCGCCGGCGCGCGGGTCACCGTCCAGCCGGCCGGCGCCCGCGCCGAGGTCGGGCAGCCGGGCGGCGAGCGGGCCGGCCACGTCCGCGTCCGGCTCCCGCACGCCCGCCCGGGCACCCCGGTCACGGTCACCCTCGAACCGCGCTGACGCCGGGGCCCGGCGGCATGCCGACCTCCATCACGACCGGATAGTGGTCCGACAGCAGCACGCCGCCGGCCCGGTTGATTCCGAGGACGGTGGGATTCGCG